>JAGWMT010000364.1 GCA_028871595.1 Elusimicrobiota bacterium
CCTTAAAAATCTTTTGTTGGGCGGGAGAGGTAGACGGTTTTGAGGAACTTCATCCAGACGGGGGCGGAGATGGCGCCGCCGGCCTTGCCGGGGGACATGGGGACGCCGTCGTCGTGGCCGATCCAGACGGCGACGGCCAGGTCGGGGGTGAAGCCGGAGAACCAGGCGTCGCGGTAATCGTTCGTGGTGCCGGATTTTCCCGCGGCGGGGATGTTGAAGCCCAGGCGCTTGGCCTGGCGCCCGGCGGATCCCTCCGGGCCGAGGACGCCCCGCATCACCTCGGTCATCGTCCGGCAGGTCGTGGAGGTGAACACCACGGGCCCCGGCTCCGTCGGCGCCTGTCCGGGGATCAGGAGCTTCCCGTCGCGATCCTCGACACCGCGCAGCCACCAGGGGCGCACCGCGTGCCCGCCGTTGGCGAACACCGCGAAGGCCTGCGCCATCTGGACGGGCGCCACGTCCGCGGTGCCCAGCGCCAGGGTCAGGTTGCGCGGCCAGCGGTCGAGCGGGATGCCGGTCGCCAAGGCCAAGGCCCGGCGCACGGCGTCGATGTCCACGTCCCGCAGAAGCCTGATCGCGACCGAGTTCAACGACTTCCAAAGGGCGAAATCCAGACGGACATCGCCGAAGTACTTGTTGCCGTAATTGCGCGGAGACCAACGCTTGCCGCCTGCGACCGGGAAGGAGATCGGGGCGTCCTGGTAATGCGTCTCCGGGGTGGCCTTACCGCTCTGGAAGGCGACCGCGTAGACGTACGGCTTCACCGAGGAACCCATCAGCCGGCGGCCGTCGCTGGCGCGGTCCAACTGGTTCTGAAAAGAGAACCCGGAGCCGCCGACCAACGCCGAAAGCGAGCCGTCCGCCGGGCGCAAAGCCGCCAGCGCCCCCTCGACGGGCTCGTCCTTGCCGGCCGGCTCGCCGTCCTCGTCGGCCTGCGCGTCGGGCGCGTTCTCCTTGGCCAGGCCTTCGGCAAGCGCGTCTTGCGCGGCCTTCTGCGCGTCCAGGTCGAAGGTGGTGCGGATGGTCAGGCCGCCGCGGAGCAGGCGCTCCTTGGTCAGGCTCTTGAGCATCTGCCGCCGCACGAACTCGACGACGTAGGGCGCCTCGTTGACGCGCGTCCGCCAGAAGGAAATCTCCGGGGTCTTCAGGCGGCGGCGGAATGAATCCCAGAAGTCCCTCTCGATGCGATCCACGCCGGAGTCGGGGATGTAGCCATTCCTGACCATGCGCTTGAGCACGGTACGAAGCCGGGCCTTCGCCAGCTCGGGGTTGTCCAACGGGGAGTACCTCTTGGGGTTCGGTATGATGCCCACCAGCATGGCGGCCTCGCCGACGTCCAGGGCCGAGGCCGGCTTGCCGAAATAATAGCGCGCGGCGGATTCCACCCCGAAGCAAGCGTGGCCGAAATAGGCGAAATTGAGGTACATGAGGAGGATCTGATCCTTCGTGTACTTCTCCTCCAGCTTGCGCGCGCAGAAATACTCGAAGATCTTGCGCCCGATGGTCTTCTTGCGCGTGGTGAACATCTGCTTGGCCAATTGCTGGGTCAAGGTGCTTCCGCCCTGCTGGCGACGAACCTTCAGCAAGGTGACGGCGACCGCGCGCGCCGTCGCCTTCCAGTCCACGCCGTGGTGAGAGTAAAAATGGGCGTCCTCGCTGGCGACGAGGGCTTTCTTTAAATACGCGGGGAGATCGTCCGGGGAGCGAACGTACTGGCCCTTCTCGACGGAGAATTCGGCGATCAGCCGGTCCTTCGAATCCAGGATGCGCGTCGGCGTCGCCGCGACGGCCAGCTTAGAGGCCATGTAAGGGACCTCGAACACCTCGTCGCTTTCCAGAAGGTACTCCTCGCGCCCGGGGACCGTGAGATTGAGGTAGTACTGGTCCATCTTTTCCACGATTTTGTGCTCATTGTCGTGGTAGCGCCACCAGCCGGCCAGGATCATCACCGCCAACGCGGAGGCGGCCAGCGCGGCGACGCACAGGGCCGCCAGACCGGCCAACGCCAGAGTCGCGAACCCGGATCGTCGCATGCCTCCATGATACCAAAGGCCCCCCGTGAACCTTACGCCCGGGCGCGGCCGATGGAACTTTTTCGGGGGCCGGTTCGTAGGGTAAGGTGGACATTTTGCTGGAAGGCGTTCTGCACGTGCTCCTTCCCCGGGCGTGCGCCCATTGCCGGGGCGACCTTCCGTTCGGGGAGGCGGGCCCTCTGTGCGCGGCCTGCGCGGACGCCATTCCCCCGCCTCCGCGACCGGCCTGCGTTCGTTGCGCCGCGGCGCTGGGCGCGCGGAGGGACTTCTGCGGGGCGTGCGCCGGGCGGCTTTTCGCCTGCCGCCTCATCCGCGCGGCCGCGGCTCACCGGGGACCCGCCGCGTCGCTGGTGCACGCCTTCAAATTTCGCGGCTCGCCCTCGGCGGCGCGCGCCGCCGGCGGACTTTTGGCGAAAGCGGTCGCCCTTTATTCGGAATTATCGGGATTCGACGCGCTGGTCCCGGTCCCGCTGCATCCGCGCCGGGAACGGGAACGCGGGTACAACCAGGCGGAGCTCCTGGCTCGTGAATTGGGCGCGGCGTCGGGCCTGCCGCTGCAGGGACTTCTCGAGCGCCGGCTCGGGTCCCGACCGACTTGGAGTTTGCGCCGGACGGAGCGGCGGACCGAATTGTCCGGCGCCTTCTCGGTCCGCGCCGGCGGGCCTTCGGCGGAAGGCAAACGGCTCATCCTCATCGACGATGTCTGCGCCAGCGCGACGACTTTGGAGGAGTGCGCGCTGGCCCTGCGCCGGGCGGGGGCCGCCGACGTCGCCGCCGCCGTCTTCACCCGGGCCGGACGCTTTACTTGAGGCCGAGCAGGCGCTTCCACCAGGGGCGGACGTCGACCGCCGCCGGCTTCGTGCGCACCGACATGGCCTCGACCGCCTGCGCCGCGAACACGGGCAAGGTGAATAAGAACGTGGCTCCGGCGCCCGGCTCGCTCTCAACCCACATCTTTCCCTTCTGAAGGTGCACCAGAGCCTTCGCGATCGACAAGCCCAGGCCCGTGCCGCCCACGTGCGACTCTCCAGAGGCGATCTGCGCGAATTTCTCGAAGATTCGTTCCTGCTCCGCTTTGGG
>JAGWMT010000365.1 GCA_028871595.1 Elusimicrobiota bacterium
CCTTCATTCTACCAGGACGGGGCCTTACTGGAACAGCTTCTTGGCCAGAAAATGCCCGGCCAGGCCGCCGATGGCCGCGCCGACCAAGGCGCCGATGGGGCCGCCCAGGAAGAAGCCGATCAAGCCGCCCAGGAGCCCGCCGCCGCCGGCGGCGTACAGGTCGGCCTTGCCCGCGTACGGGGGGCGGCCGCTGGCGCTGGCCTGCGCGACGCGCGCGTCCAAGTCGTCGGTCGGAGAGGGAACGTCTCCCACCACGGGAGCCTTGGGTCCCGGCGCCGGCGAAGCCAAGGGGGTTCCGGCCGCGGCGCCGGACGTGGGCGGCACGACCACCGCGGAGCCGCCCGTGGGCGAGCCGGAGGCGCCGCCGCCGTCGAAAACCTGGCCGTTGTTCTGTCCGGCTTGGGCCGCGCCGCGGGCCTGGTTCAGAGCGCCTCCCGAGGGGTTGGTGACCACCACCGAGCCGCCGTTCGGAGCGACCGGCGGCGTCTTCACCGGCGGTTTGGCGGGGGCGGGCACCGGCTTCGTGGGACGTGTCGCCGGAACGGAGGCCACGGCGTTTTTGGCCGTGATGCCGGCCGCCAACTGCTGCGCCGAGGCGGCGACCGCGTTCCGCGCGGACTGGGCCTCGGCCGTGGCCAGGTACTGCCCCAGGTCCTTGCGGTAGGCGTCCAGGATGCCGTTGACGATCTTGCCCGACATGCCGAAGAAGCTGTCGTCGATCTTGAAATTGTTCTCCTGGAGCTTCTTGTCGAGCGTGCCCAGGTAGCCGATCAGCTTGTCGGCGTTGTCCTTCGTCATGGAGAGCAGGCGCTGGCGGGTGTAGGCGTAGCCTTCCGGTCCCAGGACCTCCTTCCAGTTGTGGTAGGTCTTGGACACGTCGGCGCCCGGGCGGTTGGCCTGGGTGGTGGCGTACGCGGCGGCGCGCCCGCGCCACTTGGCGATCATCAAGGGCTTGAGCTGGGGGTCCGACAGGGCGGCCTTGCCGTCGGTCTCGAACTCCGCGGCCACGTCGGGGCGGGCCAGCAGCGCGGCCAGGATGGCGCGCTCGTCGTATTTGTCCGGTTGGGGAACGGGAATCTGGGAGGCGACGGCGTTGAACATCGCCGTGTCCACGGCGCGCGCGGGCGCGGCGAGGAGAGCCGTGGACATCAGCGCGGCGAGGAGGATATTCCTCATCTTTTGGAAGTATAGCCGCGACCCGGGAACCCATACAGGGACGGAGGACCCAGAGAGGTTGGTCTAATAGGCCTACCGATGCCAGGCATGTCATGCTTCCGGGAACGCCCCGGGGGTGAATTGGTATCATGCGCGCGATGACGAGACACGCGCTGAAGGCGCTTCCGGTTCTCGCCGTATTGGCCGCGATGACGGCCTGCCGCACGCCCCCGGTCCGGCATCCGCATCCTCCGGCGACGGAGCTGGGCAAGGCCCTGATCCGCACCGCGCGCTCGTACCTGCCGGAGGAGGAGAAAGGGCGGCCGACACCGAAGGACTGCTCGGATTTCGTGGGCCGGGTGTTCCGCGAGCACGGCGTGCGCCTGCCGCGCACCTCGGCGGCGATGTCGGAGCTGGGCGCGCCGGTCTCCTCGTCGGCGGACCTGCGCATGGGCGACCTGCTGTTCTTCTCCGGCTCGAAAGGCGGGCGGAAGGTGGGCCACGTGGCGATTTACGTCAACAACGGCGTCTTCATCCATCAGGCCAATCCGGGCGAGGGCGTGCGCATGGAGAGCCTGTACAGCGATTATTACCGCAAGCGCTACCTGAAGGCGCGGCGCGTCGTCAACTAGGAGAATTTCCATGCCGAAAACAGCCGACGGCTACAAGAAGACGACGCGCATCGTTCACGGCGCGGCGCGGACCGGGCGTTGGGACTACTCCCATCACGTGGTGCCGCCCCTGACGGCGTCCACCACGTTTCGGCTGGAATCGGTCAAGCGCGGCGCGCGCGGCTTCACCGAGTTCGGCGCTTACGCGGCCGAGGGCTCCGAGGCCCCGGTGTACATCTACGACCGCCTGGACGAGCCCACGCGCGGCCTCCTGGAAAGTCAGTTGGCCTCCATGGAGGGCGCGGATTTCTGCCTGACCTTCGCGTCGGGCATGGCGGCGATCTCGGCGGCGATGGGCGCTTTGCTTGAGGCCGGCGACGAGGTCATCGCTCACACCTTGCTGTACGGCTGCACGCACTCCCTGCTGACCAACTGGTACCCGAAGCAGGGGATCAAGGTCAAGCGCGTGGACTTCACCGACGCGAAAGCGGTGGCCCGGGCGATCACGAAGAAGACCCGCATCCTGTACTTCGAGTCCCCGGTGAACCCGACCTTGGACCTGGTGGACCTGCGCTCCATCGCCGAATTGGCGGGCAAGGCGTCGAAGGGCCGCAAGCGCGCGGTGCGCACCGTGATCGACAACACCTTCGCCACGCCGTTCGGCCAGCGCCCCATGGAGCACGGCATCGACGTGGCCGTGCACTCGCTGACCAAGAACATCGGCGGGTTCGGCACGGAGATCGGCGGGGCGGTCTGCGGCGTCAAGGAGGACTTCCCGGCGGTGATGGGCTACCGCAAGGACTTCGGCGGCATCCTGTCCCCGAAGGCGGCCTGGAACATCCTGGTGTACGGCGTGCCCACCATCCCGCTGCGCATCAAGCGCCAGCAGTACTCCGCGCTGCAGGTCGCGCAGTTCCTGGCCCAGCACCCGCTGGTGGCGGAGTGCCGCTACCCGGGGCTGGACTCTTTCCCGCAGCGCGCGCTGGCGCTCAAGCAGATGCGCGATTTCGACGGCGGCTTCGCTCCCGGCAACATGATCTTCTTCCGCCTGCACGAGAAGAAGGCGTCGGGAATCCAGTTCATCGACCACCTGGCCAAGCACGCCTACTGCGTGACCTTGGCGGTCAGCCTGGGCCACACGAAGACCTTGATCGAGATGCCCTCGGCGATGACGCACTCCGCCTACGCGGGCGTGGGACCCATGCGCGAGCACGGCGGCATCCGCCTCTCCATCGGCCTGGAAAGCCCGGTGGACATCGTCAAGGACCTGGACGCGTCCCTGAAGGCCGTGGCCAAGCGGGGCGCGCGATGAGCGCGCGCAAGCCGGTGTATTACGGCGATTATCT
>JAGWMT010000366.1 GCA_028871595.1 Elusimicrobiota bacterium
GGGGGGCACGAACTGCGTCGTGGACGCGGCATGCGGCTCCTCGCTGTCCGCCGCGCACATGGCCTGCCTGGAACTGCAGGCCGGACGCGCCAGCATGGTGATCACCGGCGGAGTGGACACCTTCAACGACATCTTCATGTACACGTGCTTCACCAAGACGCCCGCCTTGTCCGTCGGCGGCAGCGCCAAGCCGTTCGATTCGACCGCCGACGGCACCACCTTGGGCGAGGGCGTGGGCATGGTCGTCCTGAAGCGCCTGGCCGACGCGGAGAGGGACGGCGACCGGATCTACGCCGTGATCCGCGGCATCGGCTCGTCCTCGGACGGACGCGGGAAGTCCATCTACGCCCCCAGCGCCGACGGCCAGACGCGCGCGTTAAAGGAGGCCTACCGCGTCGCCGGAGTCTCTCCGGACACCATCGAATTGGTCGAGGCCCATGGGACCGGCACGACGGTCGGCGATGGAATCGAGGTGACCGCTCTCAGCGGCGTTTTCCGGGAGGCGAAGAAGGACGGAACGTGGGCCGCGCTCGGGTCGGTGAAATCCCAGATCGGTCATACCAAGGCCGCGGCGGGTTCCGCCGCCCTGGTGAAGACGGTCATGGCTCTGCATCACAAGGTCTTGCCTCCGACGATCAAGGTCACCGAGCCTTTGAAGGTATTGGAGAACTCTCCGTTGTACCTGAGTTTGGAGAAGCGCCCTTGGCCCTCGCCCGAAGGGCATCCGCGCCGGGCGGCGTGCTCGGCATTGGGTTTCGGCGGAACCAATTTCCATGCGGTGCTCGAGGAGCACGGGTCCGAGAAAACGGAAACGGATTGGGATGCCGATGTGGAGATCATCTCAGTGTCGGCCAAAACGACGACGGAGCTCTCGTCACGGGTCGAATCGCTGAAAACATTAGGTTCATGGGACGAGATTCGTTCGGCCGCGGTGAAGAGCCGTGCTTCCTTCGAGTCGCGCTCTTCGTTCCGTTTGCTGATCGTCGCGGAAAAGTCGTCCGACTTCGGTTCGTTGATCGCCAAAGCCTCGTCGCTGCTTTCTTCCAGCGCCGGAAAGAACAATTGGTCGTCCTCCGAAGGCATCTTCTTCGGCTCCGGCGAGCCGGGAAAACTCGCCGTCCTTTTCCCCGGACAGGGCGCGCAGTACGTCGGCATGGGCCGCGATCTCATCTGCCAGTTCCCGGAAGCGTTCAAGACGTTGGAGAACGCCGGCAAGTCGTTTGAAGGCGCTTCGTCGTTGACCGAGATGATCTTCCCTCGGCCCGCCTGGAAGCCCGACCAAAAAGAGGCGCAGGAAAAATCGCTGCGCGCGACCGACGTGGCCCAGCCCGCCTTGGGCGCCGTCGCGCTCGGCGCGTTGCGCGTGCTCGAATCCTTCGGCGTGAAGCCCGACGCTTTCGCGGGACACTCTTATGGCGAGCTGGTCGCGCTGCACGCCGCCGGGCGCTACGATGAGAACACCCTCCATGAACTGTCCGGCCTGCGCGGCCGCCTGATGGCCGCCGGCAAGGGCGACCTGGGAACGATGCTCGCGGTGATGGCGCCGTTGGGGGAGATCGAGAAAGTCATAGCGGAAGAGAAATTCGACTTGGTCGTGGCGAACCGCAACGCGCCGGAGCAGAACGTCGTTTCCGGCTCGACCGGCGAGGTTTCGCGCGCCGAAAAGGCTCTTGGAGCGCGCGGATTCAAGTGCGTCCGACTTCCCGTCGCCGCCGCCTTCCACAGCCCGTTGGTGACGCAGGCGCTCGCGCCGTTCGCCGCCGCGCTGAAGAACGTTCCGTTCTCCAAGCCCGTGGTCCCGGTGTATGCGAACACCACCGGCGAGCCCTATCCATCCGATGCCGCGAAGTCCCGCGACCTGCTGGCGAACCAGTTGGCCAACCCCGTGGAGTTCGTGAAACTGATCTCCGCGATGCATCGCGACGGCGCGCGGACCTTCCTGGAGGTCGGCGCCGGCGGCCGCATGACCGGCCTGGTCGGCCTCACCCTGAAGGGGAAGGACTTCAACGCGGTCGCCGTGGACGCGTCCAACGGCCGCAAGCCCGGCGCCGCCGACCTGGCGCGCGCCTTGGCCCAAGTCGCCGCGCTGGGTCATGCCGTGGATTTGGCTCCGTGGCAGGACGGGGAAAAAGGGCTGCGCGACGCGCGACCCAAACCCAAGATGTCCGTCACGCTCACCGGCGCGCCGTACCGCTCCACGAAGCCGAAGGTTCGCCCCGTCCGCGCGCCCCTGTCCGCGGCGCCCGCCCCGGCGGCCGCCGCGCCCGCCGTTTCGGCTCCCGTCTCCGGCGACGCCGGCCTGCTCAACCAGGCCCTGTCCGCCGCGCAGGCCAGCATCGACGCGCTGACCCGCCTCCAGGAGCAGACGGCCCAGCTTCACCTGCAGTTCCTGCAGGGCCAGGAAACGGCGCAGCGCTCGGTCCAGGCTCTCGTCGAGCAGCAGCAGTCCCTCACCGCTCGCCTCGGCGGCGGCGCCGTCGCCGCGCCGCGCCCGG
The DNA here is from genome assembly GCA_028871595.1 of Elusimicrobiota bacterium. Next base: position 2,496 of record JAGWMT010000366.1, read on the forward strand.
CGCCGGCCGCGATCCCCGCTCCCGCGCCGAATCCCGCTCCCGCCGCCGCGCCGAAGGCCGACGTGACGGGCGTGTTGCTGGCCATCGTGGCCGAGAAGACCGGCTATCCCGCCGAGACCATCAATCCCGACATGGACCTGGAAGCCGACCTGGGCATCGATTCGATCAAGCGCGTCGAAATCCTCTCCGCGGTGCAGGAAAAGCTGCCCGGCGCGCCCAAGGTCAAGCCCGAGCATTTGGGCACGCTGCGCACGCTGAAATCCATCGCCGATTACCTGTCGCAGGGTATGACCACGTCGCCCGCGAAGGCGGAACTCGCGCCGGCGCGAGTTGCGTCCGCCGCGCCCATGGCGGACGTCCTGACGGTCCTTTCGGCCATCGTGGCCGAAAAAACCGGCTATCCCGCCGAGACGATCAATCCCGACATGGACCTGGAAGCCGACCTGGGCATCGATTCGATCAAGCGCGTCGAGATTCTTTCCGCCGTTCAGGAGAAGCTGCCCGGCGCGCCCAAGGTCAAGCCCGAGCATTTGGGCACGCTGCGCACGCTGAAGTCCATCGCCGACTATCTGTCCCAAGGCGCGCGGAAGCCGT
>JAGWMT010000367.1 GCA_028871595.1 Elusimicrobiota bacterium
GTTCGCCGTGGTGGACGGCAACGTGATCCGCGTGTTCTCCCGCGTGTTCGGCCTGCGCGGGCGGGCCAAGGATCCCGCGTTCGTGAAGAAGATATGGGCTCGGGCCGCGCCCCTGGTTCCGAAAGCCGCCCCCGGGGACTGGAACCAGGCGCTGATGGAATTGGGCGCCACCGTCTGCACGCCCGAGTCCCCCGCCTGCGGCGCCTGCCCCGTGTCCGCGTTCTGCGTCGCCTTCAAAAAGGGAATCCAGGACGAACTCCCCCTCCCGGAAAAGCGGCGCGAGCCCACGCCGGTGGCATGGACCTGTCTGTGGATCGAGAAAGAAGGCAAGGTCCTGCTCTGGCGGCGGACGGACAAGGAACGCCTGCTCAAGAACCTGTGGGGACTCCCGGAAGCAGGGCGGCTCAAGGCCGTTCCCGGCAAGAAAATCGGCGTCGTCACGCACACCATCACGCATCACGCGCTGACCGTGGTACTGCGCGAGGCCGCCCTCGATCCCCGCGCCGAGATCCCGCCTGAGGCGAAGTGGGCGCCGCGTGACGAGGTTCGCGATTACTTAGTGTCTTCGCTTTGGCTCAAGCTTCTCCCGACAGGGGCGCCGGCCAGGCCGGCATCGCGACGATCTCCGCCCGGACGCCGCCGGCGTCCAGGACCGTGCCCGGGGCCTCGTCCTCGATCCGCGCCATTCCCAGGCCGATGTTTCCGGCGACGCTGGTGACCTTGCCGGTCGTCTTGCCGTCGCGCGTCAACGGCGCGCCCGCGGCCGGGGCGCCGCCGGAAAACGCCAGCGCGACGAGGCGCCTGTTCACGTGGCCGACGCGGACCAATCTGGACACGGTCTCCTGCCCCATGTAGCAGCCCTTGTCCATGGCGACGGCCGCGTCCTGACGGACCTCCAGCGGCAAGGTCGTCGCGTCCATGTCGACGCCGTACCACGGGAAACCGGACGCCACGCGCAGCGCCTCGAATTCCTCGCCGGTCAGGAAGTCGGCGTTCTCGGGCGGATCCACGCCCATGAGCAGATGGGCGGGCTCGGAGAGACGGTTCCACGGCAGACCGCGGGAGTATCCCTCGCCCGCGATCAGCCACGCGGTCTGGGAACGCAGGGCCTTGAACGTGGACTGCGACAGCATGATCTTCTTGTCGAAGGCGCTTAAGAAACCGACGGCGGCGGCCGGACGGGTGACGGCCAGGACGGTCTCCGGCGTCTCCTCGTACAGCTCGCAGTCGGCCGTCAGCAGGCCCTTGGGCGTGAGGACGCAGGCGGGCAGCATCACTCCGGGCCCCAGCGCGTTCATGTCCGCGGTCACCAGGCCCTGGAGGAATTTCTTCGCGTCGGGCCCGTGGAAGCGGAAGAAACCCCAGGTGGTCACGTCGAACGCGCGCAAAACCATGCGCTCATTATACCGGATTGCTATCCTATTCCCGTGGAAACGGCGCGAGGATTTCTCTTCGACATGGACGGCGTGGTGTGCGACAACATGGGCGCGCACGTCCAGGCGTGGCGCGAGTTCTTCCGCGGCCAAGGCATCGAGATCGAGACGCGCGACTTCCTGGTCAACACCATGGGCATGCCCACGCGCGACGTGCTGGCCTACTACTTCAAGCGCGCGGTGCCGCCCGCCGAGGCCGCGGCCCACGCCGACGTGAAGGAGAAGCTCTACCGGACGCTGTACGGCCCCAAGCGCCGCGCCGCGCCCGGCCTGCGCCGCTTCATCGCCGCGGCCCGCGCCGAGGGCGGCCGCCTGGGTTTGGGCACCGGCTCCAAGGACGACAACGTGTCCTTCATCCTGGACGGCCTCAAGCTGCGCGCCGGCTTCGACGCGGTGGTGGACGGCGGCGAGGTCAAGAAGGGCAAGCCCGACCCGGAGACCTTCCTGACCTTGGCCGACAAGCTGAAGGTCAAGCCGCGGCGCTGCGTGGTGTTCGAGGACTCCCTTTTGGGAGAGGAAGCCGCGCGGCGCGCCGGGATGGCCGTGGTGGCCGTCACCACCTCGCACCGCGCCGACGAGTTCCGCCACGCGGCGCTGGCCGTGCGCGACTTCAGAGGGCTGGCGACCGCGACCGTTCGCGGGCTCGCGCCCCGCCGCTGAGGTACGGGCGCACCAGCTCGAAGACCGGGCTGGCCATCAAGGTCGTCGCCACCGCCATCAGAACCATCATGGTGAACAAGGTGGGCGTGATCAGCCCCCGCTCCAATCCGATGTTCAGCAGGATCAGCTCCATCAGGCCGCGCGAGTTCATCAAGGTGCCCACCGCCGCCGACTCGGCCGCCGGATAGCCGCTCAGGCGCGCCGCCAACCCGCAGGCCAGCCCCTTGCCCGCCGTCGCGATCAGCAGGACGACGCCCGCGATGGCCCACATCCGCGGCGTGTCCAGCAGGCCGATGCGCGTGTTGAGCCCGGAGAACGCGAAGAACAGCGGGACGATCAAGCCGGTCGTCAGCGGTTCGATCTTGGCGCGGAGGCGGTCGGCGAAGGCTCCCCGCGGCATGGCCATTCCCATCAGGAACGCGCCGAACACCGCGTAAAGACGGACGTGGTCGGTGAACCAGGCCGCCAGCATCAGCGCGATCAGCGCCGAGGAAAAACCCGCGTCCCCCAAGGACGCCTCCGGGAAGCGCCGCGTCAGCTCGCGCGCGAGCGGGCGCGCGGCGAACGCGATGAACGCCGCGTAGGCCGCCCCGCCGGCGAGGGCCAGGACGGCGATGCGGTTGTCGGCTTCGAAGACCGCCAGGATCGTCGCGAGCAGGCACCACGCGGCCACGTCGTCGAAGGCGCCCGCGCCCAAGGACAGGGTGCCGATGCGCGTGCCGGACAGCCCGCGCTCCACGATGATGCGCGCCAGCATGGGGAACGCGGTGATGGACATGGCCGCGCCGGTGAAGACCATCGCCTGCCAGGCCTTGACGCCCGCGCCGAAATAGGCCGGATCGGCCGCCAGACGCGCCCCCAGCAGCCCGCCCAAAGCCATGGGCGCGGCGATGCCGGCCAACGACACGGCCGCGGAGCTCCGCCAGTTGGACCACAGCAGGTCCGTCCGGAACTCCAGGCCGACGACGAACATGTACAGCGCC
>JAGWMT010000042.1 GCA_028871595.1 Elusimicrobiota bacterium
GCCGTCGGCCACCAGCAGGCCGACCTGGCGCACGTTGAGATCGATCACGAAGCCGAAGAAGCAGACCAGCAGGATGGGCATGCCCAGCGCCGCCGCGAGCGTCACCCGGTCCCGGCGGATGTGGCGCGCCTCCTTGCGGGCGATGGACATGGCGCGGCTGAGGCGGAATTGCTCGCTCACCGGTCCTTTCCTTCCACCAGGCGGACGAACACGTCCTCGAGGGTGGGCTTGATCCGGCGCGACTCCACGGCCGGCCCCAGGTCCGCCAGCAGGCGGCGGAAGCCGGACACGTCGCGCACGCCGGCGTGCCAGCGCAGGCCGTACGGCTCGGGGTCGATCACGCTGGGATCGGCCTTCAGGCGGCCCGTCCAGTCCGCCGGGGCGCCGTCGCGCGCGCGAAGCTCGTACAGCGGCTCCGGAAACGCGGAGGCCTTCAGGCCCGCGGGCGAATCCAGCGCGATCAAGCGGCCGGTGCGCATCAGCGCGATGCGCCCGCACTGCTCGGCCTCGTCCATGTAATGGGTGGTGACGAACACGGTCTTCCCGGTGCCCGCGATGCGCCGGATCAAGCCCCAGAACCGGGCCCGCGCCGCCGGCGCCACGCCCGCGGTGGGCTCGTCCAGGAAGACGATCTCGGGATCATGCAGCATGGCGACGGCCAAGGAGAGCTCCTGCTTGAAGCCGCCCGGCAGGTCGCGCACCAAGGTGGTGGTCGGCCGGTCGAAGCCGATCGTCTTGAACAGGTCGCGCGTGCGCCGCTCCCGCTCCGCGTCCGGCATCTTGCGCAGCGCGGCGGCGAAGGCGATGTTCTCCGCCACGCTCAGATCATCGTACAACGTGAAGCGCTGGGACATGTAGCCGACCTTGTGCTTGACGGCCTGCAGGCCGTCGGCCACCTCCAGGCCGGCCACGCGCGCGCGGCCCGACGTGGGCACCAGCAGGCCGCACAGGACGCGGATCGTCGTGGTCTTGCCGGCGCCGTTGGCGCCCAGGAAGCCGAAGATTTCCCCCGGTGCCACGCGGAAGCTGACGTCGTCCACGGCCGTGAAGTCGCCGAAGCGCACGGTCAGGGCGCCGGCTTCCACCGCCCACGGGCCGCCGGAGGAGGCGCCGGTCACCGCGCGGCCTCCTCGCGCTTGAGGAACAGGGCGTCGAAGGTTTCGACTCCCTCCGCGGCCAAAACCTCCCGGGGCTCCCCCTCGGCCAGCGCGCGGCCCTTGTCCAGCAGATGCACGCGCGCGCAGCGCTCCGCCTCGTCCATGTACGCCGTGGAGACGACGATGGTCACGTGCTCCTCCGCCAGCCGGTAGAGCAGCTCCCAGAACTCCCGGCGGCTGATGGGGTCCACGCCGTTCGTGGGCTCGTCCAGCAGCAGGATCGTCGGCGATTGCAGGAGGGCGCACATCAGGCCCAGCTTCTTATACATGCCGCCGGAGAGCTGGCCCGCGGCGCGGTCCTGGAACTTGTCCAGGCGCGTGACGGCCAGCAGCTCCGCGCGGCGCTTGCGGTACACGTCCTCGGACAGGCTGTACAGGTCGCGGAAAAAGTCCAGGTGTTCGCCGATGGACAGGTCGGCGTACAGGCTTTGGCGTTGAGGCATGTACGCGACGCCGTCGCGGATCGCCCGGAAGTCGAGCGCCTTCCCGTCCCGCTCGAAGCGAACCGTGCCGGCGTCCGGCGCCAGCAGGCCGATCAGAGTGCGCAGCAAGGTGGTCTTCCCCGCGCCGTCGGGGCCGATCAGGCCGTGGAGGAGGCCGGGCTCAAAGGAGAACTCGGTCCCGTCGAGCGCCTGATTGGCGCCCAGCTTCTTGCGCAGGCCGGCGACGGCGATGCCGATCCCGGGCATGCGGGCCTCAGCGCGGCAGCGCCACTTCGACGGGCATGCCCGGCTTGAGCTCGCCGTCGGCGTTGTCGAGCGCGACCTTCACGCCGAAGACCAGGCGCGTGCGCTCCTCGCGCGTCTGCACGTTCTTGGGCGTGAACTCCGCCTCGGGACGGATGAAGGCCACGCGCGCGGCGCGCGGCTTGTCCCCGGCTTCGGGCAGGAAGGCCTGGAGCTCCTGGCCGGGCTTGAGCGTGTACAGGGCGGTCTGCGGCACGTAGATGTACGCGTACACCGCGTCCAGATCCGCCAGCGTGAGCAGGTTCACGCCCGGCGAGGCCCACTCTCCCGGCTCGTGGAGGCGGGCCAGCACGGTGCCGCGGATGGGCGAGGCGATCCGGCACCACGACACGGACAGCGCGGCGGCGTCGCGCCGGTTGCGCTGGCGGTCGAGGGTCTCGAAGGGGGTGGAGCCTTCCTTGTAGAGGCGTTCCGAGCGCGCGAAGTCCCGCGCCGCGATGTCGGCGGCCAGCTTGAGGTCCTCGCAGCCCAGCTCGACCAGGACCTGGCCCGGCGTCACCACGTCGCCCTCCTGCACGGTGACGGTGGAGATCGTCGAGGAAATGCGCGGGGACAGGGTCACGTCGGTGGCCTCCACGGTGCCCGCGTAGCGGAACGTCGCGCGGGAGTGCAGCCTCCAGGCGACGAGCGCCGCGACCACGGCCGCGGGAATGGCGATCTTCATCCGTTTTTTCATGGGCTCATCCTTGCGCGGCCAATTGGGCCAGCGCGGCCAGCTGGATCAGAATCTGCGCGCGGGTCTGGGCGGCGTTCACCTTCGCCTGCAGCGCGGCCAGCTCGTAGGTCTGCACTTCGATGTAGGTCGAGCGCCCCCCCAGGTAGGAGAGGTACGACAGGCGGGCCAATTCGTCGGACTCGCCGACGGCGGTCGTGTCCAGCGCGGCCTGGTCGCGCAGGGCCGCCAGCGCCTCCCGGGCCTTGTCCCAGTCGCGCGACAGCTGCTCGACGACCAGATCGCGGCGCCGGTCATCCGCCGCCGCCGCGCGCCGCTGCGCTTCGGCGCGCCGCGCGGACTGCCGCCCCTCGAACAGGGGCATGCTGGCCGTGAGCCCCACGGACTTCTGGGTCACCGACTGAAGGACGGGGCCGTTCGGATACTGATAGGCGATCGCCCCCGAGAGCTGGACCTTCGGTCCGCGGGCCGCCGCCTCCGCGTCCGCGGACAGACGCGCGGCCTCGGCCTGCCGCGTCCAGGCCAGGGCCCGCGGGTGGGAGGACGACGGGCCGGCGGCCGCCTCGGCCGCGGCGAGCGCGGCGGGGGTGTCGGCCAGGCTGTCGAACACCACGCGCACGGTCGGCTGGGGCAGCCCCGCGGGCAGGGACGTGGACACGCGCACGTCCACGGGGCGGGTCAGGTCCAGGCCCGCGCCCAGACCGGTGAGCTGGAACAGCTCGCGCAGCGCCGCGGCCAGCTCGGACTGCGCCGACAGGAAGTCCTTGCGGCGCTGGAGGTCCACCTGATGGGAGGACAGGGAGTCGATGCGGCTGGCGGCGCCGGCGCGCACGCGTTTCTGGATATCGGCGTACTGCGCGTCGGCCAACGTCACCGAGTCCGCGAGCAGGCGCACCTTCTCGCGGGCGAGCTGGACCTGGACGTAGGAAAGCCTCAAGGCCTGCGTCACCTGAGTCTGCGTGAGGCGCTCCTGCTCTTCTTGCGAGCGGGCGCCCGCGGCCTGAGCGCGCCACGTCTTGCGCAGCGCGCCCTCGTCCCACAGAGTCCAGTTCAAGGTGGGGCCGATGGAGGTGGCGCGGTTGGAGCCGAACGGCTGGGGCGGCTGCCCCGGAACCACGGAGAAACGGGGCACCTCGGTTTGATAGCGGTAATAGCCGTCCAAGGTCAGGCGCGGCAGCAGCGGCGCGAAGGAGGCGTCGGCCCGGGAGCGCGCCGCCGCGCTGTCCTCGGCGGCGGCTTTGTCCTCCAGCGAATGCGCCCGCGCCGCGGCTTCCGCGTCGGCCATGCTCAGCGTGAAGACCGGCGCGTCGGCGGCCGCCGCGGCCGGAAAGAGGAAGGCGGCGAGCAGGACCGCCGAGAACCGGCTCACGACTTCCTTCCGACGGCGAGCGCCGCCATCACCATGTCGGCGCGGATCTCGATGGTCTCATCGGACAGAAGGTGCCCGGCGAAATCCTTGAAGGGCTTGCCGCCCAAGGTGCGCACGCCGTTGCGCTCGAACGCGGTGACGGCCACGTTGGGCATGGCCATGGTGCTCATCGCGAACATGCACAGGCCCGGCGCGGGCAGGGGCCGGATCACGCCCGCCCGCCGGCACTCCTCCATCAGCCCCATGACCACGGACGCGTGGCGCGGGAAGTTCTTCTTGGCGAACGCGGACATCTCCGGCGAGGCGTTCATCAGCTCCCGGATCATCAGCGAGTAGAAGACGCGGTGCTCGCGCGCGAAGCGCGCCACGGCCACCAGCACTCGGCGCAGACGCTCGCGCGGCGTCCCCGCGCCATGGGCGGCCTCCTCGAACGTGACCAGGAAGTCGGCGTAGACCTCGGTCAGCACGCGATTGAGGAAGGCCTCGCGCGTCTTGAAGTGGTAATGAAACATCCCCACGTTCACGCGCGCGCGGCGGGCGACTTCGCGGACGGACAACCCGGCGAAGCCGGTCTCCGGCAGCATGACCAGGGCGGCGGCGACCAGCTTCTTGTCGAGGTGGGCGGAAGGTCGGGGCATAATTAGTCTTACGTATAATTATACATGCGACTTATTACTTGTCAAGGATCCGAGACTCAGCGCCGGGGCGGGATTCCCAGGACGGAGCGGTCCAGGGAGAGGACCTTCCGGCGGGAAAGCCAGAACCACAGGCTCGCGCACGCCACGGCGAACGCCAGGCGTCCCGCCGTGGCCGCGCCCAGCAGGCATCGCGCCCCGCCCGCGGCCGCCGCCAGAAGAAAGACCCAGCGCAGAGCGGCGAGCTTGCTCATCCCGGGAGCCGGGCTAGAGCGCGTCCGCGTCGGCGGACTTGTTCACGCAGGGCTCCTCGGCCGAGCAGGAGTCCTTGCCGGCCGGCGTCACCGCGGAGTCGTCCTCCGAGGACTTGCGCGCCTTGGCCGCGGCCTTCTTCTTCGCGTCCGAACGGATGGGATTGCCGTCCGCGTCGAAACGGTAGGTCGCCTCGGTGTTCTCGGCCAGGATGCGGGACTTGTATTTGGAGTCGACCGGCTTGGCCTTCTTTTTCTTCTTCGCCGCCTTTTTGGATTCCTTCTTCTTCGGCTTGGCCTCGGGCTTGGCGTCGGCCTTGGACTCGCCCGCGACACCGACCTGAGCGGCCGCGGGCGCGCCGGCCAGGACCGAGGCGAACAGGACGATCACGACGGCGGACATCACGCGCTTGAGAATCATGACTTTAGTATAGCCGCCCCGGCGGCCGCTTTCAAGGGCGCGTCAGGGCGCGGGCGGGGTCCGGCGGAAACGGACCAGGTCGTCGTGCAGCGCGGCCGCGCCGACGACGTCGTAGGCGCCGAGCGCCTCCCGCGCGCGCGCCAGCGCGCCGGGCGCGCGCAAAACCCAGGCCGCGCGCACCAGGGCCGCCGGATAGCGCCGCCCGCCCAGGACCCCGTAGGGCCCGTCGGGCGGGGCCGCCAGCGCGCGCAGATCCGCCGCGTGGAGCGCGAACAAATCCTCCAGCTCGGTCAGCCGCGCGGCGCCGCGCGGCGCTCCCGGCTCCGCCGACCAGTAGGCGGCGTCGGGGGAGCGCTCGAAGAGGTCCAGGAACGCGGCCGCGCCGCTCAACACGGGAGATCCGGACGCCGGGCGCGTCTCCGCGGCGCGCAGCGCGCGCGCCGTCTCCGCGTCGGTCAAGGCAAGCTCCGCCAAGATCGAGGCCGTCCACACTCGCTCCGCCTGCTCAGCCTCCACCAACGGCAGCGGCGCCGCGATCGCGGCGCGGGCCAGCGCGCGGGCGTACTCCGCCTCGGCCTCGCCCGGGGGAAGGTCCGGAAGGCGCTCCAGGTCCACGACGATCTCCGGCGCGGCGGCTCCGCGCTCGTCCACGGCGAAGGGCAGGCCCGAGGCGTGCGCCTCGCGCCGCGGCGCGGTCTCCGCGGCCAGGAACAGGCGGCGGGCCGTCGCGCTGGCCGAGAGCCGCGCTTCCAGGCGCGTCACCGCCGCCGGCTCCGGCGCGGCCGCCGCGGACGCCGCCAGCAGCAGGGCCGCGGCGAGCATCAGAACAGGGACTGCTTCATGCAGTAGACGCTGCCGCCGGACTTGATGAACTCCGACGTGTCCACCTCGCACACGCCCAGGCCCAGCGCGTGCATGTGGTTGGACACCGTGGTCGCGCCCTTCTGTAAAATCGCGGTCTTGCCGCCGATCACCGCCGCGTTGCACGCCATCTTGGCCACCGCGTCGTGCTCGGTGGCGGTGACGACGATGGGGAAGATCTTGAGGATCAGCTCCAGGCTGGCCGCGTCGAACGCGGCGGGGTGGATGAGCACGGCCTCGGGCGTGAGCGGACAGAAGCAGGTGTCGAGATGGTAGAAGCGCTCGTTGACCAGCTTGAGGAGGATGACGGGGGCGTGGAAGGCTTTGGCCACCTGCTCGAAGATTTCCGGGTCGGAACGGAAGCCGAAGCCGCCCCAGATCAGGCGCTTGCCGGGGTGCCAGATGGCGTCGCCGGAGCCCTCGAACGTGGCGTGTCCGCCGGCCTTCAGCTTCACGACGGTGTAGCCGTGTTCCTTGTACCACGCCTCGAAGCTGTCCACCTCGCGGCGGCGGGAGGGATGGCGCATGGCCGACAGCAGCGCGACCTTCTCCCCGTCGGGGCGCGTCCCGGCCAGCGACTGGTTCGCGCAGAAGACCATGTCCTCCAGGCCCGGCGCCGGAGGAATCAAGGAAACCGGGCAGCCGGCGGCGTCGAACGCCTCGCGCAGCTCTTCCCACTGACGGCGGGCCTTCGGCAGGTCCACGCCGCCCACCTGGCCGGACATATAAGGATTCTTCACGGCCAGGACCTGATAATGGTCGGGGGAGCACATCAGGACGCCGGACGGTTCCGGCATGACCGGGCAGTTCTTCAGCGAAAAGCCCTGGAGATCGTGAATGCTGCGGTAGATGCGGGCGCTCATGCGAAATTCTCCTCGACGAAACGGTCGGCGAACGCGTCCGTCGTCGTCTCGACGGACGTTCCCGGGTCGTCGGCGCGGCGCGCGCGGACGCGGCCCGGGCCCAGCCACTCCCAGCCCCACGCCTCGCGCAGGGCGATGCCGCGCGGATTCTCGCCGTGGATGACCGGAATCAGAACGATCGGCCGGCGGCGCGCCACGCGTCCCGCCAGCAGGCGGAAGAGGCGCCGGCGGAACGGCGTCTCCCGCGACGCGCTGCGCGCCAGGTCCGCGAGCAGCGCCGGGCGCTCCGCGGCGGGGACGGCCAGGCATTCCAGCGCGGCGGCGGCGGCGGCCTCGAGCGTCTCCCCGGGCAATAGTCCGGCCGCGGCGGCCATCAACCAGGCGTCGATCACGCGCCAGGTGCCGGGAGGGACGAACACGCTGCGCGCGAGGGTCGTCTCGAAGCGGGCGAACGAGGAGTCGGCGTCCAGGCGCGCGGACACCTCTCCGGGCCGCCCGCGCAGCGGGCTCGACCGGCGCGCGCCGCGGATCCACTCGCGCGCGGCGTAGAGCACGCGCCCGGTGGCCGGCACTCCGCCGGCCAGGACCAGGCCGATCTCTCCGCCCCGCGCGAGCGCGGCCAAGAGGCGCTGCGGCATGGCCGACCAGGCGGCCAGCGGCGTGAGCGCCGGGCCGGGCCGGCCGCCCAGCGCCAACCGGTCCACGCCGACGTGGAAGGTGCCCATGTAGCCGGCGTATAGGCCCTCCTCCCAGATGGAGATCGAGTCCAGCGCGAACGGGTCCGTCGCCGCGACCATGCGCGGCCGGCAGGGGCGGCCGCGCGTCCCGCGCAGGGCCAAGGTCGCGTGGCGCACGAGCTCCAGGTTCATGTGCGCCAGATCACCGAGAACCGGCGGATGGGAGATCAGCGCCAGCAGGGCCGGGGCGAGCCCCGTCTCCGCCTCCAGCCGCGCGGCCAACTTCCGCGCCCGGAGTAGAACCGGATTTTCCGGGTCGAAACGGTACGAGTGCGGCGCCGACAGCGCCGCGAACAGCCGGTCGTGGAAGGCGACGGAGAACTCCGCGGGCATCAGCTCCATGAGCTTCGCCATGACGACGCCGGCGGCCCGAAACACCGGCTCCACCCAGCGGCGCTGGGCGTCGGTCTTCACCGGAAGCACGGTCCCCGACCGTTCCAGCTCCAATTCGTAGGCGCGCGTCACGATGCGCAGAAGGTCCTGGGCGGTGCCTGTTTTCGGGGAGGGATAGGCGTAGGGCACCGGGCGATTCTACATAAAAAATTTAGTAACCTAGGTCCGATGATTCTACCCCTCCCGCTCCTCATTGGAGCCCTCGCGGCCGCCCAGCCCGCCGACAAAGGCTACGTCGTGCGCGTCGATTCCTCCTCGGTCTGGCTGGACCTGACCGCCGCCGACGGCGCCGCTCCCGGCCGTTCGTTCGAGGTGTACACCGAGGGCGCCGAACTCAAGCATCCCGTCACCGGCGCCAGCCTGGGACGCGTGAGGAAGACGATCGCCAAGGGCCGGATCACCGACGTCTCGGACAAGTTCTCGACGGGCGACCTGGCTCCGTCTTCCCCCGCCGTCAAGGCCGGCGAGCGCGCGCGCCTGGACGCGCCGGCGCCCGCGCCGGAGCCCCCGGCGGCGAAGCCGCCCGTCGCCTCGCGGCCGGGAGAGACCGAGACCCGCTCGCCCAAAACCGTGGGCGCGACGCTGGACTTCTCGATCAACGCGATGGCCGCCGGAGATTTCGACGGCGGGCGCCCGCAGATCGCGCTGGCGTCCGAGAACACCGTCTCGTTGTACGCCTACCCCGTGGCCGACGGGAAACCGCTGGCCTCGATGCGCATTCCCGGCACGGGCCTGCGCATCCTGGGCCTGGAAGCGTCCAAGATCGCCGGCGGCCCGCACGACGACCTGTTCGTCTCGGTCTACGACGAGACCTTCAAGCGCTTCGAGACGCGGGTCCTGCGCATGGAAAACGGCAAGTGGCTCAAGTTGGCCGAGCTCCCGTTCCTGACCCGCGGCTGGCAGGACGAGACGGGTAAGCGTCTGCTCGCCACCCAACAGGTCATCGACGACAAATCCTTCCCGTTCGGGGCCCTTTATCCGTTGGCCTATGAAGACGGAAAATTCGAGCAGGGCCGCCCGTCCCTGGGACTCCGCCGCGTGGACTGGCTGTACGGCTTCACGACCGCCAAGCTGTCCGCCGGCGCGCCCGCGGCGATCTACCTGACCACGGTGCACGCGCTGCGCGTGCAGATGGGCAAGGAGTGGTGGCGCACCCCCGACGAGGATTACGGCCAGACCCCGCTGCGCGTGCGCTGGCAGGACCGCCTGCTGGAATTCAATCCGCCCATGGCCGTGACCTACGGCCCCTCCGGCTTCGAGGCGCTTTACACGGTCCGGAATTTCGCGGCGCTGGGAGGCCTGGCCAGCCCGTTCGGCCTGTTCAACAGCGCGTCGCTGGAGCGCAAGCGCTGGAACGGCCTGGGCCTGGAAACGGCATGGAAGGCCGACCTGCCCGGCTGCGCTCAGGGCCTGGCCGTGATCGAGCCCGAGCCGGGCCGCAAGGAGATCGTGGTCGCCGTCCGGGGATCCGCCGGTCAATCCTCGGTCTGGACGTTCGACCCCTAACCCCTTTATGGCGGAACGCCGAAAGATACTGATCGCGGACGACGAAGCCTCGATCCGCGAAATCCTGTCCATTCAGCTGGCCCGCATGGGCTACGAGGTCCTGATCGCCGCCGACGGCGCCGAGGCCCTCGCGGTGTACGAGCAGGAAAGGCCGGATCTGGTGATTCTCGACGTGATGATGCCCCGGATGAACGGCCTGGAAGCCTGCCAGAAAATCCGGATGCTGGAGAAGAAGGGCGGCGTCCGCGTGCCCATCCTGTTCCTGACCGCCCGCGACACGACCCACGACAAGACCAGCGCCGCGCTTTCCGGCGGAGACGATTTCGTCGCCAAGCCCGTCAGCCTGCAGGAGCTTCGCGAACGCGTCGAAGCGGCGCTGAGCCGCAAGGCCAAGCCGTGAACCCGTTCCTCCTCGCCCTCGCGCTGGCCGCCGTCCCGGCCCGGGCGCAGGGCTGGAACGCCGCCCCCGGCGGGAAAACCTACGGGATCCTGCTTCTCGCCTACGACGTGGACGTGAAGTGGCGCCAGGAACTGGGCAACCTGCGCAGCCAGCTGAAAGGCCATGCGGTCGAAAGCGTGGACAGCGCGGGCGACTCGATCTCCGTCCAGCGCGCGCTGGACCGCCTGACGGCGCAACATGTCAGCAAGGTGGTGGCGATCCCTCTGGAGACGGTCGGCTCCTCCACGCGCATGGAGGCCACCCGCTACATGTTCGGCGTGCGCGCCGACCCGGTCATGGACGTTCCCGGTTCCGGAAGCGGCGACTTCGCCGACAAGAAGCCGAAGGCCCTTCATTCCGTGCGGAAGTCCGCGCTGGTCCTGCCGAAGGACCAGGACCGCGGCCTGTCTCTCGCCGCGGGCGGAGACGGCTCCACCGGCAAGCAGTTGACCAGCCCGGTTCCGCTGGTGCTGGCGCCCACGTTCGATAAATCCCCCCTGCTGGTCGCGATCCTGGCCGACCGCGCGAAGGCTCTGACCCCCACCCCCGGCCGCGAGTCGTTGGTGCTGGTGGGCGTGGCCCCCCGCTCCGACGACGCGCTGGCCAAGTGGAAGACCGACGCCCAGGCCATCGCCGACGCCGTGGGCGCGAAGGCGGGCTACCGGAAGGCCGTGGCCGTCGGGGTCCGCGACGGGGTGCGCTCCGATCAGCAGGACAAGGACCGCGCCGCGATGCAGACTTTGTTCCGCGGGCTGATCCGCGAGGGACGCGTGGCGGTGGTGCCCCTATCGCCCGAGGCCGAACGCGCCGGCCAGCTTTTGAAGAAGACTCTCGGCGGATTCTTCGCCTACCGCTGGAACGGGCAGGGCATCCAGGGCGACCGGCGCATGCTGGACTGGATCAAGGCCTCGGCGGAAGCCGCCGGAGGCCTTCCCGACGGACGGCAATTCAACGACGGAGCGCGCGGCGCGCTCGGAGGAAAACGATGATCGATCCGCAGAAGCCGGTCAAGGTTCTGGACAAAGGGTTCGTGCGCCTGGTGGACTTCATGGGCGGCGACCAGGGCGTGGTGGACGCGGCGCGCGTCTCCTACGGCGGCGTCTCCAAGGGGGCCGAGGCGGACAAGAAGCTGATCGGCTACCTGCTCAAGCACTCGCACATGACCCCGTTCGAACACTCCGTGTTCAAGTTCCACGTGAGCGCCCCGATCTTCGTCGCGCGCCAGTGGTTCCGGCACCGCTTCGCCGCCTACAACGAGGTCTCCTTCCGCTACACCGAGGTCAAGGACTACTTCTACATGCCCGAGAAGTGGCGCGGCCAGGACAAGAAGAACAAGCAGGGCTCCTCCGCGGCGATCGTTCTGGACCAGGACAAGCTGCACGCGCTGTTCAAGACGCAGGTGGACGCGTCCTTGGCGACGTACAAGCAGATGATCGAGATGGGCGTGGCCCGGGAGATGGCGCGCATGATCCTGCCGGTCAACCTGTACACCGAATTCTATTGGACCGTCAACGCCCGCAGCCTGATGAACTTCGTGGCCCTGCGCGCCGACGGGCACGCCCAGCTGGAAATCCAGGCCTATGGCGAGGCCATGGCCCGGCAGTTCAAGGAGTTGATGCCCTGGACGTACGAGGCGTTCCTGCGCGACGGCTGGAAGGGCGAGAACGCGTCCATCGCCGCCGAACGCGCGGCGCTGCCGGGACTGGAGGCGGCCGTCAAGTGAGGCGCGCGCTCGCGGCGCTTCTGCTGGCCTGCGCGGTCCCCTCGTTCGGGGCCGCGACGGGGGCCGTGCGCCGCGGCACGCTGGAGATCCGGGTCCACGTCACCGGGACGGTGGTGCCCGAGGACGTCTTCCGGCTCAAGTCCGCCATCGACGGGCGCATCGAGGAGATCGGCGCCTCCAGCTACACCTGGCGCGGCGCCGACCAGCCGCTGGCCATGCTGGTGCGCCGGGAACTGGCCGCGATCCTGGACGCCCGCGGGCAGCAGGATCAGAGCCTGGTGGAGGACCGCTGGCAGCGCGTGTACCGTCCCACGCCGGTGCGCTGTCCCGACACGTGCTTCGTGCTGAAGGTCTACGCGCGGCCCCACACCTGGATCAAGCC
The DNA here is from genome assembly GCA_028871595.1 of Elusimicrobiota bacterium. The sequence goes on from JAGWMT010000042.1 coordinate 12,157, forward strand.
GCAGGCGGTCATGTTCGAGGCGGCCCGCAAGCTGGCCATGGTGGCGCGCGTGCGGCCCGAGGACGTTCCCTTGATCCGCGACGGCATGGAGCTCACCTTCTGGTCGGTGAAGGACCCGCAGAAAAAACTGAAGGGTCGCGTCACGCGCTACCTGCTGGACATCCAGGGGCAGAACGTGGACCCGGGCGCCTCGTTCACGCTGTACATGACCCCCGACCGCTATTTCGACCCGGGCACCGATTGGGAGGGCGAGATCATTCCCTCCCGCAAAAGCGACGTCCTGATCGTGCCCACGGCGGCGCTGATCCACAGCGGAGGCGCGGTGTACCTTCCCATGCGCGTCTCCACCGGAACGACCACGCAGGAATTCACGCAGATCACGGCCGGCGCCGAGGACAAGCGGGAATTCCTGCAGCTCGACGACTCGCAGTTGAACGGCGCCGAACGCTACAAGCAGCCGGTGGACCGCGCCGCCATCGAGAAGCGCCGGCGCGAGATCGCCGCCGAGGCCGCGGCCGCGGACAATCCCGCCCCCGAGCGCGGAACCGACGCCCCGGCGCCGGCCCCGGGCGCGGACAAGGCGCCCGCGACGCGGCAGCCCGCCTCGGTGGACGACAAGGGCTACGGAGGCGACGATCCCTATGGCGACCAGTAACCGTTTCCCCGCTCCGACGAAGCGCGTGCTGGCCATCGTCCTGGCCGGCGGCAAGGGCGAGCGCCTGCACCCGATGACGCATGAACGCTCGAAGCCGGCCGTGCCGTTCGGCGGCAAGTACCGAATCGTGGATTTCGTGCTCTCGAACCTGGTGAACTCGGGCGTGCAGTCCATCTACGTCCTGGTGCAGTACATGTCGCAGAGCATGATCGAATATCTGCGCGCCAGCTGGCGGACCGCCGGCCTCACGCCGGACCAATTCATCACCGTGGTCCCGCCGCAGATGCGCATGGGCACGATGTGGTACCGCGGCACCGCCGACGCGGTGCGCCAGAACCTCAACCTGATCCACGATTTCGACCCCGACCTGGTCGTGGTTTTCGGCGCCGACCACGTGTACCGCATGGACGTCGGCCAGATGATCCAGTGGCACGTGGAGAAAGGCGCCGACGCGACGGTCTCCACCATCCCGGTCCCGCTCAAGAGCGTGCCCTCGTTCGGCATCGTGCAGACCGACGCGAAGGGGCGCATCTCCGCCTTCATCGAGAAGCCCCCGACGGCCGAGCCCATGCCCGGCAGCGCGACGCACGCGCTGGCGTCCATGGGCAACTACGTGTTCAACAAGGACGTGCTGGTGGATCTGCTCAAGAACCACCACAAGGACGAAAGCGACCTGGACTTCGGCAAGAACATCCTGCCCGGCATGTTGAAGACCCACAAGATGTTCGCCTATGACTTCTCCACCAACGTCCTCCCCGGCATCAAGCTGTACGAGGAGACGGCCTACTGGCGCGACGTGGGGACCATCCAGACCTTCTACAACGCCAACATGGACATCCTGGGCGCCCGTCCGAAGCTGAACCTCAACAACCGCCGCTGGTTCATCCACTCCGGACGCTACGACGGCCCCCCCGCCAAGATCCTGGAGGGCAAGATCTCCAACAGCATCATCGGCGACGGCTGCTTCGTGCGCAACGCGACCATCAAGAACTCCATCCTGGGCCGCGGCGTGCACGTCCACGACGGGGCCGTGATCGAGGATTCCATCATCATGGACTTCTGCAAGGTCCGCGCCGACGCGCGCATCCGGCGCGCCATCGTGGACCGCTTCAACGAGATTCCGGCGAAGCTGTCCGTGGGCTTCGACAAGGACGAGGATGCGAAGCGCTACTTCGTGGACTCCACCGGCATCGTCATCGTCCCCCGCGGCCAGACCGTTCCGCGCTGACCGGAGGGCGCGGAACCGGCCCGAAGGAACGTGTTTTCCGTAACATTTGTGACGTTGACGGACCTTCATGCCCCTATTACACTTCAGAGCACCCCTGGCGGGTGCATGAATGACCGGCAAACGTTCCCTATACAGCCTTTTTCCCCCGCTTCTGTCCGGGTTTCTGTGCTTTCTTGCGCCCGCCCGGGCGGGCGCGGTGGCCGCCGCCGGGTCCACGTCGCTGAACTTCCTGGAGTTGGACGCCGGGGCGCGCGCGACGGCGCTGAGCGGTGCCTTCACGGGGCTGGCCAACAGCGTGGACGCGATCGCCTACAACCCCGCCGGACTGGCCGACCTGCCCCGCGCCGAGCTGACCTTCATGCACAACCAATATCTCCCCGGCGCGCGCCAGGAGTGGATGGCGTTCGCCCAGCCCACGGCGGACTTCGGCACGCTGGGCGTCTCGCTGAACACCTTGTCCGTCGATCCCTTCGCCTCCTACGACGCGAACGACAACCCGACCGGGCGCGTCTCCGCGTTGGACACCGCGCTGGGCGCGGCCTACGCGATCCGGCTGGGCTTCGGACTGTCGGTCGGCGCGGGGGGGCAGTTGATCCGCTCCCGCCTGGCCGGAAAGTCGGCGACCGGGGTGGCCTACGATTTCGGCGCGCACTTCAAACCCCTGCCGCTCATCGAGTTCGGCGCCGCCCTGCTCCACGTGGGCCCGCCCATCCGCTACTCCGGAGAGGACTCCCAGCTGCCGCGCACGTTGAAATTCGGCGTGGCGCTGCACCCGCTGTTCTGGCTGGACGATCTGCGCGTGGACCAGCGCTTCATCGACCATGTCAGCGTCCTGGTGGACGCCAGTCTGCCGGAGAACCAGTCGGTCCTGATCGCCTCGGGCCTGGAGTTCGCCTACGGGCCGCTGTACATCCGCGGCGGCGGGCGCAACGGCGGCTACGCCGGGCCGGGCTACACCGTGGGCGTGGGCCTGGCGCTCTCGCGTCTGGACAAGAACAAGCCCGAGCTGGACTTCGACTACGCGTTCGTGGACTCCGGCGACCTGGGGCAGGCCCAGCGCGCGTCGGTGACCCTGAAATTCGGCACGCGCCTCAAGCACCACAACGACAGCGCCCCCGGGTGGCATTGGCCCTGGACCAAGGATGGGGAGCCGCGGCGCAAAGAAGAAAAGGACCGGGAGCCGACGACGATTTACTTCTCCCCGAGCTCATTATGAACTTCTTCCACGAATTCGGCCGCGAGCTTCGCATCGCCGCGTTGGTCGCCGTCGCCGCCGCGGCGATGGCGGCGGCGCGCGCGGCGCGAGCGCAGACCTTGACCGGCGCGCTGCTGGAGATCACCACTCCGGATTTCACCTCCAGCGGCATCAGCACCGCGACCGGCGGCTCGATCATCTTGACCCAATCGGTCGGCGTCGGCGCGATCACCACCATGGGCGGCGGCGGCCTGGGGCTGACGCCCGGCGGCGTGGGCATCCCGCCGCTGTCGACCTCCGACTTCTCCTTCGTGCACGCCTTTCCCACGCCGTTCATGCCGTCCTTGGGCCACGACCGCATCACGTTCCGCGGTCTGCCCCCGAAGGTGACCATCAAGATCTACACCATCACGGGCCAGCTCGTGCAGACGTTGACGAAGAACGATCCGCTGACCGCGGACTTGGTCTGGCTCCCCGTGACCAACGCCAGCGGCCGGAACCTGGCCAGCGGCGTCTATTTCTACCAGGTGACCGGAGACACCGGACGGGCCTCCGGAAAGATCATGGTGATCCGATGACACACGACGTCAAGGAGAAGCACCCTATGAAGACCAACTCCCGCCGCGCCGCCTTCGCCCTGCTCCTGACGGCGTTGCTCGGCGTCCAGGCGCGCGCGGCGTCCTACCGCCCCGCCGCCGCCAGCTCCCCCGAAGGCACGGTGCCGAACTCGATCAACTACCAGGGACGCCTGGTGGACAACGGTTTTCCCGTCACCGGACTGCGCAACGTGTCGTTCCGGCTGTACAACTCGCTGACCGGAGGCACTTTGCTCTGGTCCAGCGGCTCCCAGACCGTCGCCGTCAGCCAGGGTCTGTTCGGCACCACGTTGGCGATCTCCACGCAAGCGCTTTCGGGTCCCTCCCAAAAATTCCTGGAGGTCCAGGTGGGAGCGCAGGTCCTCTCCCCGCGCGAGTTGCTGAACGCCGTGCCCTACGCGCTGATCGCCAAAAGCCTGGAGGAGAACCTGTCCATCTCGACGGTCAGCGTCGGCACCCAGCTGATCAGCTCCGGGACCTTGGCCGTCGCCTCCATCCAGGCGCTGAACGGCAGCAGCTACTTCTCCATCATCTCCCCGGTGCACATGAGCTCCGCCACGTTGATCATCGACGGCAACGTCGCCACCGCTCTGACCACGGTGGGCAACGTCGGCATCGGCGTCACCGGAACGGCGCCGCAGGCCCAGCTCCAGGTGGCCAACCCGTCCGCCGGCCCCGCCTCCCCCGACTTGATCGTCGGCAACGGCGCCTCGGCCTCGGGCAACAACACCCAGGTCTCCATCTACCGCGGCAGCGCCCTGGGCGGGTATATCGGCATCGACTCCTACCGTTCCGGCGCGGGCGCGGCGCCGCTGATCCTCAACGCCGCCAACGGCGGCAGCGTGGGCATCGGCGTGACGTCCTTCCTGCCGGGCGCGCTTCTCGACGTGGACGGCACCGCCCAGTTCGGCTCCGTGGGCAGCAAGAGCGCGTTCTCCGCCGCCGGCGGGCTGACCTTGGCCAACAACGCGGGCCTGACGGTGAGCGGCGCGAACGTGTCGCTGTCCGGCGCCAACGGCA
>JAGWMT010000368.1 GCA_028871595.1 Elusimicrobiota bacterium
CGTCGCGCCTCCTGACCGAGCGCGAACGCAGCCCGTTCCGCGGTTCGGCGGACGTCCGCGTGGAAGCGGGCGCGGACAGCGGCATCCTTTACACCGTGACGCACGAGGCGGCCCACGCGTTCGACTACGTCCGCGGCCTGACGCCGTACGTCGAGCCCCGCCTTCCCGACCGCCGCGGCCCCGGCGCGCCGAAGGGCTGGGACGCCTGGCGCTCCTACGCCATCGCCCGGAACGACGACGCGTATCCCGCGCGGCCCAACCTGAAGTTCTACGGTTTCGGCGGCGGACCCAAGCTGGACGCCGCGGAGGCCCCGGCGGCGTGCGCGCAATGGGCGCGTTCGCCGTTCGCGTCGTTGTACGGAAGCCGCAATTGGGCCGACGACGTCGCGGAGCTGTTCGTGGCGCGGCACTTCGCCGAAGACCTGAAGCTTCCTTACCGCTACCATTGCGCCGGGACGACGCGCGAGCCCATGTCCGATCCGCGCGTGCGCGCGCGCGCCGACCGGATCCTGGCGCCGATCTATGGTCTCTAATCCCGAATCATGGCGTTTAAAGACGTCGCCCGCGAGTCCATTCGCGAGCATCGCGGGCAAAGTTCGGACGCCGCGATCCGAGGCGCATTGTCGGGACAGGGCTTTTCGTCAGAGATGCTCGACGAGGCCTTCGCCGAGGCCGGCCCCCGGCCCGCCCACGAGCCGCCTCCCGCTTCCCCTCGCTCCGCGCGGCGCCCATGGCTTCGCCTGCTCTTCGCGGCGCCCGTCGTCCTCGCTTTCGGGCTTTACGGTCTGCACGCGCTCGCGTGCGCCGCGGGCGACCCGGCGCGGATCGCGTCGCTGGCCGCGGAGCTCGAGACCCTCTCCTCGGATTATCGGGCGGGCGCGCCCATGACCCGATTTTGATCCAAAGCGAGGGGACTGTCAAGCCATCTAAAACCGAACCGCGACTTCGGCAGACCGTTTGTCCGTTGGGCTGATTGAGAAGAGTTCTCGGTAATCCAGCGTGTTCTTGAGACGTTTGAGAAGCGCCACCGCGATTCGACGAATGTGCCGTGAAAAAATACGTTTCGCGAAAAATAATATTGAAAAAACAGAACAATCCGCATCGCGCGCGCGATGTGAAAACGGCTTAAAAACAAAGCAGATTTTACCCGAAGCGAAGGGGGACGTCGTGAAGGTCGGTGCGTTGGGGGAATAGGACCGGTTGAGCGTTGTCTTCCTTGCGTTGACGAACTCGCCCGAGCCGTTGCTTCCGGAATGCGAGACCAAATCCACCTCGGTCATGCCGGACCGCGCACGTCCCAGTGCACGGCGCGCACGGGAATTCGATGCTTCAACATCTTTCCGGCTTCGTCCGGCCGTCAATGCGCCGCTGACGGCGCTGACGCGGCGGCGCCAAGCGTCGGTCAACGGCGCGACATCCTGCGCGGGGTTGGATTATAGACGGCGCGATACAGAGGGGTGATACAGAGGGGTTGACCCCGTCCGGCGCGGGAGCTACACTGCCCGGATGAGACTTCTCGCGCCCACCGTCGCGACGCTGCTCCTGGCCGGCTGCGGCGTCTTCACTCTGAATTTCGGGCGCAAGATCACCGACGAGGAGAGCATCCTGCGGACCGAGATCAAGGAGTACTACGACGAGGCCGGCGCCGCGTTCGCCGCCGGAAACGCCGCGCGCCTGGCCGACCTCTACGACCCCGGCATCGCGCGCCCGATGACCAAGGACCAGATCCGCGCCTGGGGCGAAGACTTCTTCAAAAAGCACGGCCCCGCCGCTTTCAAGATCGAGAAACTCGACTTCGAAGGCGTGGGGCACGTGTCCGCGGTGGTCGAACTGACCTACCGCGTCGAGACGAAAGACGGCGACGGCTCCTTCGGCGGCGTCGAACGCGACGAACTGGTCAAGCACGGCCGCCATTGGTCCATATCGGCCTGGACCAAGCTGCGCTGAACGCCGTCCTCAGAAGTTGAGGCTGGCTCCCAGCAGGAAGTAGTTGCGCGCGGTGAAGCCGTTCTGGCCGTAGTGGCCGTACGCGGCCTTCACGTTGAGCATGTCCAGGCCCACCACCCCCCCGAGCTCGACGCCGTTGGACGGCGCGGAGCCCAGCTTGAAGTTCGTGTGGGTGTAGGAGACGTAGGGCCGCACGAACGGCAACGTCTTGATCTTGGCCTTCAGGTTGTAGCTCGAGTCCGGGAAGCCGGCCTCGATGCCCGTGAACTCGCCCATCGCCAGGAACGGGGACTCGCGGACCATGTTGTTGTCCAGGTTCTTGTCGTACGTCGTCTTCGAGATGCTGCCGCTGACCTCGAGGAGCAGGAACTTCGCCCCGGCGAACGCCGTCAGGTCGGTCTGGCCGACGGTGAAGCGGTTCGCGCGCAGCGCCCCCTGCCGGCGGATCGCGTCGCCGGACGTCCCGGCCGCCGCGTAGTCATCGGAGTGCGTGATGTGGTTGGCGGAGACGCCCACGTCCACGCCCGCCAGGCCGTAGCCGAAGGTCTCGTTGCTCTGCGACGACGGGCCGGCCATGCGGTGGCCGTGCTTGGTGCCGCCCGGCGCCAGGGAGAAGGTCGCGTCCGCGCCGAAGGAGTTCTGCTTGTAGCCGTTCTCCTTGGGGACGAAGGCGCCCTGGACGCCGAAGCTGAACGGGCCGACCTCGTAGCCCACGCGCAGCCCCCCCTGGTAATAGGAGCCGCTGGACTGGTCGTTGCGGTAGGTCAAGAACGACGGAGCCACATAGATGGAGTCCGTCAGGTCGAGCGACGCGTTGGCCTTCGTGCCCCGGTAGTTCGAGGTGCCGAAGGTCTGATCGACGCCGACGGTCACGCCGGCGGCGGCCGGCGCGGCGGCGGCCGCGGCGGCGATCAGGACGACGAGGAGCATGGGAAGGGTTTTCATGGTTCCCAATCCTACGTTTTATCGCGGCCCAAGTTCGACAGAATCCTGGAAATCTCTCCGTAACACCCTTTTCTTACAATGGTCCCGGTGCGCTTCTTCGCTCACGATGGCCAGACCGTCCACGGACC
>JAGWMT010000043.1 GCA_028871595.1 Elusimicrobiota bacterium
CGGCGGCGCTGATGACGGCGGGACGGGCGGGCGCGGTGGGAGTCGGCAGCCCTTCGTACCTGAACATCGACGTGACGATCGCGAGCAACCTGTCGGTGTCGGTGTCGAACCAGCGGACCAGCTCGATGACGACGGCGTTCACCACGGCGGGGGCGGCCATCCAGGCGGCGTCCACGGCGACGGTGACCAACGACACGGGCTACCTGGCGGAGCGCTGGGAGCTGTCGGCGCCGGCCAGCGCGTTCGATTCCCCCACCGGGGCGGCGGGCTGGACGATCGGCACGACGGCGGGCGCGGACATCGTGAAGCTGCAGGCGGTGTTCGGCGCGGCGGGCACGGCGAACACGGCGTGTTCGGGCGCGACCTTCGGCAGTTCGACCATCGCGCCGGCGCTGACCAGCGCGACGCAGACGCCGTACACGACGACCATCCTGGCCGACTCGGCGCTGGGCGGCTACCCGGCGGCGCAGCCGGACAACACGTCGACGTTGAAGATGACGGCGGGAAGCTCGCGGGCGCTGTGCTGGCAGCTGACGCTGCCGACGTCGACGTCGTTCACCGGCACGCAGGTGGTGCCGATCATCGTGACGGCGTTCTAAACGACGGAAAGCGTGACGGATCAATCAGACGCAAGGAGATAACAACGTGAAAACGAAAATGAAATGGCTGGGAGCGGCGGCGCTGACGGCGGCGGCGCTGATGACGGCGGGACGGGCGGGCGCGGTGGGAGTCGGCAGCCCTTCGTACCTGAACATCGACGTGACGATCGCGAGCAACCTGTCGGTGTCGGTGTCGAACCAGCGGACCAGCTCGATGTCGACCACGTTCACCACGGCGGGCGCGGCCATCCAGGCGGCGTCCACGGCGACGGTGACCAACGACACGGGCTACCTGGCGGAGCGCTGGGAGCTGTCGGCGCCGGCGAGCGCGTTCGACTCGCCCACGGGAGCGGCGGGCTGGACGATCGGCACGACCGCGGGCAACGACGTCGTGAAGCTGCAGGCGGTGTTCGGCGCGGCGGGCACGGCGAACACGGCGTGTTCGGGCGCGACGTTCGGCAGTTCGACCATCGCGCCGGCGCTGACCAGCGCGACGCAGACGCCGTACACGACGACCATCCTGGCCGACTCGGCGCTGGGCGGCTATCCGGCGGCCCAGCCGGACAACACGTCGACGCTGAAGATGACGGCGGGAAGCTCGCGGGCGCTGTGCTGGCAGCTGACGTTGCCGACGTCGACGTCTTTCACCGGCACGCAGGTGGTGCCGATCATCGTGACGGCGTTCTGATCGGGAGAAGCGAGGGTGAACGGATGAACACATGAACGCGCGGGCTGCGCCGGCGTTCGGCGCGGTTTTGAGCCTGGCCCTTCTCGGGGTCGGGCCCTGTCATGCCCTGAGCCTGCGAAGCTCGGCGGCCGAGGCGTTTCTGGGGGACGTGCTCCCGGGAACGACGGCCGTGTATTCGCATGTCAAAGGGGCGCGGCTGCGCGTGGAGGACGCCGGTCCGGAACCCGTCCGGATCGAGTTCAAGGTCGTGTCCCCCCCTCCGGGAGAGTGTCAGGCCGGTTACGAGCCGTGGCCCGATCCGAGCGGCGTTCGCGTGGAGTCGTTCCACGCGGAGACGAAGCCCGGCGAAGCCGCGGAGGCGGAGATCTCCGTGAGCGTGCCGAAGTCGAAGGCGCTCGACGGCGGTCAGTATCAGTTCGACGTCCAGGAGATCGCGCGCGATCCCTCGGGCGCGGCGTTGACGTTGAAGACCCGGGTGCTCCTGTCGGTCGGAGCGCCGCTGGCGTCGGCCGGCGCACCGGCCGGAACGACGGCGGAACGTCCGGGATTCGTGCTGTCGCCGGAGTCGGCGACGGGCGAGGAGGCGGAGTTGAAGCTGGTGAACGCCGGGGACGAGGATTTGACGGTGACGTTCTCCCCGGTGCGGAGCCGAATCGGAGAGCTGCGGCTGCGGGAGGGCTACGAGCCCGCCCCGAATCCGCGCTGGCTGAGATTCGAGCCGGGCGTCGTGATCCGCGCGGGAGCCATCGGGCGCGCGCGGATTCGGGCGTCGGTGCCGAGGCAGGCGCGCTACGCGGGCCGTCGCTGGGCCTTCGCGGCGGCCGTGGACGCCAGCGCCGGCGGACGCGTGACGAGACGCTTTTTCGTGCTGTACGTGAATTCGGACGCGATGGAGGAAAAGACGCGGGTTCGTTGAAGCCTGCCCTTGAAGCCGGATGGCCTTGCAATTTTTGGAAGCTCTGAGACGCCTGCACAGAGCCGCTGACAAAGCGGTTCGGCGGGCCGTCGTCTGGGCGCCGCTTTTGGCGGCGGTCCTGGGCGGAGCTGTCCCCGCGCGCGCCGCTCCGACCGCGCAATTGAACATCGACGTCGACATCCAAGGCATCGGCAACATCACCGACCTGGCCGCCGTTCCGGGCGCCAGCACGGGTTCCATCGCGCTTTCCTGGACGGAGCCGTACCGCTCCGCCGGAGTCGCCCCTTTCTCCTATGATATCCGCGTTTCGACCGTCGGCCAGATCGCCAACGACATGGTCTTCAGCACCTCTCCGGCCTTGTCCGTCTTCTCCACCAGCGTTCCCCCCGTTCCGGGCTCCAGCTCCGGCGGAGGTTCGGCGGGCTTCCTGGTGACAGACCTGACCCAGGGCGTCACCTATTTCTTCGCGATCCGAGAGAAGGACAACACCACCTATAACGGTTCGTGGCTGCGCACGACCGCGCCTCCGCGCAACGTGAACAACTTCGCGGTGGCCACCTCGACGAAGCCTCCGCCCCCCGCCGGCGCGGCCGTCACGGACGTGGCCTTGTCCTCGGTCACCGCCGCGTGGACGGTCGTGCCCGGCGCGACGGACTACGTGCTGCTCGCGTCCACCCAGCCGGCCAATCCGCCGACGCTGGTGGCCGGATCGTCCGCGGCGACGTCCAGCACCGGGACCGTCACGGGCCTGGCGCCGAACACGACCTATTTCTTGTTCGTGGCCGCGTGCAATTCCGGCTGCTCCGCGTACACGGCGGCGGGGTCCACGGCCACCTTGGCTCAGCCCGCGGTGTCGCTGTCCACGCAGGCCATTTCCTCCTCCACCGTCTCGCTTGCGTGGGATCCGAACGGCGATCCGCTGGGAACCCAGACCTTGGTCCAACAGAGCGCCGACGCGGTCACCTTCAGCACGGTCTTTACTTCCACGTCCCCCGGCGCGTTCCTGGCCGGTCTGACGGGCGCCACGACGTATTATTTCCGCGTCATCGCCGTGAACTGGTCCGGGCGACAGGCCGCGCCTTCGAACGTGCTGACGGTGGTGACTCCGTCCGGCCCCACGCCGTCGGCCCCGGCGGGAATCGCCGCGCGCGGCGGTCTGCTGAACGTGCAGGTGGATTGGACGGGCCTGCCGTCGGCGCAGCAGGGCGTCGGCCTCCTCTATTACACCGTCCAGCGCGCGCTGAACGCGTCGTTCGGCTACGTGACGATCGCCACGACCACCGGCACCTCGTTCACGGACAAGCCGCTGGCGGCCGGCACGACGTTCTTCTACCGCCTCTTCGCCGTGGACCGGGCGCTGACCAACAGCGCCCCGTCGGCGATCGTGTCGGCGTACGCGTACTCGGAGCGGCCGATGGAGCCTTTGGGCCTCCAGGTGGTCCCGTCGAGCGCGACCGTCAAGATCAGCTGGTCTTCCACCAACCGCTTCGTGGACGGGAGCCCCTTCCTGAGCACCGGCACGCCGACCGGCGACGAACTGCAGGGCTACCTCGTCCTCCGCTCCACCGACCTGTGCAACCCGAACTACGTGCAGCTGTCCACGTACTCGGTGAACACCAATTCCCTGACCGACGCGACGGGCGGTCTGAACTACTACTACCGCCTGTTCTCCTTCAACTCCGTCGGTCAATCGACAAACGTCGTCACGCTCTCCGCGTTGGGAGAGCGCAATTACCTGCTCGACGACTGCGTGTCGGACATGGTGCTGGACGACGCGACGGCGGCGACGCTGAACGGCTCCGCCAATGGAATCGGCGACATCCGCCTGCTGCGCAGCCGCCGCCCGCAGGACGTCGGCAACGGAGTCTTCCAATCCGCCGAGTTCCGCGCCCTGCTCAACGGCTCCACCGAACTGAGGAGCTACGCGCTTCCCAAGCCGGCGCGCGTGGTCCTGCACTTCGAGATGCTCAACGGCGCGCCGACGCCGAGCACCGCCCCCGTCAACGGCGTCTCGCCGCTGGCCTCGGCGATCGCCGGCGGCAGCAACGGCGCCACCGTCGAGGACCTGGGCGTCTACTGGAACAACGGCGTCGAATTCAAGAAGCTGTACGGCCGGGTGGACCCCGTCGCGCAGACGGTCAGCGTCCAGACGCCCAACCTGGGCATCTTCCAGATCCGCGCCCTGGCCCGCTCGGCCGGGGTGGTGTTCGACCTGTCGAACCTGTCCAGCCGCGTGATCACGCCGAACGGCGACGGCCTCAACGACATCGCGATCTTCAGCTACGATCCGGGCCCGAACAACGTCGTCCCCGAGGGCAAGATCTTCGACGTCCGCGGCGGCTTCGTGGCCGACATGGCCGCCGGCCTGGTTCCGAACACCTTGACGTGGAACGGCTTCATGAGCGGCCTGCCGGTGCACAGCGGCGTGTACATGTACCGCATCACCGGCGGCGGCAAGACTTTCACCGGCACCATCGTGGTGGCGAGATAAGGAGAAAAGAGATGAGCAAGAAACAGAAGACGGCGGAAACCCTGATGATCTTCGTCGCGGCGCTGGCGGCGCTGGCGCTGCTGGCGGTGGGCGTATTCGCCCAAAGCACCTCGTTCCGGTTCTTCGGCCCGCTGTCGCGCATCATCACGCCGAACGGCGACGGTAAGAACGACTCGGCCTTGTTCTGCTTCGACAACCCTGCCGATTCCGACACGACCGGAAAGATCTACTCCCTGCTCGGCACCGAGGTCGCCACGATGGGTCCCCGGCAGACCAACGTGGTTTCCGGCTGCTCCGCGCTGGGGACTCCCGTCTTTCCGGGAACGTCCAATCAGTCCTTGAGTTGGGACGGTCTTTCCAACGGCGGGACGGTGCGCAGCGGCGTCTATATCTATCGCATCACGGCGGAGATGAAAGTCTTCTCCGGCACCTTGATTGTCGTGAGATAATCAATGAAATTCGATATCCATAGAATTCGCATGAAACTCGCTGATCTCCCGGGCACGGGGGCCTGCAAGAAGGCATACTTGAGGAATATGGCGCGCAAAGCCCGGGCCTGTCTGGCCCTCCTCCTGGCCGCTTCGCTCGTTCCGGTGCCCTCGCGGGCGGCGTACGACGACGTGGGCGTGAGCGCGCGCGTGACGGGCTTGGGCAGCGCCTACACGGCCGTCGCCGACGACGTCTATTCCACCTACTATAACCCCGCCGGACTGGCCACCTTGGACCGCAAGGAATTCGGCACCACCTATTCCAAGCTTTTGACGGGCCTCTCCGACGGCTCCAACGTCCAGAACTCCTTCCTGGCCTACGCGCAGCCTCTGGCCGACGGGCGCAACGGCACCTTGGGCGCGGCCTTCAACTATTTCACGCTGGACAGCCTTTACCGGGAATCGAGCCTCTTCGCGTCGTACGGCCGGCGCATGACACGGGAGGACCGCCCCGATCCGATCTTCGTCGGCGTGTCCGCGAAGCTGCTGAACCGGACCTTGGGCGGGACCGCCGTCGCCTCCAACGCGCTGAACAACACCGGCGGGGCGACGTTCACCCCCGACCCGGTCCTGCAGAGCAACTCGCGCACGAACTTCGACGCCGACCTGGGCGTGCTGTGGCGCGTCCAGCCGCGCTGGAGCCTGGGGTTGGACGTTCAGCATCTTCTCGAGCCGAATATCGCTTTCTCGCCGGATCAAAGCGACAAGCTGGGGCGGAACATTAAGATCGGCGGCGCGTACCGCACGCCGTTCACGACCTTGTCCTCCGACGTGGACTTCAACGCGGCTCCCGACGGTTCGCTCGACAAGATCGCCTCCGTCGCGGCGGAAAAGTGGCTGCCCACTTTGCTGTACGGTGCGTTCGCCGTCCGCGCCGGCATCGGGCTCGGCTCCCGCGACTATCGCCAGCTGTCCACCGGGCTTTCCTATCGCATCCATCGCATGCAGATCGACTACGGCTTCGCCCTCCCGGTGGGCGGCTTGGCCTCGACCAGCGGCTCCCACCGTCTGGGCCTGACCTGGCGCTTCGGCGCTCCGAAACAGGCCGACGCCCTGCTGGGCGAAATGCTCCTGGAAAACCTCTCCTCCTCGGCGCAGGTCGGCACTCCGGAATTCAACAAGCAGGCGGCGGAACTGGTCGCCTATAAGCGGAAGGCGATCGATCTGCTGATGCGCGACGCCGACGCCGAAGCCCAGTTGGGCCGCTTCGAGGAGGCGCACCAGCGCTCCCGCCAGGCCGCGTCCTTGGCGCCGCGCGACACCGTCTTGAACGACCTGGACGAGCGCTACCGGACGGCCGCCGCCTACTTCCCCGATCTATCCGCGGAGCTGCGCGATCCGGCGGGCGCCGCCACTCACGACGGCGTGATGAAATTCATCGCCGGCAAGGACAAGGAAGCCCTCGTCTCGCTGGCCAATGCCCGCGCCCTGCGCCCGACGCCCGCCCACGACGGCCTGATCCGCATCCTGGAGGCGAAGGTCGGCTCCCCCGCCCCCGCGGTTTCGACCGCGGCGGCGGTGGCTCCGGAGACGGCCGTCGCCGTCTCCACGCAGTCCGTCCCCGTGGCGGTCTCCACCCAGACGGCCGCCGCGCCGAACGGAGCGGAAGCCCTCAAGCGCATTCTGGAAGCGACGTCCGCCTTGATGGAAGTTTCCTTCTTCCAGCAGGAGTGGGAGAAGGTCGTCAAGCTGGCCGACCAGGTCATCGCGCTGGATCCGGCGAACGTCCAGGCCTACAAGCGTCAGGCGGGCGCCTACCACGCGCTCAACCGTCCGGCGGACGCGCTCAAGTCCCTGAAGGCCGCGTACGCGCTGGAGCCGGACGAAGCCGAGCGCGGGAAGCTGAAGGCGTACATCACCGCGCTGAAGAACGTGATCGAGAAGCAGAACCGTCCCGCCGTGGCGGTGAAGCCGCATTCCGAGGGCTCGCCGCAGGACGTCGAGAAGCTCTACGAGGCGGGCGTCGAATTGTACGCCCAGGGCCGACTGCTCGAGGCGCGCGAGGCGTTCAAGCGCTGCCTGGCCATCGACGAGAAGTACGTCCCCGCCGAGCGCGCCTACCAACGGGTGCAGGCGGAGATGATGCAGATGGGCAAGGACCAGTAATCCCGTGCGGGTTTTTTAAGGAGCCGCCCAATCGAGGGCGTCGGCGCGGACGCGGCTGAGGAGGGCCGCGCCGCCGCCTTCGGGACGGGACAGGATCCAGACGGCGTCGCCGTCGCTCGCGAGGCCGCGGAATTCGCCGGCGGGCCCCAGCAGCGGTGACAGCGGCGCCCGCTGCGTCGCTTTGTAGATGCCCTTCTCCGCGCGCATCCGGACCAGGCTCCGGGACTCGTCATCAGCGACCCAGAGCGTGCCGCTGGAATCGAAGGCGAAGGCGTCCGGGGTGATCTCCGGCAACTCGAAAAGATCCAAAGGTTGAAGCATCGCGCCGAGTATGGAGCGGCTGATCAGGTACTGATGGAGCGCGCGGCCGTTCTTTTCCACCGTCCAGACGTTGTTGCCTTCGGCGTACAGGGCGGCCGGGACGTGGTTGAGGCGGTACACCGTCGTTTTTCCCCCGTCGCGCCGTTCCGTCACCTGGGGAGTCTTCCCATCGGCGCTCCAGAGCGAGCCTCGATTCCAGGCCAGGCTCACGACCGGGGCGGAGAGGGTGTCGCGCGCGAGGACCCGTCCAGCGCGGGACAGGGTCTGCAATTCTGTCCCCTGGGCGACCAGGATGTCCCCGGTCTCGGGCCGGAAGGTCATGGCGTCGGCGCCGTCCAGCGGCAGCCGGACGTCGTCAGGCGCGCGGCGGTACCCCCAAACCGCCAGCGCCGTCACGGCCAGCGCGGCCGCGGCGGCCCAAACGGGCCAGTTCCTTTTGCGGGGAGCGGCGGGAACGGGCGCCGGCGCCTTGACGGCCTCCGGCTCGGCCCGGGCGACGCGGACGGGAGGCGGCGTGCGGACGCGCGCCGCGGCCGGCGGAAAAATTTCGATCTCCTCGTCCTCGTGCGGCGGCCGGTGAACGGGCGGCGGAACGGGACGGTCCGGCTCGCGCGGCGCTTGGCGCGGAGGCTCGACCGCGGGTCCCAAAGACAGGCGGGCGGAAGGCCGCGACGACGGGACGTCGAGCGACGGTACATCGAGACGAATCTCCGCCAGCCGCTGGTTGCAGCGCTTGAGCAGGGCGTCGAACTCGTCCTCAGGCATGGTCAGCGCATGCTCGGCGGCGGCGTGGGGGCGGGCCCGCGCAGGCGGGATTGATACTGCCGCACCAGATCGGTGATGCTGGCCTGCAGGCCCGCCTTCAGTTCCTCGATCTCCTGCTGTTTCTTGCGGTATTCCTGAGTGAGCTGCTGGGTCTTGAGTTCGTTGTCGGTGGCGCGCTTCTTGATGGATTCTTCCTCATTGAGGCGCCGTTTTTCCCAGGAATCCAGTTCGGCTTGGCGCGCCGCCAGGATGAGCTCCAGCTGCTTATGCTCCGCCTCGAGCGTCTGATGCCGCTTCTGCCAGGATTCGGCCAGCGACGCCTCCTTGGCCAGGAGCTCCTGGTAGAACTCCTCCATCCTCTTGGACTTCGTCTCGTCGCTGGCGGCCGACATGCGCAGGATCTGCGAGTGGAACTCGAGATTCTCCTCCTCCTTCCGCGCCAAAGTCTTCAAGAGGTCGTCGTAGCGGGCGTCCTTGTCGTTCAACGCCGCTTGATCGAGTTCCAGGCGCTTCTTCAGGCTGGCCAGCTCCATCTCGTACTCCCGCCGCATGGAGGCCAGGTCCTCCTCGTGCTCGCGGCGGTCGTGGCCTCTCAGCTCGTCGATGTTGGAGAGGTGGGAGTCGATGCGGTGGACCTCCCCCTTGAATTCCTCCAGGATCGCCTGGGTCTCGACCGCGCACGGCGAGTTCGCCTCCCACAGCCGGCGGCAGACTTCCTCCAAACGGGCCCAGGCCTGATCCAAAGACGACGCCTTGATCTTATTCATCCGGGTTCTCCTGGTTCTCGGGGGAGTGGAGGGCATCGGCCCTGGCGCGGTAGGAGGCGATCGCCTTCTTGAGCTCGTCGCGCTGGGCGCCGATCTCGGAGCGGAGCAGTTCGATGGACTGCGCCCGGGTCTCGGCTTCGACGCGCCAGTCCTGGTCGCGGCGCCGCAGCTCGGACTCGCGCTCCAGCCACGCGTCGTACTGGCGGAAAAGGTCCTGTTCGGCGTCCCGCAGCTTCGACGAAAGGGCGGATTCCAAGCGCGACAGCTCCTTCACGCGCGCCTCGTGGCTGAGCTCGTCGGACATCAGCTGGGCCTGGTATTCCTCGGCGCGGCGCTGGGTGGAGGCCAGCTCGACCTCCAGGTGCTTCACGCTTTCCTCCGACTCGACGGCGCGGCGCACGGCGGCCAGCAGCGCCGGCAGGTCGTTCTGGGCTTCGGCGCGCCAGCGGACCAGCTCCTGGGCGAGGACGGCCTTGGACTCGGCGAGCGCGCGGTTCTCATCCGCCAGCCGCGCGCAGTTTTCCTCCAGGGACGCGGCGCGGCTCTGCACCTCGAGGAGGGCGGGAAGGTGCTCGCGGGACTTCGCGCGCCACGCCGCCAGCTCGTCGAGAAGGACCTGGCGGTCGTTCACCCAGGCGCGCTCGAACGCCGAGGTGCGCGCGGTCAAGGCCTGCTCGATGCGCCGCTCCAGGAACTCGGCCTGGTCGGCGGAGTTCTGGCCGATGGCGGCCGCCTCTTTCTCGATCGCGGCGCGTTGGGCGGCGTGGAATTCCTCGAAACGCTTCCGGCGCTCCTCCAGGGAGCGTTCCATCGTGTTCAACTGCGCCTCTTTCTCGTGGAGCGCGAGCAGCCGCGAGGACAGCTCGGCGTCGCGGGTGAAGGTCCGCTTCTCGTATTCCAGGCGGGCGTCCTTGACCCGGAGCTCGGCGGCGGCGGAGGCCTCGGCGACGGAACGCCGCGTCTCCTCGTCGGCGCGCTGGCGCGCGGCGCGGATTTTATTCTCGGTCTCGATCTCACGGCGCTGCAGTTCGGTCTCGCGCTCCTCGATGCGGGACTCGCGCCGCGCCATCGCCGCGGCGTCCAGTCCCCCGGCGAGCTGCAGGTTCAGGTATTCCTCGATCTTCGCGTAATAGCGTTCGCGCTCGGCGGCCTCCCCCGCGCGCCGGGCGAGCAGGTCCCGCGCGCCTTCCAGTTCGGAGGAGACCTTCGCGGAGGACTCCTGGGCCCGTTTGGCGTCGCCTTCGACCTCCTCGACGCGCTTTTCGAGGGCTCGCATGCGCTCGAGGGCCCAGCGGAGCGCCATGCGCGCGGTGTCCAGATTCTGGATATTATCGACGTCCTGCAACGCCGGTTCCAGCGCCGCGTCCTTGTCCCTGTGGCTCATAGGTTGAAGGATAGCCCCCGCTTGTTAATAAATCAATACGGGCTTGCTTAATTCGCGAATATTGCCAATACCGGCCGCGGACGACAGCCATTCACGGTTTCCCCATAAATATGATAGTTTCTCGACGATGACCATCCGGGTCCGGCTGATCGCGCAGACCGTCTTCCTGCAGGTGATTTCCCTCCTCCTGCTCGCGTACGGGGTCTTCGCCGTGCAGCGCAGTCTGGGCCGGAAGGACGTGGAAAGGGCGGAGACTCAAATCCGTCTGGCCGTCGCGCGCACCGCCACGGACGCGCTGATCCAGAAGGACCAGGTCCAGCTGCTCAGCTACCTCAACTTCCTGAAGGTGCAGTATCCGGCGCTGGCCTACGCCCGCACCATCTGGCATAACGGGGATAAGACCGCCACCCAAAGCCTCGGGGCCCCGGTTCCCGGCAACCGCGTCCTGGAGCGGCGCGTGATGGTCACCGATCCGTCGTCGGCGAACCGCGCCGTCGAGGTGTTCTTCGGCGTGGACCAGGACGTCCTCTACTCGACGGTGCGCGAGACCCAGCACCGGATGGTCAAGATCCTGGGCATCGTCGGCGGGGCGACGGCCTTGATCAGCCTGGGTCTGGCCATTCTCCTGTCGCGTTCATTGACGCGGTCGCTGACGGCGCTGGGCCTGATGGCGGAGCAGATCAGCGAGGGCCGCCTGGGCGTCCACCTGGAGTGGACGACCGACGACGAGATCGGCGCTTTGGTGCGCGTGTTCAACAACATGTCCGCGCGCCTGGCCGATCTGGACCTCTCAAAGAAGAATTTCGTGTCCTCGGTCACTCATGAATTGCGCTCCCCGCTCGGGGCCATCGAGAGCTTCCTTCCGCTCATCCGGGAGAAGGTGATTTCCGGGGAGCGGGAGTCCCTGGCTTTGGCCATGGAGTACATGGACCGCATCGAGGCGAACGTCCATCGGCTGAACCGCTTCATCACCGACCTGTTGGACGTGGCCAAGATCGAGCAGGGGAAAATGGAGTGCGTGATCCGGCGCATGGAACTGGCCCCGCTGACGGCGGAGGTCGCCCAGTTCTTCGAGGCGAAGGCCGACTCCATGGGCGTCCGCATCGAGAACCGCATCAGCGGCGAGCCCCCGGTCCTGGGCGACGCCGACCGCATCCGCCAGGTGGTGGTGAACCTTCTGGCGAACGCGCTCAAGTTCACCCCCTCCGGCGGCCGCGTCTGGCTGGAAGCCGCGCAGGTGAAGGACGGCGGCCAGCGCTACGTCGAGGTGACGGTCGGCGACAGCGGCCGGGGCATGGACGCCGGCGACGTGGCCCGGCTCTTTCGTCCCTTTTCCCAGGGCCGCAACGTGACGGACGGCGTCGCGGGGCCGAAGGGAACCGGGCTGGGGCTTTACATCGTCAAATCCATCGTGGACCAGCACGGCGGGAAGGTGGACGTCCAGTCGGCGCCCGGCGAGGGCACCCGGATCTCATTCACTTTGAAGGTCGCGGCCTGACCGCGGAGGCAACATGGCGACGAAAGCTTTGGTCATCGACGACGAGGAAGACTACCGCGTGATCATCTCGGAAGTGCTCCGGGGCGCGGGCTACGAGGTGCGCGCGGCGCGCGACGGCGCCGAGGGCCTGGAGATGCTCAAGGCCCAGCCGTCCGACGTCGTGATGGTGGATTGGATGATGCCGAAGATGGACGGCGAGAGGTTCTGCCGCGAGATGCGCGCGGCGCCGGGGCTCAAGGACATCCCGGTCATCATGATGACCGTCAAGCAGACGGCCGACGAGGAGCTGGAAGCCCTCCATTTCGGCGTGGACGATTTCATCGTCAAACCGTTCAAATCCCCCGAGCTCCTGGCGCGCGTGCGCGCCGTCCTGCGCCGGGCCGAGAACCGCCGCGCGTGAAGCGCCGGGTCTTCGCGGTCTTGGCGGCCGTCCTTTTCGCGGCGGCTTTGACCGTATGGCTGCTGCGCCCCGGCCCCGCGGTCCAGGTCGAGATTCCGGAGCGCCTGTCCGCGCGGCAGACCGCCGAATTATTGGCCCAAAAAGACGTGATCGTGTCCGTGCCCCTCTTCCGTCTCCTCTTGAAACTGGGGCGGTTCGATCGTCATCTGAAGCCCGGAACCTACGCGCTCCGGGTCCATGAATGGCCCGGCACCGTGATCCGCAAGCTCACCCTCGGCCAGAACGAGGACGTCAAGGTCGTCATCCCGGAGGGCTTCCGCGCGTCGCAGATCGCCGAGCGGCTGGCGGCCGACGGGATCGCGGACGCCGGCGACTTCGCGGCCTACGTCAAGCTGCGCAAGCTCGAGGGCCGTCTTTTCCCTTCGACGTACCACTTCCCTCCCGGCTACGGCGCGGAGCGCGTGGCCGCGCGGATGAACGAGGCGTTCGAGCGCGAGCTCGGCTCTCTCTACGAGAAGGCGGACCCGAAGCCGGAATTGACGCTGGACGACACTTTGATTTTGGCGTCGATCGTCGAGCGCGAGGCGGTCCTGCCACAGGAGCGGCCGATCATCGCGGCTCTGTACTTGAACCGCCTGCACAAGCGCATGCTTCTTCAGGCCGATCCGACCGTTCAATACGCGCGGGGTCAATGGAAGGTTCTCTCGCGCGCGGACCTCAAGACTCCCTCCCCGTACAACACCTACCTGCACGCGGGTCTTCCGCCCGGTCCGATCTGCAATCCCGGGGTCGGGAGCTTTTCGGCGGTCCTCAAGCCCGTGCACACCCAGGCGTTGTACATGATGGCCGACACGAAGGGCGGGCACAACTTCTCGGAGACCAACGCGGAGCACAACGAGGCGCGCCGCGAGTACAAGCACGAGCTGAAGCGGATCAAGGAGAAGCTGCGCCGGGAGGCCCGCCCCGCGTCGGCGCGCTGATCGGCTGGACGCCGGGCCGGCTTTTTGGCATAATGCGTCTGTCGGGCGTGTAGCTCAGCTGGGAGAGCGCATCCTTCGCAAGGATGAGGTCGCAGGTTCGATCCCTGTCACGTCCACCAGTTTTCGTCCCGCCGCGCGAAAGCCCTCCCTCCGGAGGGCTTTTTGTTTATGTGCGCCCGGCGGTCAGGCCTTGGCGGGAGCGGCGGCGGGAAGGTCCAGCTTGATGTGCAGTTCCTTGAGCTGGCGGTCCTTGACCGCGCTGGGCGCCTCGCTCAAGGGATCGGTGCCTTTCTGGGTCTTCGGGAAGGCGATGACCTCGCGGATGGAGTCCTCGCCGCAGAGCAGCGCGGTGAGGCGGTCCAGGCCCATGCCGAAGCCGCCGTGGGGCGGCGCGCCGAAGTCCAGCGCCGACAGCAGCAGGCCGAACTGCCGCTGCTGCTCCGTCGCGTCGAAGCCCATGAGCGCCAGGATTTTTCGCTGCATCTCCCCGCTGTGGTTGCGGATGGAGCCCGAGGCGAGCTCCACGCCGTTGAGCACCAGGTCGTACTGGTGCGAGCGCACCGCGCCCGGGTCCGTGTCCAGCTTGGGGACGTCCGCGTCGAGCGGCCGGGTGAAGGGGTTGTGCGCGAAGGTCCAGCGCTTCTCCTCCGGCTCCCACTCCAGCAGCGGGAAATGCGTGACCCACGAGAAATGCCAGTCCGTGGACGGCGCGGGCTTCAGGCGCGCGATGATCTCCTTGCGGATGGCTCCCATCACCGTGGCCGCGGGAATCTCCTTGTCGGCCGCGAAGAACGTGCAGTCGCCGGGCTTGGCGCCGGTCTTCGTCCGGATGGCCTCGAGCTCCTCGGGCTTCATGAACTTGGCGATGGGCGTCTCGGGACCGGCCGCGGTCCACTTGATCCACGCCAGGCCCTTCGCGCCGTAGACCTTGGCCAGGTCGGTCAGCTTGTCGATTTCGGAACGGGAGTACTCCGACGCGCACGAGATCGCGCGCACCACGCCGCCCGCGGCGATCGCGCCGCCGAACACCTTGAAGCCGCAGTCCTTCAGCTCGGCGGTCAGGTCCACGATTTCAAACCCATAGCGCTGGTCGGGCTTGTCGGAGCCGAAGCGGCGCATGGCCTCGAAGTAGTCCAGGCGCGGGAACGGCGTGGGCAGGTCCACGTCCAAGGCCGCCTTGAAGATCGCCTTCATCATCTTCTCGGCGGCGGCGTGGACGTCCTCCTCGCGCACGAAGCTCATCTCCACGTCGATCTGGGTGTGCTCGTACTGGCGGTCGGCGCGCAGGTCCTCGTCGCGGAAGCACCGGCCCAGCTGCATGTACTTCTCCACGCCCGAGGCCATCAGCATCTGCTTGAAGATCTGCGGCGACTGCGGCAGGGCGTAGAACTGTCCCGGGTTCAGGCGCGACGGCACCAGGAAGTCGCGGGCGCCCTCCGGCGTGGCCTTGGTCAGCATCGGCGTCTCGACTTCCAGGAAGCCCTCGGCGGCCAGCGCGTTGCGCGCGGCCATCGCGATGGTGTGCCGCAGGGTGAGGTTGTTGAGCATCCGGCGGCGGCGCAGGTCCAGGAAGCGGTACCTGAGGCGCATCTCCTCGCTGGCGGTGGAGTGCTCGTCCACTTCGAACGGCAGGACCTTGCAGGTGTTGAGGATCTCGACCTCGTCGGCCGCGATCTCGATCTCGCCGGTGGGCATCTTCGGGTTTTCCGTGCCCTTCGGCCGCCGGCCGACCTGGCCCTTCACCGACACCACCCACTCCGCGCCCAGCTTTCCGGCGGCCAGGAACGACGCCGCGTTCTCCGGATGCACGACCACCTGGACCAGGCCGGAGCGGTCGCGCAGGTCGAAGAAGTAGACGCCGCCGTGGTCGCGCCGGGAGTGCACCCAGCCCGCGACGCGCACTTCGGCGCCGATGGCGGAGGCCTTGAGAGCGGCGGCGGAATGGGAGCGCATCGGGTTGTCCATGTCGGGGTCCTCGGGGGAAGTCAGTCGTTCGAGCAGAGTCCGGCGAGCTTGGAAGGCTCGGGGACCGCGTAGCGGCCGTCGTCGGTCTGGGCGACCAGTCCGGCGCGGCGCAGGGACGAGAGCGCGCGCGTGAACGGCTCGCGCGTGGTGCCCACCAGGTCGGCCAGCTCCTGCTGGGTGTAGCGCTGCTTGAGCGCCAGGCCGCGCCCGTTCCAGACTTCGCCCGAGCGCTTCGCCTGCTCGAGCATGACCTTGGCGACGCGGCCCAGGATGTTGCGGAACAGCATGCCCTCGATTTCCTCGTTGGCGTGCCGCAGGCGGGCGCAGACGGTCTTGAGAAGATAAAGCGCCAGCTTCGAGTCGCGGGCGAGGAGGCGCTGGAAATCCTTCTTGTAGACCAGCATCAGCCGGGAATTCTCGGCGGCGGACGCGGAGGCGGTCCTCGGAAGATCCTCGACCAGGGCCATCTCGCCGAAAAAGTCCCCCTCGGTCAGGTAGGCGAAGGTCTTGCGCTTTTTCGACGACGAGTCGGCGAAGATCTTGACCCGGCCCGACAGGACCACGAACATGGCGTCGGCGGCCTGGCGCTTGGCGAACACGGGCTGGCCCGCGGGGACGTCCACCTCGCGCGCCAGGCGGTACACGTCGCGCAGGTGCGCCGGCGTCAGGGCCGAGAGAAAAGGGATTTTTTTGAGAAGTTTTGGACCGCTCACGCGTGTATAGTAGCTTTCCTCGCCCCGGGGCTTCAAGCGGGCGGGCTGGAGCCCAATGTCTGAGACAGGGCCAAGGCCAACGCCGCGGCGTCGGCGGGCTTCGTCAGATAGGGCAGGCCCAACCGGGCGATTTCCGCTTCGGCGTTTCCCGGGGCGTAGCCGCTGAGGATCAGGGCCTTGAGCCCGGGGCGCAGCCGGATCATCCGGTCGTAGGTCTCCAAGCCGTCCATCTCGGGCATCACGAGGTCCAAGACGACCCCGCGGATCGCGGGCGTCCGCGCCAGGATCTCGAGAGCCTCCGCCCCCCCGGCGGCGGCCACGCATTCGTAGCCGTAGTCGGACAGGATCCGGCTCAGGAGAGGGCGCATCATGGGTTCGTCATCCACCACCAGGATCAGGCCTTGGCCGCGCGGCGCGGTCGCCGGGGACGGAGGCGTGCGCTCGGGCCGGGGCGGGTCGCAGGCCTGCCAGTACACCGACATCGCCGTTCCCTCGTCGGCAGAGGTTCGGATGTCCAGGCCGCCGCCGTGGCGGCGCACGATCCCGGAGACGACGGACAAGCCCAGCCCCGAGCCCTCGCCGAAGCGTTTCGTGGTGAAGAAAGGCTCGAACAGGCGCGGCAGCACGTCGCCGGGTATGCCGGGCCCGTCGTCGGTCACTTCCAGGACGATGAAGCG
>JAGWMT010000044.1 GCA_028871595.1 Elusimicrobiota bacterium
CCGAATCGCCGGAGGAGTGGGCTCCATCGAACTCAGCTCCAACACGATCTCGGGAAGCGGGACGTACGGCCTCGCGCTCGACCAGGACAATCTCGGCGGCGCGACCAACAACAACATCATCGGCAACACCATCTCCAACACCTCCGGCGTCGGAATATGGTTCAGCGGCGGCGGCCAGAACGGCAACCGGGTCTACCGCAACAATTTCGTCAATAACGGACAGCAGGCGGTGACCAACGGCTCGGTCAACACCTGGAGCGAGCCTTACCCCGTCGGCGGCAACAACTGGACGCCGTTCGCGGGCGCCGTCGATACCCGCTACGGCGACCAGCAGAACCTGCCGGTCAAGGACGGCGTCTCGGACGTCCCCTTCGCGCTCGACGCCGGCAACAAGGATGCCTACCCGTTCATGAACCAGAACGGCTGGCTCGTCGACACGATCCCGCCGAGGCCGATAAAAGATGTTCATCCCGATCTCACCTTTTCCAATATCGGATGGTCAGCGCCGGGTGACGATTGGGACCAAGGTGACATGACTTTGTCAAGTAGGAAAGGCGTATACGACATACGAGTCGCAGCCACGAAACTGACACAGGCCAACTTTGAAACGACCGGGACAGAAACGATTTCGCCGGTGAAGAGTTCCCCGACCTTTCAGGACGGCATCCCTACAGCTGCTCTTTCATTCCCCAATCCCAATGGCTTTAATTTTGTGGCCATCAAATCGACGGACGCCGCGGGCAACACCTCGAGTATCTCTAACCCGTTGCTTATGTTCAACCCGGCGACCCAGCAGGTCTCCTATCTGACCCAGAGTCCGGAGCCCACTCCGATCGCCTCCATTCTATCGATAATTCCGGGCGTGCAGTTGAACTTCGCCTCGCCCGCAGATCAAAATGCGATCTTTCAGTTGGCCCAGAATGTCGGGAACGCACCCATCGGCAGCGTCTACCTCTGCTCCGGGAACACTTCGCCGCTCACATTCCCGCCCCCTGGGGCGACCGTCACCTTCAGCTACGCGTCGTTCGGCATCTCCGATCCGACGGCTCTTCGAATCCTGAAAACAGACGCGAGCAACATGGTGGTTTTGCCGACTCCGACGATCGACTCAGTCAACCAGACGGTCTCCGATTCGATCGGCTCCTGCTCGTTCTTCGTGTTGGCGACGATACCGACGGACTCCCTGCCGCCGCGCACCGCGCTGAACATCGGGCTGCCTAATCACGGGTCGGCTCCGGTGGCCGTCAACACGTTCACCCCGTTGTCGTTCGTCTCCACGGACGACTTCCGGGTCGTCGGCGACAGCGCGGGCGTCGGCGTCGCGGCGACTTACGACTCGGTCGACGGCTCGCCCTTCGCTCTCGTCGCGTCGTCCTTCACGATATCCGCCGAGGGCCTTCACTCGATCCGTTTCTACAGCGTCGACAACGCCGGCCACCAGGAGACGGTCGAGACCTCGACGGTCGCCGTGGACCATACGCCGCCCGTCACGCAGGTCAGCGTGAGCTCGCCCGTCTTCTACGCGGTGGACGGTTCGACGTACGTCTCGCCCGCTTCGGACGTCGGCTTCTCCGTGACCGATCCCCTCAGCGCCGGCATCGCCTCCGGCCCGCAGTCGACGTTTTACACGGTCGACGCCGGTGGCCTCACGCAGTATTACTCGAGCTTCACTCTGACCGAAGGCGCGCACGCCCTGACATTCCAGAGCAGCGACTGGGTGGGCAACAACGAGAGCTTGAAGTCGGTGACGCTGAAAGCCGACGGTACCCCGCCCTCGACCCAGCTCGTGATCCAGGGAACCCAGACCGTGAACGGCGGCGTCCTGTACGTGAACTACGGCGCCGTCTTCGGATTCGCGGCGCAGGACACGATCTCGCACGGGGTCGCTTCAGGCGTCAAGCAGACGCTGTACAACGTCGACGGCGGCGCATTCGGGCCGTTCCAAGCCGCCTTCGCCTTGGCGGCCGGCACGCATACTCTCGCCTATCAAAGCATCGACAACGTGGGCAACCTGGAGATCCCGCGCGTCAGCACCTTTACGGTCCTTCCCAATGACGTTCTGCCGCCCAGGACGACCCTTATCGTCGGCCGGCCTCAATACGGCGCGTCCCCGCTTCTCGTGAGTTCCGCGACGCCGTTCGGACTCAGCGCCGTGGACGACGCGTTGACTGTGGGCGATGGGGTGGGCAGCGGTATCGCGCAGCGCTATTACGCGATCGACGGGGGAGCTTTCCTCGCCTTGGCGTCTTCATTCACGGTTTCCGGCGCGGGCTCCCATCTGATCCGGTACTACAGCGTCGACCTGGTCGGGAACACCGAAGCCGTGCGCGCATCCACCGTGGCCGTCGACGACACGCCGCCGGCGACTTCCCTGGCGGTTTCGACGCCGCTGTACGCCGGCTACGTCTCGCCCAGCACCGTGTTCTCGCTTTCGGCGGTCGATCCTATCGTCTCCGGCGTCGCCTCGGGCGTCGCCGGGACCTTTGTTTCCTCCGGCACGGCCCCGGCCGCGGCCTATGCGGGACCATTCGCTTTGGCCGGGCCCGAGGGCGCCAAGACGATCTCGTTCTACAGCAAGGACAACCTCTCGAACGCGGAAGTCGTCCAGAGCACGACCGTTTTTCTAGACGCGACGCCGCCGGTCACAACCGTGTCGATCGGCGCGTCGTCATACACGTATTTGGGTGCAATCTACTTCACTCCGCAATCCCCCGTGTCCATCTCGGCCGCCGACCCGGCGCTCTCTGTCGGGGTGCCCGGCTCCGGAGTGGCGCGCGTGCTGGTCGCAGTGGACGGTGGAGCGTATAAGACCGTCAGCGCGCCGCTGACCTTCGCCGATGGCCTGCACTCGATCCAGTATCAATCCGTGGACAACATCGGCAACGTGGGGAGCGTGCGCTATTTTACGCTCAGGTCCGACGGCACTCCGCCCGTCACCCAACTCGCGATCCAGGGCACGCAGATCGTAAGCGGCGGCATCCTGTACGTGAGCACCGGCGCCGTCTTCGGGCTCACGGCGCAGGACCCGATTTCGCACTTCGTCGCTTCGGGCGTCAATCAGACGCTGTATAGCGTCGACGGCGGCGCGCTTGGCCCGTACCGAACCTCCTTTTCCCTCGCTCTCGGCACGCACACCATCGCTTATCAAAGCGTCGACAACGTCGGAAACGTCGAGACCCTGCACGTCACAAGCTTGATGGTCCGCCCGAGCGACATCCTGCCGCCCAGGACGACCCTCATCGTCGGCCAGCCCCAATATGGGACGTCCCCGCTTCTCGTGACCTTCGCCACGCCATTCGGACTCAGCGCCGTTGACGACGCGGTGACGGTTGGCGACGGGGCAGGCAGCGGCGTCGCGCAGCGATATTACGCGATTGACGGGGGAGCATTCCTTGCCTTCGCGTCTTCGTTCACGATCTCCGGCGCGGGCTCCCACTTGATCCGGTATTACAGCGTCGACCTAGTCGGGAATACCGAAGCCGTGCACACGTCGACCGTTGCCGTCGACGACACACCGCCGGCGACTTCCCTGGCGATCTCGACGCCGCTGTACGCCGGCTACGTCTCGCCCAGCACCGTGTTCTCGCTGTTGGCCGTCGATCCGATCATCTCCGGCGTCGCCTCCGGCGTCGGCGAGACCTTTGTTTCCTCCGGCACGGCCCCGGCCGCGGCCTATGCGGGACCGTTCACTTTGGCCGGGCCCGAGGGCGCCAAGACGATCTCGTATGACAGCAAGGACACTCTGGCGAACACGGAAGTCGTCCAGAGCACGACCGTTTTCCTAGACGCGACGCCGCCCGTCACATCGCTCTTGATCGCCGGAGGACATCAGCTCTCCGTCTCCGGCGGGGTCTATGTGTCCGCGGACGCGCGCCTGGCGTTGACCGCGATCGATCCCGGCGCGCCCGGCGCCGCTTCGGGCGTCGCGTTCACTCGTTGGCAGGACAACGGAGGCGCGTTCCAGGTCTACGGGACAAGCATCGCTCTCAGCGAGGGGACGCACGCCGTGGCGTATCAAAGCCAGGACAACGTTCAGAACCTGGAAGTTTTGCGCTCGACGGTCATTTTTGTGGACGCGACGGCGCCGAACAGCGCGGCCAGTGTGGGAGCGCCGTCCTACACGGCTTCGGATGGGACGCTCTATATCGGGACATCGACCCCGGTGAGCATTACGGCCTCCGATCCGCCCCTTCCCGGGGGGCACGCGGGGTCGGGGGTCGCGCGCATTGAGGTCTCAGTGGATAGCGCGGCGTATGTCGCGTACCCCGCGCCTCTGACTTTCGCCGAGGGGCGCCACTTAGTCCTCTACCGTGCGGTGGATCAAACCGGGAATATCGAGTCCGCCCATGCTCTCGCGCTGAGCGTGGACGCGACAGCACCCGTCACGACGCTGGCCGTCTCGGCCCCGAGCGCCGGCGGCTTCGTTTCCGCGGCGACTCTTTTCTCACTATCGGCGGTCGACCCCGTGGTCGGGGGCGTCGCCTCGGGCGTGGCCGCGACGCGCTACAGTCTCGACGGCGGCGCGTTCGCCGCCTATGCGGCGCCCTTCGGCTTCGCGGGGGCGGACGGCGCGCACGTCATCTCGTATCAAAGCGTCGACGACATCGGCAACGCGGAGTCCGTCCGGTCTGCGACGTTCCAGCTCGACCAGACGCCGCCGATCGCGACCGCCCATGTCGGCGTTCCGTCCTACACTGCTTCCGATGGCACCCTCTACGTGGCCCCGGCGACGCCGATGACGTTCACCGCCGCGGACGCGGCCTCCGGCGTGGACCGCATCGAGGTGGCCGTGGACGGCGGCGGTTACGCGACCTATTCGTCCACTCTGACCTTCGCCGAGGGCAGGCATACCGTCCTTTACCGCGCGGTCGATAAAGTCGGCAACGTCGAGGCCGCCTTGACGCTGAGCCTCCAGTCCGACGCCACGCCGTCGGTCACCGCGTTCGCGCCGAGCGCGGCGTTCTTCACCGCAAACTCCCATGACTACGCGCCTGTCGGTTTCTTCTACACCCTGACCGCGAACGATCCCGCCTCGAACAACGTCGCCTCGGGGCTCGCCTTCACGCGCTACGCGCTGGACGGCGCCGCATTCCAGACGTACGTCTCGACGTTCGGCCTCGTCGAGGGCGTGCGCCAGATCGCCTTCCAGAGCCAGGACAACGTCGGCAACCTGGAACTGGCGAAGTCGGCCACGGTCTACGTGGACGCGACCTCGCCGCTCACGACCTTGCTCGTCGTCGGCGGGCGGCAATTCCCGGGGCCGGACGCCTTCACGTTCTACGCCTCGTCGGACACCCGACTCGCCCTGCCGGCCGTCGACCCCGTCGTCAACGGCGCGGCCTCGGACGTCGCCTTCACGCAATACCAGGACAACGGCGGCGCGTTCCAGACGTATCTTTCCAGCCTGTCGCTGGCTGAGGGCGCTCACCGGCTCGGCTATCAAAGCTCAGACAACGTCCGCAACCAGGAAGCCCCGCGCAGCACGAACGTCTGGGTCGATGCGACCCCGCCCGCGACGACCGCGAGCATCGGCTCGCCGACCTTCACGGCCGCCGACGGCACGATCTACGTCGCCCCGGCCACTCCGATCACGTTCGCCGCGGTCGATCCGGCCCTGCCGACCGGCCAGCCCGGCTCGGGCCTGAACCGCATCGAGACCTCGCTCGACGGAGCGCCCTTCACGCCCTACGCCGCCGCGCTCACGCTGGCCGAGGGCCGCCACACGATCGTCTACCGCGCGGTCGACGACGTGGGCAACGTCGAGGCCGCGCGTTCGATCGCGCTCCAGTCCGACGCGACTCCGCCGCTGACCGCGCTGGCGGTTTCCGCGCCGAACTACCAAGGCTTCGTCTCATCGTCCACTCTCTTGACCCTTTCCGCCGCGGACCCCATCGTCAACGGCGTGGCCTCGGGCGTGGCCGCGACGCGCTACCGCGTCAACGGGGGGACCTTCGCCGCCGCGCCGTCGGCCTTCCGGCTCTCCGGTCCGGACGGGGCTTACGCGATCGACTATCAGAGCCAGGACAACGTCGGCAATCTGGAGGTCGTCCGTTCGACGAGCGTCCTTCTCGACCAGACGCCGCCCGTGACCTCCGTGCAGATCGGCGCGCCGAATTTCGTCGCCGCCGACGGGACGCAGTACGTCGGCCCGGCCACGCCGGTGGCGCTGTCGGCGGCGGACCCCGTCGTCAACGGCGCGGCGTCCGGCGTCGACCGTATCGAGGTGGCCGTGGACGGCGGGCCGTTCACGGCCTACACCTCGCCGCTGACTTTCGCCGAAGGCCGCCACGCGATCCAATACCGCGCCATCGACCGCGTGGGCAACGTGGAAGCCGCCCACACGCTGCTGCTCCAGTCGGACAACACGCCGCCCGTCACCGCGTTCCAGCCGAGCGGCGCATACTTCACGGCGGCCGGGCGCAATTACGCGCCGCTGTCGTTCAACTATGCCCTGCCGGCCCAGGACCCGGTCGCGAACGGCGTGGCCTCGGGCGTGGCCGCGACGCTATTCCGCGTCGACGCGGGCGCGTTCACGCGCTACGTCTCCGCGTTCGGCCTGACTGAGGGCGTGCGTCAGGTCGCCTTCCAAAGCTCGGATAACGTCAGCAACGAGGAGCTTTTGAAGTCCGCGACGGTCTACGTGGACGCGACCGCGCCGGTCACCGCGCTCACGATCGGCCAGCCGCAGTTCGCGGCGCCGAGCGGGACTTTGTTCGTGGGCCCAGCCGCGGCGTTCGCGCTGGCCGCGCAGGACCCGGTCGTTCAGGGCGCGGCCTCGGGCGTGAGCGCGGTGTCGGTGCGCGTGGACGCGAGCGCCTACTCGCTCTACAGCGCGAGCTTCACGCTGACGCCCGGCGACGGCTTGCGGACCGTGGGCTGGTTCGCGGTCGATAATGTCGGCAACGCCGAGACGCCGAAGATCTCGACCGTGGCGCTCGACGCCACGCCGCCGCTCACGTCGCTTCTCATTGTCGGCGGCCGGCAATTCCCGGGACCGAACGCCGCCGCGTTCTACGCCTCGTCGGACACGCGCCTCGCTCTGCCGGCCGCCGACCCTATGATCAACGGCGCGGCCTCGGGCGTCGCCTTCACGCAGTACCAGGACAACGGCGGCGCTTTCCAGACCTTCGCCGCGCCGTTCGGCCTTCCCGAGGGCGCGCACGCGTTGGGCTACCAGAGCCAGGACCGCGTGGCGAACCTCGAGGTCTTGCGCAGCACGACGGTTCTCATCGACGCGACGCCGCCGGTCTCGACGGTGCATATCGGAACACCGCTCTTCGTCGCGTCCGACGGCACAAACTACATCACGCCTGTCACTCCGATCACCTTCTCGGCCGCCGACCCGGCGCTGGGGGGCACGGCTACGCCGGGCTCCGGGGTGAGTCGCATCGAAGCGGCGATCGACGGCGGAGCCTTCGCGACCTATACCGCGGCGCTGACGTTCGCCGAGGGACGGCACACGATTCTGTTCAGATCCATCGACGACGTCGGGAACGTCGAGGCGGCGCAGACGCTCAACGTCCGCTCCGACAATACGTCCCCGCAGACCGCGCTCGCCGTCATCGGCGGCAAACAGGCCACGTCGACCACGGCCAACAGCTTTTATGCTTCGGCCGACACGCATTTCGGCCTGCCGGCCGTCGATCCCATCGTCGGCAACGTCGCCTCGGGCGTGGCCTTCACGCGCTACCAGGACAACGGCGGCGCGTTTCAGGCATTCGCCGCGTCTGTCACGCTCTCGGAAGGTTCGCACCTGCTCGCCTATCAGAGCCAGGACAATGTGGGCAACCTGGAGGTGCTGCGCAGCACGACGGTTCTCGTCGACGCCACGCCGCCCGTCAGCGCGGCCGCCATCGGTTTGCCGCTCTTCGTCGCCGCCGATGGAACGAAGTACATCGCCCCGGCGACGCCCGTCACGCTCTCGGCCTTCGATCCCACGGTCAACGGCGTGGCCTCGGGCATGGACCGCATCGAGGCGAGCATCGACGGCGCCGCGTACGCGACATACGCGTCGACGCTGACCTTCGCCGAGGGCCGCCACACCGTTCTCTTCCGGGCCGTCGATCGCGTGGGCAACGTGGAAGCCGCGCACACGTTGCTGCTCCAGTCCGACAACACGCCGCCGCTCACCGCCTTGACCCTCGTCGGCGGCAGGCAAGCCGCGGGACCGAGCACCGGAAGCTTCTATGCTTCCGCCGACACGCGCTACGCGCTGCCGTCCGTCGATCCGGTCGTCAACGGCACGGCGTCCGGCGTCGCTTTCACGCGCTACCAAGACAATGGCGGAGCGTTCCAGACCTTCACTTCGCCTTTCTCGCTGGCTGAGGGGAGCCACGCGATCTCCTACCAGAGCCAGGATAACGTCGGCCATCTGGAGGTGGCGCGGAGCACGACGGTGCTGGTGGACGTCACGGCTCCGAAGACCACCGTCTCGATCGGTTTGCCGCTCTTCGTCGCGGCGAACGGAGTGAACTACATCACGCCGACGACTCCCGTGACCTTTTCCGCCGTCGACCCGACGGTCAGCGGCGTGGCGTCGGGCGTCGACCGCGTCGAGGTCAACATCGACGGCGCCGGCTTCGTCGCCTACGGCGCCGCGCTCACGTTCGCCGAGGGGCGCCATACCGTCCTCTTCCGCGCGATCGACCGCGTGGGCAACGTGGAAGCGGCGCAAACCTTGGCGCTCCAGTCGGACAACACGCCGCCGGCCACGGCATTCCAGCCCAGCGGGACCTTGTTCACGGTGACGGCGCCCGAAGGCCCGCGCAGCTACGCGCCCGCGCAGTTCACCTACTCCCTGCCGGCCGTCGATCCCGTCGTCAACAACGTGGCCTCGGGCGTCGCCCTCACGCGCTACCGCGCGGGCCAGGTCACGAACTTCGCCTCCTCGCCCAGCTACGCCCCTGGTCCGTTCCAGGCCTTTGCCGCGCCGTTGAACCTTGCCGAGGGCATACGCCGCGTCGACTTCCAGAGCCAGGACGACGTGGGCAACCTGGAACTGCTCAAGAGCGCGACGGTCTTCGTCGACGCCACGCCGCCCGCCACCGCCCTTGCGATCGGCGGACCGAAGTTCGATCCCGGCAACGGCCAGCCGGTGTTCATCGCCGCGCCGACGCAGTTGTCGCTGTCGGCCGTCGATCCTGCGGTTCAGGAAGTGGCCTCGGGCGTCAACGCGATCTTCTTCCATCGCAACGCCGATCCCTTCGTCGCGTACTCGAGTTCATTCACTCTGCCGTTGCCCGACGGCTTCAAGACGGTCGCCTGGTACGCCGTCGACAACGTGGGCAACCAGGAACTGACCAAGGCGACGACCGTGTTCCTTGACAACACGCCGCCCCAAACTGGCCTGGCCGTCATCGGCGGGCATCAGTTCCCGGAATCCGACGCGGTCACGTTCTACGCCTCCTCAGACACGCGGCTGGCCCTGCCGGCCTTCGATCCGATCGTGGGCGGCGCCGCCTCGGGCTTGGCCTTCACGCAGTACCAAGACAACGGCGGCGCCTTCCAGACCTTCGCCTCAGCGTTCGGACTTCCGGAAGGAGTGCACGCGCTCGGCTACCGCAGCCAGGACCGGGTGGCCAACCTTGAGGTCCTGCGCAGCACGACGGCATTGATCGACGCCACGCCGCCGGTCTCGACGGCGCATATCGGAACGCCGCTCTTCGTCGCGTCCGACGGCACAAACTACATCACGCCGGCGACGCCGATCACCTTCACGGCCGCCGACCCGGCGCTGGCGGGCACGGCCACGCCGGGCTCCGGGGTGAGTCGCATCGAGACGGCGATCGACGGCGGAGCCTTCGCGGCCTATACCGCGGCGCTGACGTTCGCCGAGGGACGCCACACGATTCTGTTCAGGTCCATCGATAATGTCGGCAACGTCGAGGCGGCACAGACGCTCAACGTCCGCTCCGACAACACGTCCCCGCAGACCGCGCTCGCCGTCATCGGCGGCAAGCAGGCCTCGTCGACAACGGCCAACAGCTTTTACGCTTCGGCCGACACGCATTTCGGACTGCCGGCCGCCGATCCCATCGCCGGCAACGTCGCCTCGGGCGTGGCCTTCACGCGCTGGCAGGACAACGGCGGCGCGTTCTTGACATTCACGGCGCCTTTCTCGCTGGTTGAGGGGAGTCACGCGATTTCCTACCAGAGCCAGGACAATGTGGGCAACCTTGAGGTGCTGCGCAGCACGACGGTTCTCGTCGACGCCACGCCGCCCGTCAGCACGGTCACGATCGGCTTGCCGCTCTTCGTCGCCGCCGATGGAACGAAGTACATCGCCCCGGCGACGCCCGTCACGCTCTCGGCCTTCGATCCCACGGTCAACGGCGTGGCCTCGGGCGTGGACCGCATCGAGGCGAGCATCGACGGCGCCGCGTACGCGACTTACGCTTCGACGCTGACCTTCGCCGAGGGCCGCCACACCGTTCTCTTCCGGGCCGTCGATCGCGCGGGCAACGTGGAGGCCGCCCATACGCTGTTGCTCCAGTCCGACAATACCGCGCCTCTCACGGCCTTCCAGCCGAGCGGCGCGTACTTCTCCGCGGACGGCCGCAGCTACGCCCCGCTCGCGTTCACTTACGCGCTCCCGGCGCAGGACCCGGTCGTGAGCGGCGTGGCCTCGGGCGTGGCCCTCACGCGCTACCGCGCGGGCCAGGTCACGAACTTCGCTTCCTCGCACAGCTACGAGCCTGGTTCGTTCCAGGCCTTTGCCGCGCCGTTAAGCTTCGCCGAGGGTATCCGCCGCGTCGACTTCCAGAGTCAGGACAACGTGGGCAACCTGGAACTGCTCAAGAGCGCGACGGTCTTCGTCGACGCGACCGCGCCCGTCACCGCGCTGAGCGTCGGCGGCCCGACGTTCGATCCCGGCAGCGGCCGGCCGGTGTTCATCGCGGCGCAGACGCTTCTGTCGCTGTCGGCCGTCGATCCCACGGTTCAGGAAGTCGCCTCGGGCGTCAACGCGATCTCCTTCCGCCGCGACGCCGATCCTTTCGCCGCGTACTCGAGCTCGTTCACGCTGCCGCTTCCCGACGGCTTCAAGACGGTCGCCTGGTACGCCGTCGATAACGTGGGCAACCAGGAACTCTCCAAGGCGACGACCGTATTCCTCGACAACACGCCGCCCCAGACCGGCTTGGCCGTCATCGGCGGGCATCAGTTCCCCGGACCCGACGCGGTCACGTTCTATGCCTCCTCGGACACGCGGCTGGCCCTGCCGGCCTTCGATCCGATCGTGGGCGGCGCCGCCTCGGGCTTGGCCTTCACGCAGTACCAGGACAACGCCGGGGCCTTCCAGACCGTCGCCGTGCCGTTCGGGCTTGCGGAAGGCGCGCACGCGCTGGGCTACCGGAGCCAGGACAAGGTGCAGAATACGGAGGTGGCGAGCAGCACCAACGTCTGGGTGGACGCCACGCCGCCGGCGAGCGCCTTCGCCTTCGGAGCGCCGTACTATCAGGCGCCGGATGGAACGAATTACATCACTCCGGCCACGCCCGTGACGTTCACGGCGAAGGACCCGGTCCTGCCTTCGGGTCAGCCCGGCGCGGGCGTCAACCGCATCGAGGTCGCGGTGGACGGCGGGCCGTTTGCGGTCTACACGTCGTCGCTCACCTTTGCCGAGGGCCGGCACACGATCCTCTACCGCTCGATCGACAACGTGGCCAACGTCGAGGCGACGCGGACGCTCAACGTCCAGTCCGACGCCACGCCTCCGCTCACGACCTTGGCTGCGTTGGGCGGCCACCAGTTCCCGGGCCCGGACGCGGTCAGCTTCTTCGCGTCCGCCGATACGCGGTATTCGCTCCCGGCCGTCGATCCCTTTGTCAAGAACGTGGCCTCGGGCGTCTCGTTCACGCGCTGGCAGGACAACGGGGGAGCGTTCCAGATGTTCGGCGCCGCGCCCGCGCTCGCCGAGGGCGTCCATCATCTGGCCTACCAGAGCCAGGACAACGTCTCGAATCTGGAGGTCTTGCGCAGCACGACGGCACTGGTCGACGCCACGCCGCCGCAGACGAGCCTGCTTGTCAGCGGCGGTCGCCAGTTCGCGGGCCCCGACGCTTCAACTTTCTACGCTTCTTCGGATACGCGCCTGGTCCTGATCTCGACCGACCCCCTGGTCAACGGCGTCGCCTCGGGCGTCGCCTTCACGCGCTGGCAGGACAACGGCGGAGCCTTCATGACGTATGTTTCCAGCCTGACGCTGGCCGAGGGCGCGCACGCGTTCGCCTACCAAAGCGCGGACAACGTGGCGAACCTGGAGACGCCGCGCAGCACGAACGTCTGGGTGGACGCGACGCCGCCCGTGACGAGCGTGAGCATCGGCTTGCCGACCTTCACGGCCGTGGACGGAACGATCTATGTCGCCACGGCGACGCCGATCGCGTTCGCCGCGGCCGACCCGGCGCTGCCCACCGGCCAGACGGGTTCCGGGTTGAACCGTATCGAGACCTCGCTCGACGGCGCGCCCTTCGCGCGCTACGCCGCCGCGCTCACTTTGGCCGAAGGCCGCCACGTGATCTCGTACCGAGCGGTCGATAACGTGGGCAATGTCGAACTCGCTCATTCGATCTCGATCCAGTCCGACGCGACGCCGCCCGTGAGCGCGCTCGTCATCGGCGTGCCGCAATTCCAGCTTCCGGGCGGCCTGCTGGTCAGTTCGCGCACCCCGTTCTCGATCGCGGCCGTCGATCCCGTGACGAACAACGTCGCCTCGGGCGTCAAGGACACCTATTCCCGCGTTTCGGATGTCGCCCCGAGCAGCGCCGCCTTCGCGCTCTCAAGCGCGCCGTTCACGCTGGCCGGCGCGGACGTGAACAAGGTCGTCGAGTTCTTCTCGCGCGACAACGTGCTCAATACGGAAGTCGTCAAGTCGAGCACGGTCCTGCTCGATTCGACGCCGCCCGAGGTCGCCTTGCTCTCGCCCGCGGCGTGCGACTCGGGAATCTGCCGCGTGCTCAAGGGCAAGTTCTCCGTGCTTGGGACCGCGCGCGACCCGCACTTCGGCAATTACCGGCTCGAGTTCGCGGCGGGCCAGAACGCCACGGCCGTATTTACGCTCATCAGCTCGGGCACGGTCGCCGTCAGCTCGGGCGCGCTCGGGACCTGGGACGCCTCGAAACTGTCGGGCTGGCTCAGCCTGCGGCTGACCGCGACCGACCTCGTCCAAAACGTCTCGTCGCTGACGCTGAACGTCTTCGTCGGCGACCCCGGCGAGCTGCTGCTGCTCGGCAACCACGAGCTGTTTAATATGCCTGAGGGCGCGGCCGTGGGCGCGGACGGGACGATCTACGTGGCCGACACGAACAACGACCGCGTGGCGGTGTTCTCGAGCACGGGGACCATGCTCGCCGCCTTCGGGACCCATGGCGGAGACGACCAGCGCGTCTCGACGGGGACTTTGCGCCTCAACAAGCCCGCGGTCGTGGCGGTCGACGCGTCGGGCGCCATCTACGTCGCCGACACAAATAATAACCGCGTGCTCAAGCTCTCGGCCACCGGACAGATCCTGCTGGACATCGGCGCGCGCAAAGCCGAGAAGAACGGCGATGTCGACTTTGAAGACGGCGCCGGCCCGGGGCAATTCCTCCATCCCAAGGGCGTCGCTCTCGACGGCGCGGGGGACATCTACGTCGCCGACACCTACAATCACCGCGTGCAAGTTTTCAATTCGTCCGGGACGTTCCTGCGCCAGTTCGCCTTGCCCGCCGTCGTGAAGGCCAAGGCGGGCGACGAAGGCGACGATGAGGACAAGACGAGCGACCTCGGCACGCCGTTCGGCGTGGCCGTGGACGGCGCGGGCGACGTCTACGCAGCCGACCCCAAGGGCCACCGCGCGCTCAAGTTCGACGCGACCGGGAAGCTGCTCCTGAGCCTGCCCGCCGTCGGCGACCACGGCGAGCCCGGCCAGCCCGCGGGCGTCGCCGTGACCGCGAGCGGCGACTGCCTGCTGGTCTCGGACCGAAAGCTCGACCGCGTCCTGAAATACGACCTCCAGGGCGGGCAGAACCTGCTCTTCGGGGTCCTGGGCAAACTCAAGGACGACGCCGCGCCTGAAGGGATCGTCTTCAAGCGGCCCCTGGGCCTGGCGCTGGACGCGCAGGGGAACCTCTTCGTCGCCGACCGCGACAACGAGCGCATCGAGAAGTTCGGCCTGCCTACGGGACAGGCTCCTCTCATCGTCCCGCCGCCCGGCCCTGAGGATCCCGACACGGCGCGCGACGTGGTGGACAAGAACGAGGGGGGCGAAGTCGCGCGCGCCGACCACGCCGCCGTGGACATACCGGCCGGGGCGGCGCCCCAGGACCTCAAGGTCACCGTCTCGACGCCGTCGCTCCTCAGCGCGGCCGACGAAGCCAGCCGCCAGCACGCGGTGGACGACAAGCAGCTCAAGACCGCCTCCCCGCCGGTCGAGTACGGCCCCGAGGGCACGCAGTTCGCGGCCCCCGTCACGCTCACCTTGCCCTACAGCCCCGACCTGGTGGCCCTCCAGGGCATCGACGAGACGAGCCTCAAGGTCCACTATTGGAACCGCACAACGGGCAAGTGGGAGGATCTGGACTCGACGGTCGACGAGAAGAATCACACGATCACGGCCAAGACCTCGCACTTCTCGCTGTACCAGGTCTTCTCGAGCACCGTCTCGACGCTCGGCCTCCAGCCGCTGGCGATCGGCGACCCGACGTTCACATACCACGACGCCTACGCCTTCCCCAATCCCGTGCGCGGCGTGAGCGCCGTCACCATCCGCATCCAAGTGGGACTGGCCGACTCGGTCGAGGTCCACGTCTACGACCTGACCGGCCGCCGCGTCCACGCCTCTTCGGACTTCACGCTCAACACGGGTCTCGACGACGGCAACGGCAAGGGCACGCAGTACACCTACGACCACGTCTGGAGCGTGTCGGGCGTGGGCTCGGGCGTGTATACCTATGTGATCACCGCCAAGAAGGCGGGGAAGTCGGACATCCACAAGACCGGCCGCATCGGCGTGGTGAAATAAATGAGAGCGCTCAGGCTCGCCGTCTCGCTCGCACTGCTCGCCCAAGCCGCCGGGGCGGTCGAGACCGCGTCGTTCTTGAACGTCGGCGTGGGCGCGCGCGGCCTGGGCATGGGCGGGGCGTACACGGCGCTGGCCGACGACGCGGACGCGATCTACTGGAACCCGGCGGGGCTTGCACAAGTCGAGAAGCACGAGTTCCAGGCCAGCGACTCGGAGTTGGCTCAAAACACGCGCGAGGGCTTCTTTTCATATGCTCAGACCGTCCCCCTCGGCACGTTCGCTGCGGGTGCCACGTACCTCAACGAGGGAAGCATCGACGGCCGCGACGCCCAGGGGCACGCCACCGCCGGCTTCTCAGCCGCGGACGCGTCGGTGGCCGGCGCTTTCGCGTGCAAGACCGACCTCGTCGACCTCGGCGGCTCGGTCAAGTTCATCCAATCGCATATCGGCTCGGCCCAGGCCACGACGTTCGGCATGGACCTGGGCGCGCGCCGGCGGATCGGCCCGGTCGTGCTCGGCGCGTCGCTGCGCAACCTCGGCCCCGGAATGAAGTTCGACTCGGAGACCGACGACCTGCCCATGAGGCTCGCCCTCGGCGCGGCATACAAGTTCGCGGGGGGGCACGCGCTGACGGCCGAGTTCACGAATGCGCCCCGCGCGGGCGGCAGCGATGCCGGCTTCGGCGGGGAGTACCAAGCGCTCAAGGGCATCTTCCTGCGCGCGGGCTACACGACGCAGAGCGCCATCGCCGGTGGGACCGGCTTCGACGCCGTACGTGGCCTGACCCTCGGCGTCGGCTATCACTCCGCCCACTGGACGCTCGACTACGCTGCGGTCCCGATGGGCGA
Organism: Elusimicrobiota bacterium; assembly: GCA_028871595.1. Next base: position 15,850 of record JAGWMT010000044.1, read on the forward strand.
ACTCGGCTCGACGCACCGCTTCACCCTCGGCACAAAATGGTGATCCTTTTCTTATCAGAGGCTTGAATGCCGATCTATAGAGATATCCGATATTCCACGAAAGTCGACTTGTTATCCGGGGGAATACGATCACAATACGAAGTGAATCCACCGAGCGGCGATTCATTTGAAGTGGTAGTATCCACCGACGAGCGAAATCTGTCCAGGCTTTCGTTGCCATCCGATACCCCTGAGGCACGTTCTTTTTTTCTGTTCCCAGTGTTTCGCCGACGGCTCGAATTATTCCTCGATGAGTTTAGTTCCGAACGGCCGCCGCGAAGGCGCATGGAATTGAAATTCGACCTCGATGCCGAACAACTGCGAACTCTCCGCACGGGCATACGGATGCCTCCGTTGGAGAAGATTCAAACGTTCGTTTTTATCGCCAATCAAAACATCTTTGCTGACCCCGATGTTCCGCTCAGTCTTCGACTCGTTTCGGCCGAAACGGGCGTGCCCCCGGAGTTGGCGCGGAGATTGATCGGCGGGAATCCGTCCGGCGAATTGGAGCTGGTGCAAAATAATTTCGTTCAAGTGCGAAGCCCGCTAGACTTATGAGTCCAAGCCGACGGGGGAGGGCAAAGATTTTCCTCGCGCTTGAGCTAGTACTCTGACCGGATCAACCCCGGTGAATCGTATTTGAATTTCCGCCGGGCCTTTTCGACGGTGAACTTCCAGTCGATCTTGAGCCGCTGGCGATTGGCGCGCTTATTCCACGCCGACGCACGCTCACGCAGGGCTTGAATGCTTCCGACGCGATCCTTCCCCAGGCACTG
>JAGWMT010000369.1 GCA_028871595.1 Elusimicrobiota bacterium
TGGGAACCGATGTCGGGTCGTTGCTTGGACCCGCCGACGACGTGTACGAAGTCGAGATCACCGCCAACCGGCCGGACTGCCTGTCGCATCGCGGCCTGGCGCGCGAACTCGCGGCCGCCCTCGGCAAATCATTGAAGCCGCTGAATACGACGCTGGCCGAAACGCTTTCCGACGTCGTTCCGATTCGGGTCGACGCTCCCGCCGCCTGCCCTTTCTACGGCGGTCGGCTCATCGCGGGCGTAAAGGTCACCGATAGCCCGGCGTGGTTGAAGACGAAATTGGAAGCGATCGGATTAAGGCCCGTGAACAACGTGGTGGATATCACCAATTTCATCCTTCATGACGTCGGGCAGCCTTTGCATGCCTTCGACGCCGACAAGCTCGCGGGCGGGAAAATATTCGTTCGTCGCGCGCGCCCAGGAGAAACTTTCCTGGCGCTCGACCACAAGAAGTACGACCTTCCGGAAGGACTGCTCGTGATCGCCGATACGGACAAGCCCGTCGCCTTGGCCGGAGTCATGGGCGGCGAGGAATCGTCCGTGACGACGTCGACGACGCGGATCGTTCTGGAGGGCGCTTACTTCGCTCCCTCCGAGGTACGCTCCTCCTCACAGAAGACCCGCCTCCGGTCCGACTCATCTTACCGCTTCGAGCGCGGCACCGACATCGCCGCCGCGCGCGACGCCGCCGCCCGCGCGGCCGCTCTGATCCTTCAGGCCGCCGGCGGGGCGGCTGGAAAGGCGTCCGAGGTCATGTCGCCCATGCCGGCGAAGGCATCAATCAAAACGTCCGCTCAACGACTGAACGGCATTCTCGGAGCCTCCTTCGCCGAGGACGAAATCCTTGACGCGCTGCGTCGTATCGCCGCGGCCTTCTCCGGCGACGCCGCCGACTTCTCGTTCACGCCCCCCTCGTGGCGGCACGACCTTTCCACGGCGTTCGACTTATCCGAAGAAGTCGGCCGTTTTCTCGGTTACGACCGGATCCCGTACCGCCTCGCGCCGTTGTCGGCCGGCGCGGCGACGTTGACCCCCGTGGAAATCGCCTCGCGCCGCGCCCGCCGGCGGCTGACCGCGCTGGGGCTGACCGAGGCCTACAATTACGATCTCGTGTCCGAGAAGACCTTGTCCGCCGCGCGTTTGACCGCGGACGGTCTGCCGCGAATGTCCAATCCGCTCTCGGAAGATTGGGCCGTGATGCGCCCCTCCCTCATCCCGGGCCTTCTCAAGAACGCCGCGTATAATCTCAGCCGCGGCGCCGACGCCGCGCGTTTCTTCGAACTGGGCAAGGCCTACGCGCTCAAGGACGGCGCCGTGTCCGAACAGTGGCGCGCCGCCGGGCTGATGCTGGGCCCCGTCCTGGACGCGCGCTGGCAGTCGGCGCGCGCGCCGCGCGCGGGTTTCCCCGACGCGAAGGCCGCCGTCGAGGATCTGCTGTCCGGCGCCGGCGTCCTGACCTGGGCCAAGCCCGGCGAAGCGGCCGCGGGGCGCTGGGTCTGCGACCCCTTGTTCCACCCCGGCAACGTTCTGCGCGCTTTGGTGGACGGCGTCGCGATGGCCTCGGTCGGCTGGCTTCACCCGCGCGTCGCCCGCGCCTTCGACCTGGAGCGCGAGGGCGCCGTGCTGTTCGAGCTTAACTTGGAGAAGCTCTCCGCGCGCCCGGCTCCCGTCGTGCGCTTCGCCGAGTTCTCCCCGCTGCCGTCGTCGCGCCGCGACCTGGCCTTGGTCGTGGACCAGTCGGCCTCCTACGCCTCCGTGGAGGCGGCCGCTCGCGGCTGCGCGATCGCCGAACTGCACGACGTCCTGCTTTTCGACGTGTACCAGGGCAAGAACCTGCCCGAAGGCAAGAAAAGCCTCGCGATCCGCCTCACCTTCGGCCGTCCCGACCGGACGTTGACCGACGCGGAAGTCGCGGCCTTCGTCGAGACCATCGTCAAGGCGTTGGCGTCCAAGCTCGGCGCCGTCCTCAGGAGCTGAGCGCCGTGCTGGGACCCCTCAAGAACCTCCAGCAGCTCGAAAGCCTGGCGAAGCAGGCCTCCGAGGCCCTGCACAAGATCTCCACCGAGAACCGCGCCTTGCGCGAGCGGCTGCAGAAGATCGAAGCCGAGCACAAGCACGCGAAGGAGGAGCTCCGCGAGGCGAAGATGACCTTGGCGCGCCATGAACGCCTGAAGACGCGCCTCGTCAAGCTCTCGGAAAAGCTGGAGCGGCTGGCATGAACGAAAAAGTCGAGGTGCAGATCGGCTCGCGCCGCCTGGTGGTCGAGATGGAGGGCCTGACCCCCATCGAGATCAACATGCTGGCCCAGAAGGTCTCCGAGCGCATGACCGAGCTCCAAGGCCAGAACAAGACCGTGGCCGACACCTCGAAGATCGCCCTCCTGGTGGCGCTCTCCTTCGCCGCCGAACTGGACAAGGAAACGCGCCAGCACGAGACCACGCGGCGCATGCTGGAGAACACGGCCGAGCGCATCTCGCAGTCCCTGCGCGAGTCCCTGGACGCCGGAAAGTCGCCGGCCAACGATTGAGCGAGCTGTTCTCCGCCGGATCCGCCGGACAGCCGCTCGCGGCACGGATGGCGCCGAAGAATTTGGACGAGTTCGCGGGGCAGGCCGCCCTGTTGGGGCCCGGGAAGCTCCTGCGCCGCCTGGTGGAAAGCGGGAGGTTCGCCTCGGCATTGTTCTTTGGGCCCCCGGGCTGCGGGAAAACGGCGCTGGCGCGGCATATCGCGTCAAAATCGAACGCGGAAGTGGTCGAATTGAACGCCGTGACGGCCGGGGTGGCCGACATCCGTAAAGCCGTCGACCAAGCGCGCTACTCCGCGCAGAGCCTCGGCCGAAAGACATTGCTTCTCGTCGATGAGATACACCACTTTAATAAAACCCAGCAAGATGCCTTACTCCCATCGGTCGAGCGCGGAGATGTATTGCTCATCGGTTTAACGACCGAGAACCCGGGTTTTTATGTGAATGCCGCCCTCCGCTCGCGCGTGACCGC
>JAGWMT010000370.1 GCA_028871595.1 Elusimicrobiota bacterium
TTCGAATCCCTGTCCAGCCTGCCCGCCGCCGACCGCGCCGGGATGTACGTGGCGGTGGACGCCGGCGGCAAGGTCTATCGCTACGACGCGACGGGCAATCCCGCTTTGGTTTATGAAGCGCCGGTCATGTCCGAAGCCGCGAAATCGGTCATCGCCGCCGCGGCCGCCGCCACGACCGGCCGGCTGACGGAAGGCGGCGCCGAGACCGTGTCCCGGCCGTACACGTACACGATCAAGCTGAAGGTCGGCTCCACGTGGGAGCAGGTCCGCGCCGCGGGCGCGGTGTTCCAAGAGGAGCTCGCCAAGCGCGGCAGCCCGCTGACGGTCAAGGCGCGCATGGCCAAGGATCCGGCCAATAACCCCTATCTGGTCGTGTCCGTCAACACCAAGGCAAACGCCTCCCGGTTCATCGCGAACGCTCGCGGCCTGGCGCCGAAGGACGTGGTCATCCTGGGCGACGGGATGTATGCTCCGCGCGCGGCGGATAAATCCTCTTGGCTGAGTCGTCTGGGCGGCCGCGTCAGCGGCCGGGACCTCCCGGACCAGGGCAACGGCAACGACGCGGAAATGGAGAAGGGCGTCCCCGGGGCGCAGACCTTGTCCGTGGGCGGCACCGGCGATCCGCGCCGCCGCAATCTGGTCGTTCTCGGCGCGTCGGGCCCCGCGGCGTCCCGCGAAGTCCTTCTGTCCGTCGCCTCGAAGCCCGCGGTTCCGGGCCCTTCCGTCGACGCCCCGGTCCCCCGGCCGTCCCGGTTCCGGGTCTTCTTCCACGAGGCTCGTCTCTGGGCCGAGTCCTTCAAGCACTACTTCGTGGACGTCAACGTCGAGAACTGGCGCGAATACAAAGAGGCGCGCGCGGCGTCTCCGATCGTCCAGGAAGGACGCTCGCCGGTCTCCGACGCGCGCGGCTTCTTCATCGACACCCGGATGATGGGCATGGTCGGCGGCCCGCACATCGTGGGGTCCCGCTCCGGCTCCAATGAGTACATCGCTCAAGCCGCGATGGACGTCTTCGACCGCTACTTCGACCATTCCGCGGTCACTCCCGCGACCCGCGCGGCGTTCGTCGCTTTCGTGGATCGCGCGTCGGCGTACAACCCGCTGCGCAGCGGCAGCAACCTGCGCAAGCAGATCCGCAAGGTCCTGCACTCCGCCTCGCTGCTGCCGGCCGACCAGCTCCAAGCGCATTTCGAAGCCGCGATGCCGGCCGACGTCGCCGACGCCAGCAAGAAATTCCAGGATAACGATCAGGCCGAGATCCTGGCCGCGTTCCACGCCGCCGTCGCCGATGCCGTGTCCGCCGAGGATCCCGCGGCCGCCGACCGGGTGGTGGGCGTGGTCCTGCTGGGCAGCTTCGCGACGGGCTCGGCCACCGTCGGCAGCGACTTCGACCTCCACGTCCTGACCGCCAACGGCGGGTCGCGCCGCGTCCCGGCCTTCCTCCAGGCTTTGGAAAAGCGCTGGGGCGCCGACCCGAACTCCGCCGCTCACCCCATCAACGGCGCGGAGTTCGGCTTCCTGCCCTCGCGCGGCATGCTGTTGGGCGTCCATCCCGATCCCTTCCTGGTCTTCAGCAACGACGAGCGCCTGGAGCGGAACCTGAGCCCGCCGGCCGGCTTCTACGCGGATCGCCTGCGGCCGGAGAACACATTTTTCAAGTCCGTCGCCTGGAAAGCGTCCAACGCCGTCCTGCAGATCGCGACGCGCCTGGACGACGCGAAGCTGGCGGTCGCGGGCAGGCCGGTCGAATCCCTGGATGAAGGCGTCCGCAAGCGGGCGATCGCCGGCTGGCTGATCGCCCGGAGCCTGTATCTCGCGGGCTACGTCCTGGCCGGCGCCATCGCCTATCCGATGCTGGCGCAGGCCTTGGTCGGGACCCAGGGCTACACCGATCTGATGTCCTTGGGCGCCGTCGTCGCCATCCTGCTGGCGCCCCTCGGCGGCCTGATCGCCGACCGCCTCAGCTTCCGCAACACCTTCGCGCTGAACAACGTCGTCCGCATCGGCGTGACCTTGGCGGTTCCGGCCTTGGTGCTGATGCACGCGGCCACCTTCTGGCCCCTGTTGGGAGTGGCCCTGGTCACGAGCTGGAACGTCGCCAGCTCCATGGTGGCCGAGGACAAGATGATGCCCGCCCTGGCGGGCGCGGACCCCAAGCGCCTGCCGGTCCTGAACGCGGCCGCCAACATCAATTTCATCGGGCTGAACGTCCTGATGGGCATCTTCCTGCTCTCCGGCCGCTGGGTGGACCATTTCGTCTCTTCCTTCGGCCTGCTGCCGGGGCTGTCCACCGTCTTCGCCGTCAGCGCGGGCTTGGGCGCGGTGGCCACCGTGATCCAGTGGCTGACCATTCCGAACGTCGCCGTGCGCAAGGCGCCCGCGCCGGCCGCGGCCGCCGAGAAGGCCCCCGAAAGCCGCCGCAATTTCGCGATCTGGACCGGCCTGCTGGCCGCGGGCGCGGGGGCGTACGCGCTTCTGCACCCGGTGTTCCCGCAGTTCGCCGCGCTCCCGCTGGTGGGCGCGGCGTTGGTCGGCCTGGCCGCCACCTCCGACGGCCTGCGCCGTCTGTTGAAGAACCCGGTCCTGCGCACGGGCTCCTTGCTGAGCATGGCCTACGCGTTCGTGGTTTATCCGGTCGGCTCCATCTTAATCCCGTTCGCCGCCCGCGAGCTCAAGGGCGGCGGCGCGCTCCAAGGCCAGCTTCAGGGCGCGCTGTTCTTCGGCCAGCTCCTGGCCGGCTCCACCATGCTGAATCTGCCCGGCAAGTGGAACACCGTGGTCCGCGCGACGCTCTTGGGCGCCCTGGGCGCGTGGATGGGCCTGTATCTCTTCCCGGCGAACCTGGCCATGGCGGCGGTCGGCATGGCGATCGCCGGCGGCCTGTACGCGGTCTCCACGCGCCTGACCGACCGCGGCTGGATGAAGTACTCCTTCGTCGGCCTGACCTCCTTGGCCCTGCCCCTCGCCTTCTGGGG
>JAGWMT010000371.1 GCA_028871595.1 Elusimicrobiota bacterium
AAAGACGGGGACCATTCCTGCGGGATCAGCCGCGCGCACTGCGGAGACGCCAGCAGGCCGCGCGAGGCCGACTCCAGCGGTCCCGGCGCGACGGGCGCGGGGGGCGGCGCGGGGTTCGAGCAGGCCGCGGCGGCGGCGATGAGCAGGAGCCAAATCTTTTTCAACGGACCTCCGCGTAGATTTGCGTGTGATGATCCCAGGCCTTCTGGAAAGTCTCGATCGGGATGAATCGCCCCCGGCCGGGCGGGCTGTCGCCGCTGTCGTTGATATAGTAACCCACGGTCTTGCCGCTCCAACGGTCGATCTCCGCCCCGGTGACGACGATCGCGTGGCCCAGGGGCCGGGCCGCTTTCTGATTCCAAATGTAGCGGGCGTCCACGCTGGCGATCACCAGGCCGCCGCGGCGCACGGCCGCGTCGAGCGCGCTCAGGGGCGCTCCCCGCTGCTTGGCGACCAGGACGCCGCGGTCGACGAGCAGGTCGGCCTCGAAATCGGCGGGCGTGCCTTGATTGTAGAAGCCGCGCTTGCGGGCTTCCTCGCGGAGCAGGGTCTCCTGCTTGACCGGGTCGCCGGTGGGCAACAGATGCAGGGACATCAGGACTTCCTGCTGGCTGACGACGGCGCAGGTGTCCTCGAATTTCTGTTCATGGACGAGCGCCGCGCGGCTCGAGGGGGAGCCCACGGTGGAGCTCATTCCCACGCGGCGCCGCGCGTCCGCGCGCTTGAGCGGATCGTCGGAGACCAGATTCGCGAGCAGTTCGAGCGGGCCGGGGGCGACCGCAAGGATAGGCGGCGCCCGTCCGTCGCGCGGCGCGGGGGCGGGGATGGTGCGGCGGTCGAGCAGCGCCCCGGGCGCGGCGCCGGGACCCTTGGCCGTGAACGCGACGCGCGGCTTCGCGGAGGGGCCGCCGGCATACACGGCGACGTCGTCGCCGGAGGGGCGCCCCAGCCCGCGGGCGGCCTCCAAGGCCAGCAGGCGCGAGCGCGAGGAGGCCAGGCCGGCGGCCGCCTCGTTGATCTTTTCGCGCGGTCCGGCGGACTTGGCAACGTCGTGCAAGAAGGAGGCGGCGCGGTCCTGGGTGATCGAGGCCTCGCGATAGAGCGCGGTCAGGCGGGAAACCTCGGCTTCCAGGGCCGGGGCGTCGGCGCTTCGCGCGCCATGCTGCAGACCGTCCAGGCTCTTGTTCAACGAGCCCAGTCCGCCGTTGAGGGCCGCGAGCCGTGCCGCCGCCGCTTTCGACAGGACGACCGCCAGGCGCGTGCCCGCGTCGCTGATGACGCTGAAGATCGCGAGCGTGTTGGTCTTGCCCCCCGCGATCCACTCGAAATCATTCATGGCACCTTCGACTTTCAGCGCCGCCGAATCGAGCTGTTCGAAGCCGCAAGGCTTGGCCGCGCACGCGGAGGTTTCCGCGTCCACGGTTTTCACAGCCGCGAGAACGGCCCGCGCGTGCGAGCAATATTTGGGCAAATTCTGGCACACGTCCTCGACCTGGCGCGGCGCGTCCACCGCGGGATCGTAGCGGAACGGGGGCAGGGCCTTGGGGTCGGCGGCGGAAAGGGCCGCGGCCGCCCGGCGGGTGATCAGCAGGCTCAATCGAAGCATCGGACGCCCGTTTCCGGTGGAGCGCGCGGGGTCCGGAAGCTTGCTCTCCTGGACATCCAGCGCGTGCACGGCCGTGAAGATGTCCTGGACCTTCTTCACCGGACAGGGCTTGGCGCGGCACCGCTCGGCGGTTTTGAGCTCCAGGACGTACGCCGAGACGATCTCGGCGGCTTGCCGGCAGACCGGCGCGGGGAGCTTCGCCTTCGGGCAAGCCGCGGCTTGAGCCTTGGCGGCCTGGACTTCGGGGGCGGACGCGCCCGACGCGGGCGCGCCCGGCGCGGCGAGGGACCGCGCGGACAAAAGACAAACGACGACGCTCAGCCTCAGGAGACGGGTCATGGAGGGATCTCCGACTGAAGAATAGCCCCGGAACCCCGGTTTCGCAAGGGCGAATTCCCCGGGGAAATGCGATAATGTCCCCAGCCGTGTCAGCTCCCTCCCTCCGCGTCGATCCCCGCTTCCTGCCCATGTCGCGCGCCGAAATGGACGCGCGCGGCTGGGACGCCGTGGACATCGTCTTCGTCACCGGCGACGCGTACATCGACCATTATTCCTTCGCGATGGCCATTCTCGGCCGGGTATTGGAGAAAGCCGGCTTCCGCGTCGCCATCCTGTCCCAACCCGATTGGAAATCCGCCGAGCCGTGGAAGCGCTTCGGCCGCCCGCGCCTGTTCTTCGCGGTGTCCGCGGGCAACATGGACTCGATGATCAACCATTACACGGCGAACAAGAAGGTGCGCAACGATGACGCGTACTCTCCCGGAGGAAAAATCGGCCTCCGTCCCGACCGCGCGACCATTCCGTACTGCCAGCGCGCGCGCGAGGCGTTCCCGGGCGTGACGGTGATCGCCGGGGGCGTGGAGGCCAGCCTCCGCCGCATGGCGCACTACGATTATTGGTCCGACAAGGTCCGCCCTTCCATTTTGATGGACTCCAAGGCCGACTTGGTCTGCTACGGCATGGGCGAGGAGACCATCGTCGAGATCGCCAGGCGGATCCAGGCCGGCATGGCGGTCAAGGAGTGCCGCGACCTGCGCGGGGTCGCCTACGCGCTGGGGGCCTCGGAAACCGTTCCGACGGGTCCGGAGGTGGTGGAGGTTCCCAGCTACGAGGCGGTTCTGGCCGATAAGGATAAATTCTTGAAGGCCGCGCACATGCTGCACCGGGAAACCAGCCCCTTCAACGCCAAGACCGTCGTCCAGCGCCACGGCGCGCGCGCCGTCGTCGTCACCCCGCCGCAGCTGCCGTTGACGGAAGGCAAGATGGACGAGTACTACGGCCTTCCGTACACGCGCCGCGCGCATCCGGCCTACACGGCCCCGATCCCGGCATGGGAGATGATCAAGGATTCGGTCAC
>JAGWMT010000372.1 GCA_028871595.1 Elusimicrobiota bacterium
GGCGAGCGCATCGTGGACGCGAACTGCGAGATCGGCTACCTGCACCGCGCCTTCGAGAAGCACGCCGAGAGCGAGACCTGGAACAACGTGGTGCCCTGGACCGACCGGCTCAACTACGTGTCCCCGCTGATCAACAACGTGGGCTACGTGATGGCCGTCGAGAAGCTGGCGGGGATCGAGGTGCCGGAGCGCGGGCAGTACATCCGCGTGATCGCGTCGGAGATCTCGCGCGTGACCGACCACCTGACCTGCATCGGCGCCAGCGCCATGGAGCTGGGCTCCTTCACCGTTTTCCTGTACATGATCAAGGCGCGCGAGTACCTGTACCAGATGGTGGACCAGCTCACCGGCGCGCGCATCACCACGAACTTCACGCGCGTGGGCGGGGTGAAGGGTGACCTGCCCGCCGACTTCGCCGACAAGTTCGCCGTGGTCGCGGAGCAGGTCCGGGAAGTCCTGCGCGACTGCGACAAGCTCCTGACCAAGAACCGCATCTTCATGGACCGCGTGGAGGGCACCGGGATCATCTCCAAGGCCGACGCCGTCGCCTACGGGATCACCGGGCCGTTCCTGCGCTCCACCGGCGTGCCCTACGACGTGCGCCGCGCGCACCCGTATTTGGTTTACGACCGCTTCGACTTCGAGATCCCCGTCGGGTCCACCGGCGACAACTACGACCGCTACCTGGTGCGCATGGCGGAGATCGAGCAGTCCCTGCGCATCATCGCGCAGGCGTTCAAGCAGATCCCGGCCGGGAAGCACTCGCTCGAGCCCGCGGAGATCAAGTACGCCTACGAGCTGGAGGACATGGGCAAGCGCGGCGACACGGAGCTCATTCAGAGATACGCGGCGAAAGTCGATCAAACCCTCGAAGGCATGAACGGCGGCGTGCGCGCTCCGAATCGTTGGGCGAGTCTTCCGACGAAGGAGAACACGTACACCAACATCGAAGGCCTGATGAATCACTTCGAGCTGGTCATGTGGTCCTGGGGCATCAAGATCCCGCCCGGCGAGTCCTACTCCGCGGTGGAGGGGGCCAACGGCGAGCTGGGCTTCCACGTGGTCAGCGACAACACCGACGGTCCCTACCGCGTGCGCTGCCGGCCGCCGTGCCTGTACATCATGGCCGCCCTGCCCGGCCTGCTGAAGGGCGCGTCCATCGCCGACATCATCCCGACCTTCGGGTCGGTGAACATGATCGCGGGGGAATTGGATCGATGAGCGTCTTCACGCCCGAGCAGGAGAAGGTCCTGGCGGCTTGGACCCGGGAATATCCGTATCCGAATATGGGCCTCGTCGAGGCCCTTCGGTCGGTCCAGGACTGGAACCGGATGATTTCGCCCGAGGCCGCCGCGCGCGTCGGGGAAATTTTCAATTTGCCCTTCAATCGCGTTTGGGGCGTCGCGACATTTTTTCCGACGTTCACGACCAAGCCCACGGGCAAATACCGGGTCGGATTGTGCCATGGTTTGTCGTGCTTTCTGGCGGGCTCCAATAAAATGAAGTCCTGTCTCGAGAAGACCTTCGGCACGAAAGAGAAGGAAACGACCGCCGATGGAAAATATTCCTGGGAAGCGATGGAATGTCTCGGGGCGTGCGAACAGGGTCCCGCGCTGCTCGTGAACGACCGTCTTCAAGGCAAGGCGACCGAAGCGTCCATCGCCAAGTTGAAGGATCTCAAATGACCAAGATCCTCACGAAGCACTTCGACGAGCCCAAGTTCCACGAGCTGGAGACCTATCGCCGTTTGGACGGCTATAAAGGTCTCGAGAAGGCGCTCTCCATGGCCCCGGCCGACGTGACCGCCGAGGTCCTCAAGGCCAACCTTCGCGGGCTGGGCGGCGCGGGCTTCCCGACCGGCGCGAAGTGGGGGACGGTGCCGCCCGTGGAGAAGCTTCCCGGGCCGCGCTACGTGGTGGTGAACCTGGACGAGTCCGAGCCGGGCTGCTTCAAGGACCGCGTGCTGGCCACGCGCGCGCCGCACCAGCTCATCGAGGGCCTGCTCATCGCGGCCCACGCCGTCGGCGCGAAGGAGACCTTCATCTTCGTGCGCGGCGAGTACCAGAACCAATACGACATCCTGACGAAGGCCGTCAAAGAGGCCGTGGACGCGGGCTGCGCGAAGCACGCCTCCATCAAGTTCATGCGCGGCGCCGGCGCCTACATCTCCGGCCTGGACACCGCGCTCCTGGAGACCATGGAGGGCAAGAAGGCCTGGCCGCGCCAGCCCCCGCCGTTCCCCACGGTGGCGGGCCTGATGGGCAGGCCCACCGTGGTCAACAACATCATGACCTTGTCCATGCTCCCGTTCATCCTGCGCGAGGGCGGCGAGGCGTTCGCCGCGATCGGCTCGCCCAAGAACGGCGGCACCGTGGTGTTCTCCATCTCCGGTCATATCGCCAATCCCGGCGTGTACGAGTTCCCCATGGGCACGACCTTGCGCGAGGCCCTGGCCGCCGCCGGCGGCGTGGCCGGCGGCAGGAAGCTCAAGGCCGTGATCCCGGGGGGGACGTCCATGCCCCCGCTGCTGGAAAAGGACCTGGACTTGAAGCTGGATTTCGACTCCATCCGCGCCGCGGGGACCTTCCTGGGCGCGGGCGGCATGATCGTCCTGGACGAGACCGTGGACGCGGTCGAGGTGGCGCACAACGTGGAGCGCTTCCTGACCCACGAGTCCTGCGGCCAGTGCACGCCCTGCCGCGAGGGCTCCTATTGGAGCCAGGAGATCCTGGAGCGCGTCCTGGACGGCAAAGGAACGGCCGAGGACCTGCCCAACATGATCCGCCTGGGCGAGAACATCACGGGCAAGGTCATCTGCGCGCTGGGCGACACCGTGGGCGTCATCGCCCGCGTCTGGCAGCAGAAGTTCCCCGAGGATTTCAAGAAGCGGGTGCCCAATGGCTAAGCGAGTCAAGTTCAAACTGAACGGCAAGGAGCTGGAGGCCGACGAGG
>JAGWMT010000373.1 GCA_028871595.1 Elusimicrobiota bacterium
CCGCAGCTGAACGGCTTCCCCGACGCGGACGCGTGCACCCACGCGGTGTTGACGGTGACCTGGACCGACTGAGCGCTCGCGGCGGAAGCCGCGGCGAATAAAATGGCGGACGCGATCGCCGTGCTGGCGACCGCGCCCAGGGCTCGAACGGGACGGCTCAGGTGTCGGAACATGTTGTCGGGAGATGTCAGGCGCGTCTCATCTGATTGTACATCACGGACGTTTCTATCGGGTTAACAGAATATTAAAAATGGGCAACGGGCAGAAGCCGCTTGATCCGGTAGCGGACGATAGCGGCCTGCGCGCGGGCGCCGGACGGGCCGAGAAGGGCGTAGACGACGCGGTCGGACGGAGTCCCGGAGACGGCCAATCCCAGCACGTTGGGATCCGGCATCGCTTGGACGGCGACGCGGACGAGCTTGTCCTTGGCGAGCTCGTAGATCAGCAGGCGGCGCCCCTTCGCGTCATAGACCCAAAGTCGGCCGTCGGCCCAGGACATCGCGTCCGGCGCGGCGTCGTCGGGCAGCGCATAGGACTGGACCGGCGCGTCGTCCCCGCCGTGGCGGGTCACCGCGCGGTCGACGGCGTCATAGGACCACACGGCTTCCCCGTCGAAGGCCAGGGCGGCGGGAGCGGGCCCCGGGCTGGGGCGCGCGGCCATGATTTTCTCCGGTGCCGTCGAGGATTCCCGGATCAAGCGCGGCTGGGCCGCATCCAGGGTCCACAGGGCCCCGCCGCCGACGGCCACCGCGGTCGGATGGTAAGGACCGCCCGGCGCGGGTGAGGCTTGACGGAGGATCTGACGAGGATCGGCGGCGTCGACCGCCACCAATCGCCCGCCCCAATCGGCGATCCACAGAACGCCGCCGTCGAGCGCCAGCGCCGACGGGTTGGCGGTCGGAGCCGGATAGGACGCGAGCGTCTCGAAGCGCCAGACGGACGCCGCGCGCCACGCCGGCACGGCGGCGGCCAGAACGGCGGCCGCCGCGGCGACCGCGACGGTCCAGCGCCGGCGGACCCGGGCGCGCTCCCGGGAACGGGCCGCGTAGAGCTGGGCGCCTTCGACGGCCTGGGCGGCGGCCAGGTTCTCGCGCGCCGCGCCGTCGGCGCTCTTGCGGTCGAACGTGGAGATCAGGTCGGACATCTTCTCGGTGGCGAGCGAGGTCTCCCGGATCTTGCCGGACAGATCCTCGGCCAGGGCCAAGTGGGCGTTCTCCTTGGCCTTGAGCTCGGCGTGCCACGTCTCGCGCTCCCGGCGCAGGTTCTCCTCCCACTGCGCCAGTTCCACGCGCTTCGATTCCCAGGTGGAGCGCTCGCGGTCCCATAGCTCGCGCCACTGGGCCCGCTCCTCCTCCCAAATCCGCGAGAGCTCATCGACGTGCGCGCGCAACTCATTCACCTTCTTCAGCGCGGCTTCGCGCTCGCCGCGGGCGCGCTCGCTCTCCTTGCGCTCGAGGAGCAGTTCGCCCAGGGTCTTTTCCAGCGCGTTCTTGGCCTCGCCCATGCCGGCCTCGAGGGAACGCACGCTCTTGTCGCCGGCGGAGGCCTCTTTTTCGCGCCGCTCGGCGAGGGACTGAAGCTCCTTCAGATCGAGCAGATACTGCTGCTCGCGCGCCTGCCAACGCTGTTCGGACGCCCGGCCGCGAGCGGTCTCCGACGCGAGGCGCTCGCGGAGGCTTTGCAGCGCCTGCTCCAACGCGCGCCGCTCCTCGGCGTGCCGCGCCTCGGCCAGGGCGGCCGCTTTCTGCGCGGTCTCGATCTTTTGATGCGCGTCCAGAGCCTCCACCAACCCGCGCTCGTCTTCGCCTTCGGCGCGGGAGCGGAGGCGGGAGAGCTCGGTCTCGGCGGTCTCCAGACGGGCGCGCAGCACGCGCAGCGCCTCCTCGCGGGCGTCCATGGCCTGGCGCCAAGTCGCCTCGCTTTGGTGCTGCTGACGCTTGAGGAGGGCCACGGTCTCCCAGGCGATCTCCGCTCCGACGGTCGCCCCGACGGACGGCGCCGAGGGAATCGCTGCCGCCGTCGGGGCGTCCGCCGCGACGGAGCCGGCGCGCGCCCACAGACGGTCGATCTCTCGGCTCAGGTCGTCGGGATTAAAATCCGCCACAGGGTCAGTGTAACGGACAGACGGGGGGCCGTGTTGACGGAATTGTTAACAATCCGTCGTAGGCGCGGGTCACCGTCCGCACAATTCCCCCGTCCGGACGCGCCCAAGCCATTCGTGCGCGTCCGCCGCGCCCTCGTCCGCGGCATCGCCCAGGCGCCGCTCAAGGTCGCGCTCGACCCGGTCCAACCGCTCCGCGACGTCGGGGTCGCCGAGCCGGTTCCAGGCCAGGCCGACGGCCTCAACCTGCACCGCCGGATCGGGATCGCCAAGCGCGGCCATCAGGCGCGGCTTGAACGCCGCCCACGGCAGGTCGCTGAAGCCGTACAGCGCCATGGCCCGAAGGTCGACGTCGGGGGAGGCCGCGGACCGCTCAAGACCGCGCAAGACCGCCGGGGTCTTCGCCCGGACCGCCAGATCGCCCAGAACGCGTCGTTTTTCCGCCGCGGAAAGTCCCGGCGACTCGGCCCGCCGCGCGAGCTCGCCGTCGTCGAGTCGCGCGTCGGCTTCGCCGCGAAGATAATTCGAAACGGCGGGCGAGGAGCTATCCTCCTTCGGCGCCTTTTCTCCGCCCTGAGGGGCGATGAGCTCGCCGCGGACGAATTGAGCCGTTTGACCCGTCACGGGCGCCGTCTCGTAGCGGTACGCCGGACGCCCCGAGCGCCGGACGGAGTCGGGGACCGCGCCCGCCGTCGAGATCATCACGTAATCGACGTCCGCCCAGCTCAGCTTTCCCCAAATCTGGGCCTCGCAATAGTTCCCGCACACATTGCGGTCGGCGGCTTTCCCGGGATATTCCAGGGTATGAGGCAGCACCGGATTGGCCGC
>JAGWMT010000374.1 GCA_028871595.1 Elusimicrobiota bacterium
CGCCGGGCCGGCGGGCGCCTGGCCTTGGTGGACGAGGGGCTGACCTTCTTCACCGGGCGCCGTTTCGTGCTGGGCGACGACGGGCGCCTGACCGAAGTTCCCCTGCCGCGAAGCGCGGAGATCCGGGGCTACTATGACGGCCGCCTGCTCGCCAGCCTGCGCGAGCCGTGGTTCATCGACGGGAGCACCGCGCCGGCCGGAGCGCTCATCGCCTGGCCCGTGGGCCAGGGCGTCTCCGCGCTGGAGACGGTGTGGCGGCCGACGGAGAGTTCATCGCTTCAAGGAACGACCTCGGCGCGAGGCGCGCTGTATCTGTCGGTCTTGGACAACGTGCAGGGTCAGCTTCTGCGGGCGAAACGGGACGGGAAGACCTGGACGACGGAGCGTCTGCCGTTCCCGGACGGCGCGTCTTTGGGCATCGCCGGCGCCGACGATTATTCCGATCTTCTGCTGGTCAACGCCGAGACCTTCCTCCAGCCCACGTCCATCCTGGCCTGGGACGGCGAGGCGAAGTCGCCGCGGCCGGAGACGTGGCGCAGCCTGCCCGCGCGCTTCGACGCCAAGGGCCTGACCGCGGTGCAGCGCTGGGCGACGAGCCAGGACGGGACCAAGGTCCCGTATTTCCTGATCCGGCGCGCCGACGCCCCGTTCGACGGGACCACGCCGACGCTCCTGTACGGCTACGGCGGGTTCGAGATCTCCATGGACCCGTATTACCTGGCCACCGTCGGCCGCCTGTGGCTCGCGCGCGGCGGCGCGTACGCCTTGGCCAACATCCGCGGCGGCGGGGAGTTCGGCCCGCGCTGGCATTCCGCGGCGCTCAAGGAGAACCGCCAGCGCGCCTTCGACGACTTCGAGGCCGTGGCCGAGGACCTGTCCCGGACGAAGGCCACCTCGCCGGCGAAGCTGGCCATCCAGGGAGGCAGCAACGGCGGCTTGCTGGTGTCCACGGTCCTCACTCAGCGCCCGGAACTGTTCGGCGCGGTGGTGTGCGAGGTGCCGCTGACCGACATGCTGCGCTTCAATCATCTGCTCGCCGGCGCCTCATGGGTGGGGGAGTATGGCGATCCCGACGTGCCCGCCGAGGCCGCCTACCTGCGCCGCTACTCGCCCTACCAGAACGTGCGCTCCGAGCCGCGCTACCCGCCGACCTTGATCTACACCTCCACGAAGGACGACCGCGTCCATCCCGGCCACGCGCGCAAGTTCGCCGCGCGTCTGGAGGAAGCGGGGCAGCCGGTGACTTATTACGAGAACACGGAAGGCGGCCACAGCGCGGCGGCGAACCTGGACCAGCGCGTCAAGCGCTACGCCATCGAATACACGTTTCTGTTGCGCGAACTCATGGGCCCGGCGCATCCGTAATAATCCGGCGTCGCGCTCCACTCAGTGGTGAAAAGGAGACGCGCCATGAATCGCCCATTCGTTCTCGCCGTCGCCGTTTTTCTGTCCGCGTGCGCCGGTCATCCGACCGTCAGCAACCCCATCGCCGACCACGAGGCCGCCTTGGCCGCCACCGACTCGAAAATCGCCGGCTCTCCGGCGCCGGGGAGCCCCGAGGAGACGGCCGCCGTCGCGCGTTTCAAGGCCTTCATCTCCGACCTCTCCACCGCGTCGGTCAAGTCCGACATCCGCAAGGTCTACGCCCCGGTCCTGTTCTTCAACGACACGCTCAAGACCATCCGCGACGTGGACACGCTGGAGAAGTACTTCCTGACCACGGACGACGCGATGTCGTCCTACGGCCTCAAGGTCGAGCAGACGATCTCCACGCCGCAGGGCGTGTTCGTGCGCTGGCGCATGGACGTGGTCTTCCGCCGGTTCCATAAGGGCCAGGTCCAAAGCTCGATCGGGATCTCCCACGTCCGCTTCGACAATGAAGGTCGCGTGATCTACCATCAGGATTACTGGGACTCCGGCTCCGCCCTGTTCGAGAAAATCCCCATTCTGGGTGCCGGCATCCGCGCGGTCAAGCGCCGGATTTAGGGAGCGACTCCGTCCGGTTCGCGTGTATGATACTGTAAGCGGCGTGAGACACGAATCGTCGGAGCTCGCCTCCAAGCGCCGAGAAGGGAATTGGTCCTTCATGGTCCGGGCCCTGCGCTACCGGAACTACCGCCTCACCGGCTCCGCGGCGATGCTGGGCTTGGTCGGCTTCGCGGGCCAGATTCCGTCGGTCGTGCTGACGCCGCTGGCCGGCGTCGTCGTGGACCGGTGGAACCAGCACCGCCTGCTGATGGCCACGCAGGTCCTGTCCATGCTGCAGTCCTTCGCGCTGGCCGCCTTGGTGTTCACCGGCCGCATGACGATCCCGGCGCTGATCGCGCTGAACGTGCTCCAGGGCCTGATCAACGCCTTCGACATGCCCTGCCGGCAATCCTTCGTGATTTCCTTGATCGAGAATCGCGAGGACCTGGCCAACGCCATCGCGATGAATTCCTCGATGTTCAATTTGGCGCGCCTGATCGGTCCGGCCGTCGCCGGCGTGGTGATCGCGGCGTCGGGCGAGGGCTGGCGCTACGTCTCCGGCTCCGTGCCGATCCGGACCTTGATGCTGCTTCTGGCCGCCGTGTGCCTTTTGGGCGTGCCGTACGGCGTGCTGATCCCGATCTTCGCCGGGCGCGTCGTGGGCGGCGGGCCGCATATGCTTGGGTTGATGATGACCGCTTCCGGCGCGGGCGCGCTTTTTGCCGCGCTGTGGCTGGCGTCGCTGCGCTCGATCGCGGGGCTGGGCCGCGCGCTGCTGGCTTCCACCGCGGGCTTCGGGCTGTCGCTGGCGGGCTTCGGCTTCATGCTGCTCATGGCCGCCAGCAACACCATCATCCAGACCATCGTGGACGAGGACAAGCGCGGGCGCGTGATGAGCTTCCTGATGCTCGCCGTACTGGGCACGGCGCCGCTGGGCAGCCTGGCCGTGGGCGCGGTG
>JAGWMT010000045.1 GCA_028871595.1 Elusimicrobiota bacterium
CGCGAGGCGTTGGTCGTTCGCTCCAAGAGCCTCCTCGCCAGCGGCGTGAAGTCTTCCTCGGGCGCGTTCGCGCCCGGCGACGTGGTCAGCCTGATGGAAGGCGGCGTGGAGTTCGCCCGCGGCCTGACCAACTTCGGCGCCGAGGACCTAGGCAAGATTCGGGGGCTCAAGACCGCGCAGATCGAGGCCGTCCTGGGCCATAAGCCGGCCGACGAGGTCGTGCATCGCGACAACATGGCGGTGCTCGAGCCGTGACGAAGAATTTCGACGTCGAAAAAATGGCCCGCGAAGCGAAGGAGGCATCCCGCTTCCTCGCGACATGCCCCACCTCCCGTAAGAACATGGCGCTGCGCGAGATGGCCAAGGCGTTGAGACGGCGCTCGAAAGCGATCTTGACGGCGAACGGAAAAGAGGTCGCGGCGGCGAAGATTTCGGGCCGGACGGCGGCGTTCGTGGACCGGCTGACGCTCAATGAAGGACGGCTCGAGCAGGTGGCGAAGGCTTTGGAACACGTCGCGCGTCTGCCCGATCCGGTGGGGGAAACGACGGAATTCGCCCGCCGGCCCAACGGGCTGCATATCCGCAAGATGCGCGTTCCGTTGGGCGTGGTCGCCATCATTTACGAGTCCCGCCCCGGCGTGACGGCCGACGCGGCGGGATTATGCATCAAATCCGGAAACGCCGCGGTCCTGCGCGGCGGAAAGGAGGCGGTGCGGACAAATCATCTAATTGCGGAGGCCTTGCGCGAAGGCATCCGTGCCGCCGGACTTCCATTGGGCGCCGTCGGTTTCGTCAATGACCCGGACCGAGCCGCCGTCCGCCGTCTGCTCCAGTTGGATTCGCTCATCGATTTGGTCATCCCCCGCGGCGGCCCCGACCTCACCGTGGCGGTGCGGCGGGAATCGATGATTCCGGTCCTCGCTCACGACAAGGGCCTTTGTCATACATACGTCGACGCCCGCGCCGATCTCAAAATGGCGGAAGAGATCGCCTTCAACGCCAAGGCGTCCCGCCCCGGCGTGTGCAACGCGATGGAGACGTTGATCGTCCATCAAGCCGTGGCGAAAAAGTTTTTGCCCTCCATGGCCCGCCGTTTCGCCGCCGCCGGCGTCGAGCTCCGGGGCTGCCCGGATACCCGTCGTATCCTGCCGTTCATCAAGAAGGCGACGGACGCCGACTGGGACACTGAGTACCTCGATTTGATCCTGTCGGTCAAGATCGTCCGTTCGTTTGACGAGGCCGTTTCGCACATCGTCCGTCACGGTTCGGGTTTGGCGGAAGCCATCGTCACGGCAGACCGCCGTTCCGCGGAGCGATTTTTAAGATGCGTAGACGCCGGCGCGGTCTATTGGAACGCCTCCACCCGCTTCACCGACGGCGGGGAGTTCGGCCTGGGGGCGGAGATGGGGATCAGCACCCAGAAGCTGCACGCGCGCGGCCCCGTGGGCCTGGCCGGCCTCACGTGCGAGAAATACGTCGTTTCGGGGCGGGGCCAGACGCGGTGAGGACCGTCTACTCGTAGCGCAGGGACTCGATCGGGTCCAGCCGCGACGCCTGCCACGCGGGGCCCACCGAGAAGGCGAAGGAGACGGCCACGGCGATGGCGGTCGAGACCAAGGCGTAAAGGATCGAGAAAGAGTTCGCCTGGCGCTCGTTGGGCGAGAACCAGATCACCGCCGCCGCGCCCAGCGCGGATCCGACGACGCCCGACAACGCGCCCAGGACCAAGGCCTCCACCACGAATTGCGCGACGACGTCGCCGCGCGTGGCGCCCAGCGCGCGGCGCACGCCGATCTCGCGCACGCGCGAGAAGACCGTGGCCAAGGTCACATTGAGGATCCCGATCCCGCCGGCCAGCATGGCGACGATCCCGATCGCGGCCACGGACGCGATACGCCGTTTCATGGCCGCTATGGCGCCGGCCATCAGCTCCCGGTAATCCTTCGCCTCGAAGTCCATCTCCCCGCGGTGGCGATAAGCGAGAAGCTGTTCGATCAAGCGCCGGTAGCGCGCGGCGGTGGCCTCGTCGCCCGTGTCCACGTCGATCTCCTCCACCGAATCGGGGTTCTTCACCCAGGGCGGGACCAAGGTCCGCCGGTAGGTGGTCAGCGGCACCAGCGCGGTCCCGTCCTGGCCGTAGCCGTTCTGCGACCAGCGGGGATCCTGGTCCTTCGGCGGCTCCTTGAGCACGCCGATCACGCGGAATTCGTGGTCGCCGAGACGGATCCATTCGCCGAGGAGGTCGCGCTTCTTCAGATAGTCGGTGTACGGGGTGTCCGGAAAGTACTTGGCCCAGAACGGCTTGACCACCCAGCCGCCGGGCGCGATCAGCACGCAGACGCGGGCGGCTTCGCGCAGGTCGCGCGCATTGTAGAACCGGCCGCGCAGGTGGTACACCCAGTCGCGCCGCCGCCATTCGTCGGTCGTCGCGATCACCATCATGTTGTCGGTGTGAAACGAGCCGAACGACATCTTGGTGCTCCAGCCGCGGGCGAACGGGGAGACCATGTACAGCCCGGGGAAGCTTTCGCGGATGGCCGTCGCGTCGTCGGCGGTGAGGCCGTGCGACAGGCCCCGGGAGACGTAGCCCTCCTTCTTGTCGATCTCGATGCGGCCCGGGCCGACCAGCGCGATGGACTCCCGGTACCTTTTGTTGACGCTGGCCGTCTGGCTCAAGGTGTAGAGCGCCGCGGCGACGCCGACGGCCAGCGACGCGCACGTCAGGGTCGAGCGAGTCTTGTGCGCGCGGATCTCCACCAGCGCCCCCCGCACCAGATCGCCGGGGGTCACGATTCCTCCCGCATCGCCTCGACGGGATCCAGCCGCGAGGCCAGCCACGCGGGGTAGGCGGAGAAAACCGCGGCGACGGCCGCCGACAGCGCGATCATCCCCGCCGCGTGGTACCAAGCCAGCTGGATCACCGCGCGGTCGGCGGCCTTGGCCAAGGTGTTGATGCCGAGCGCGCCCAGACCGACGCCCGCCACCCCGCCGGCGAGGCCCAGGAGCGCCGCCTCGCTGACGAAGAGGGCGATCACGTCGGCGCGCTCCGCGCCCAGCGCGCGGCGCACGCCGATCTCCTTCATGCGCGAATACACCGCCGCCAAGGTGACGTTCAGGATTCCGATGCCTCCCGACAGCAGGGCGACGATGCCCAGGGCCAGGGCCACGGCCACGTCCTTGTTCTGGTCCCGGATCGAGTCCTCCAGGTCCTGACGGTCGCTTTTGACGTCGAAATCCTTCTCGCCGCGATGACGGATCTCCAGGATCTGCTCGATCCGGTGCCGCGCCGCTCCTAGGGTCTTCTCGTCGCCGGTGTCGATCTGAATCTTGTCGACGGCACCGAGCGCGTGGCGCCCTTGGGCGAGGTAGGCGTCGTACGAAGTCAACGGTAGGATGATGGAGGGGTTGCCCCATTTCTCCCAGCGCGGATCCAGGTCGCGGGGCGGAAGCTTGAGGACGCCGACGACCAGGAAGTCGTGGTCCGCGAACTCCAGGCGCTTTCCGAGCAGGTCGCGCCGGGTGACCAAGGTATCGAAGCCCCCGTGATAGTTCCAGAACGAGGCCCAGAACGGTTTCTTGAACCAGCCGCCGGGCTCCACCACCAGGCAGACGCGCGCGGCCTCGCGCACGTCCTCCTCGTTGAGGAAGCGGCCGCGCAGACGGTACACCCAATTGCGCTTGCGCCATTCGGGCGTGACGCCCAGCGCCGAGGCATGGTCCAGGCGCTTGCCCTCGAAGATGGGATGGGCGTTCCAGCTCCGGGCGGAGGGGGAAACCATATAAAGCTCGGGCATCTCGGCGCGGATGGCCGAGGCGTCGTCCATGGTCAGGCCCTTGGAAAGTCCGCGCGACACGTAGTGCTCCTTCGCGGAGACCGTCAGCGCGCCCGGCCCCATCAGCTCCATGTTCTTGCGCAGGGCCTCCTGCATGCCCCGCGTCTGCGCCAGCGTGTAGAGCAGCGAGGCCGCCCCGACGGATATCGCCGAGAAGCTCAATAGGGACCGGATCTTGTGGACGCGGATCTCGCGCGCCGCGGCGCGCGCCGCCTCGCCCAGGTTCAAGCGAGAAGCCCGTCCTTCAGACGCAGCACGCGCTCCGCGGCCGAGCCGATGTTCGGATCGTGGGTGACGAGAAGGACCGTCATGCCCTCGGAATGCAGTTCCTTGAGGAAGGCCATCACGTCGGCGCTGGATTTGGAGTCGAGGTTGCCGGTCGGTTCGTCGGCCAGCAGCAGCGGCGGCGCGTTGGAGAGAGCGCGCGCGATGCCCACGCGCTGCCGCTCCCCGCCGGACAGTTCCAGCGGCGTCCGCGCGCTCTTCGCGTCCAGGCCCACGCGCGCCAGCAGCTTGCGGGCCCGTTCGCGCCGCTCCTCCGGCGGCACCCCGGCGTAGGCCATGGGCAGGGCGACGTTCTCCAGGGCGGTGAGGCGGGGCAGGAGGTTGTAGGCTTGGAACACGAAGCCGATGTGCTCGCGGCGCAACCGGGTGCGCTCCGAGTCGGGCAGGCCGGCGGCGTCCACGCCTCCCAGGATGTAGCGTCCGCCGGACGGGCGGTCGAGCAGGCCCAGCAGGGCGAGCAAAGTGGATTTTCCGCAGCCGGAGGGCCCCATCACCGCGGCGAACTCCCCCCGCCCGATGCGGAAGCTGACGCCCTTGAGCGCGGCGTACTCGCCGTAGCTCCGCTTCAGGTCCTCGCAGACGACGAGAGGTTCCGCGGCCATGGTCCTAGGAGGCGGGTTTGTCGACGGGCTTCTCGGTCAGCAGCTTCTCGCCGGCCTTCAGCCCGCTCAGAAGCTCGGCGTCCGTCTCGTTGCGCAGGCCCAGCTTCAGCGTCACCTTGCGCGGTTTTTCCTTGGAGCCGGCCTCGCCGACGTAGGCGACGCTCGTGTCGCCCTCCTCGAACACCGCCGAGAGCGGGATCTTCAGCACGTTCCGGCGGGACTCCAGGAGCCCGTCGACGCGGGCCGTCATGCCCGGCTTGAGCCGCGGGTCGTTCTTGGCGAGCGCCACGTCCACGCGGAAGCTCTTGATGCCGTTGTTGTCCTTCTCGGCCTGAGGGGAGACCAGGCTGACCTTCGCCGGGAACGTCGCGTTCGGGATGGCGTCCACGGTCACCTTGACCTCCATTCCCTCGCGCAGCTTGAGGACGTCCATTTCGCTGATTTTCATGCGCACGACCAGTCTCGTGAGGTCGGCGACCGTCATCAGGTACGTCGGCGAATTGGACTCGACCAGGCCGGTCACGTAGTCGCCCACGCGGGCGAGCGCGCTGGCCTCGCCGCTGCCCTGATGCTGATAGCGCATCACCACGCCGTCGATCGGCGCGACCACGGAGGTGGGCACGTAGCGCTCGGCCTCGCTGCGGCCGGGCTGGATCACGCACAGCTCGTCTCCGCGGCGCACCCGGCTGCCCTCGTCCACGGTGATCTTCACCACCCGGCCGCTGACCTGCGACGCGATGTCGACGTAGTTCTTGGGAGCGATCTCGCCCGAGTCCACGAAGTGCTTTTCCAGATCCCCGCGCGTGACCACGGCGGCGTCGGCGGCGTCCGGCGGCGGCGCCGCCGCGTGCTTCTTCCACGCCCATCCGCCGACGGCGGCGGCGGCGGCGACGAACGCCCAAAATTTCCAGGATTTCACCATAACGGAACCCCCGCGGCGCGGCGGTAAGCCGCGCGGTTGACGAAAATATCCTGCAGAGCGGTCGCTTTCGAGACGCGCGCCGACAGAAGATCGCTGCGCGCCTGGGCCATGCGCAGCGCGTCGGCCGTGCCTTGCCGGTACTGGGCCTCGACGATCTCCAGGCCGCGCTGGGCGATCTCCTCCTGTCGGAGCGAGAGACCGTAAGTCTCCGTGGCCCGTTCCAGGTTGATCCACGCCGCGTACAATTCGTCCCGGGAGGAGCGCAGGGCTCCCTCGGCCGCGGCGGCGGCGCGGCGGCGCTCGGCGCGCGCGGCCGCGTAGTTGAATCCCTGCGTGGCCCCGTTCCAGCCGAAGGGCAAAGTCAGGGAAAGTCCGACCTGACGGTTGGGGTTCGGGATCCCCAGGCTGGAGCTGGGCAGGCCGCTGGTCGCGGTATCCTGGCGGTTCCAAGTCGCGTTGAGCGCCAAGCTGGGGAAGATCCCGGACAAGGACTGCTTCTCCGACGTCTCGGCGCGCCGCTCGTCGCTGAGGGCGCGCGCGATCTCGGGGCGGCGCTCGGAGAGGCGCGCCGCGTCGTCCTCGATGCGGGGCAGGTCGGTGGTTCCCGGGTCCAGCTCCGTGGCGACCTCGGCCGGCGCCCACGGCGCCAGGCCCAGCAGCGAGTTGAACGGCTGCTGGGCGCCTTTGTAATCGGCCTCGGACGACACCAGGCGGATTTCGCTGGCGTGCCACTCGGTCTCGCTTTTATAAAGGTCCGCCAGGCCCTTCAACCCGTCCCGGTAGAGCCCTTGGGTCTGTTTGTACTGCTCTTCCTGGGCCCTCAGATCCTCTCGGGCGACGTCGCGCAGGCGCGCGCGCGCGTCCAGCGCGAAGAACGCCTGCAGGGCGGCGAAGGCCCGGTCCTGCCGGGCCGCCGAGAGCGCGAGCGCGGCCGAATCGCGGACGGCGGCGGCGGAGCGCGTCTTGAGAAGGTCCTGGAACCCGTTGAAGAGATTCCAATTCAGGGTCGTGTTCGACGTCATGTCGCCGCCCCGCACGCGCCAGCCGTGATGCCGATAGCCCAACGACGGATCGTCGCCGTACGGATAATCCTGGCCGGTGAAGGCAAGAGTGGGAAGCAGCATGGACGACATCTGGGCTTTGTACGCGTCGTCGGCGGCCCGCCAGGACTCCTCGGCCTGCCGGACCTCGGGCGAGGCGGCGAGCGCGCGCTTCACGTATTCGGCCGCGGACAGGCCGGACGCCGCGGCCGACGTCGCGGCTGCGGCCAATATGATCGCTAGGAACGGGAGGGAGCGGAACGTCACGATAAGATTCTAGCGCATCGGAACCGGAAATCATGGGAAGAATCTGGGTCTTGACTCGATTTGTTCGCCGGGCTAAGCTGTCGTCATGGTCGAAACACTCGAGCATCTCCTCCGTCGGGCGGCGCGACAGCCGCGCGCCGGCCGCGCGTCCCTTTACAAGGAACTTCTGCGGTCCGAGACGTATCTGCTGACGGTGGATGAGCCCCTGCTGGATGGAGAGACCAAGCGCGTGACCCGCGCGGATGCCTCGTTCCCGGTGTGGGCCGACAAGGATCCGGAGATGGGAGGCGTTTGGGTTCCCGTGTTTCCCGCGCGCGACCGCGTGCGCGAATTCGTCGCCGCGCGCCGCCTCAAAGCCCCGAGAGGAAAGGAATTCCTTTGGATGGGGCACATGCCCGGGCAGGTGTTCGCCTTGGCGCGCGGCGTGCGGCGGTTCGCCGGCCTGAAACTGTACTTGGACCCTTCCACGTCGGTGGAGATCTGCTGGTCCGAGGCCCGCGCCCTGGCCGATGGCCGCATGCCCGGCGACGGGCCCGTCCGCCATGAGCTGCCGATCGACCGCCTGGTGATTCCGGCGGGCGCGCGTCTTTCTTTCGGGCGTCTCCAGCCCTGGGAGGGGGAGGAGAAGCCCATTCTCTTGACCATGCCCGAAGCCGGCAAGTTCCGGCCTGAGGACGTGCGCCGTTTGGTGCGCCTGCCGTTGGGGGAGGGACGCTACGCGTGGACCCCGTGCCGTCATTTCCTGCAGATCCTGCACCGCCTGAAGGCCCTGGGCGGTGAGGGGGGGGAGCGCTTCGTGGAGAGCCTCCTCGCCTCCCAATTGACCTTCGAGATGTACGGGGAAGCGGAGGCGTTGTGCGAGTGGCTGGCCGTGCGCGGGCATGAGACCTTCGCCTGGCTGGGCTTGGCCGCGATCTACGGACGCACCGGTCGATTCGAGGACTGCGCCGCCTTGTGCCGGCGCGCGGTTCTGAAGTATCCCGGAGAGCGGGCCTTTCATCTCAACGGCCTGCGCGCGTTGGTTTCCCTGGGCCGGCGGGACGAGGCCGCGCGCCGCGCGGAGGCCGCCGTGCGCCTTTTCCCTCAGGACCCCGCCTTGGCCGAGCTAAATAAGGAATTGGCTCCGGTTCTGGCCCACCGCGCTGTGTAAATGGCCGGTAAAACACGTAAAAATCACGTGAAATCCGCTTTCCCATCTTGCGGGAACGGCTTCCCGGGTCTACACTCATGGGGACGCGGGAGGGCGGTATGACCGAATACGGCAAAGCTCAGATTCAGGCTCTCGGCGCCGGATTGGTGGGCTTCGTGGTGGTCGTCGGCGCGGGCGCCTTGCTGATGTTCCCTCACGGCAAGGCCTCGGTGAAGGCTCCGGCGTCCTCCTACGCTCCCGTCGATGTGACCTCGAGCCTGTCCGCCCCCGTTCCTGTGTCGAAATCCGCTCTCTCCGGCGCTTCCCAATCAGAGGCGGCTCCCGTCGCCTCCTCGCCGGCGCCGTTGCTCCCCGCCGAGGATCGCGAAGACGCGCCGGCCCCCGCCGCCGTTCCGGCGACCGCGCCCGCGCCCGCCGCGGCCGCTCATCCCCAGGCCCGGGCGACGCCCGTCAAGAAGCTGTCGGTGACGCGCCATCTCGATGGGTCGTCCTCGGCGAATTCGTCCGCGGTGGCTTCCGCCGCGTCCGCTCCGGCGAAGAAGCCGGCGCCGCCGGCCCATAAGCCGATGCTCTCCCCGAAGCTGGACTTGTCGAAGGCCACGCAGGGATCCCTGGCGTCGAGCATCCATTACGGGGTCAACGACCGCTCCGAGCTCATGGGGCGCGCCGCCGGTCCGGTCTATAATTTCGCGGGCCGGAACGTGAATCCGCAGGTCACCCCGTCCGCCGGCGGCCCGACGGGCGTGGGGATGGAGCAGGTGGACGCCGCCCAAAAGCAGATCGACGAATCCAACCTGAGCGACGCCGACAAGGCGGCCATCGACGCGACCATCGGCAAGGTTCGCCAGGCCGGACAGTCGGCTCAGTAAGGGAACAGGTCGGAGAGCGATTTCTCCTCGAAATCGCCCAGCGCCTTGAGCCGGTCCACGCCGATGCGGTCGCGCTGACCCAGGATCCAAACCGTCATCGGCTTGTTCTTCAGTCGGCGCGCGAAGCCCTCCAGGTCCGAGGGAGCGTACTTGAGAACCTCCTCGAAGCGCTTCGGCCGCGGGTCCCCTCCGGTGATGCCTTCGTCCTCCCACTCCATTAATTTCGAGGGGATTTCCCGGAACGGAACGGGGTCGGTGCGGTAGGATTCCTCCACCGCCTTCTCGGTCTCGCGGAAGCGCTTCTCCGAGGCGGGGAAGTCGCCCAGAAGCTTGAGCATCAAACCCACGGCTTCCGGCGTCTTGTCGGCCTGGCAGCCGAGCGCGCCCCAAACCTGGGTCTCGTCGCCCTTGTGCGCGGCCGTGGAATGGCCGCCCCAGGCGCTGTAGGCGAGCGCGCGGGCTTCGCGCACTTCCTGGAAGATCACCGAGCTCATGTCGCCGCCCATGTACTGGGTGTAGAAGAGGTAGTCCACCACGTGCTCGGGATCGAACACCTCGTCCGCGGCGGAGAGACCGACCTTCGCCTGCACCATCTCGCGGTTCGTGAAGAGAATGCGCGTGCGCGCGGGTTTGAGGTAGCGCACGGGCGAGCGCGCCGGGGGAGCCTTGTAGCGGCCCCACGTTTCCAGAAGTTTCGCGACTTCCGACGGAGAGCGCGGGCCGACGTAGCCGACGCGCCGCTGCCAGTGCGGGAAATCCTGGATGATGCCCTTCAATTCATTCAGGTTGAGCTTCTTCAGTTCGTCGTCGCTGAGACGGTTGAGCACCGAGCTCTCCCGTCCGCGCTGCGCCAGCTCTCCGAGGGCGCCCTGGACGGCGCCGGGATCCTTCTTCTCGTCGGCGCGCTCTCCCAGGTCCACGTCGATCATCGTTTGCAGCGTTCCGCTCGAGACGTTCGGCCAGTCGAAGCGCTGGCTCATCAGTTCCAGCGAAGGCCAGAAATTCCGGTCGATTCCGTCCAGGTAGATCGCGGAAGAATGCTCCCCGCACGAGTAGCCGATCGAGGTGCCCAGCGCGTAGAGGCGCTTCTTGAATTCGTCCGCGGAGTAGGGACCGGCGCCCGAAAGCTCCAGCAGTTCCAGGGCCGAGCACAGCTTGCGTTCCGCGAGGGATCCCCTCTCGAAACGGATGCTCAGTTGGAACAGGTCGTTGTAGGGATTCTTCGCCGCGAAGATCCGGCCGCCTTCCACCGGGGAAATCTGGTAGTCCCGTCCCGGAACCAGCCAGCGCGGTTCGATCGGGGCCGCCGGGATCGCGAGGACTTTTTTAAGGAAGTCCGATTCCCGCGTCGGATCGATGTCCAGGCTGGTGAAGCCGGGCTTGTCGATCTTGGGGATCTCGGGCTTGCCGTTGCGGCGGAAGACGACGACCCGGTTCGGCCCGATATAGCGGCGGGCGACGCGCACGACGTCGTCCTTGGTGACCCGGCGCAGGCGCTCCAGGCGCGAGGCGGTCTTGGCCCAGGGCTCGTACGCGATGAACGAATTGACCATGGTGACGGCGCGGCTGTCGTTCGACTCCAGGCTGCGCTTCTGCGAGATCTCGAAGTCGGTGATGACCGCGGCGATGTCGGATTCCGAGAAATCCCCGTTCTTGAGGGCGTCGGTCGTCTCCAGAAGCAGCGCGAGCGCCTCCTCGGGCGTCTGGCCCTTCTTCGTCGCCGCCCAGATCGTCCATTCGCCGGCGTCGTTGCGCATGGTCGGATAGGAGCCGGATACCTTCACCTTCTGGGCTTGATTGAGGCGGAGGTTCAGCAGGCCGGCCGCCGAGTTGTCCATGATCATGTCCATGACCGTCAGGGCGTCGGCGTCGGGATCGGACGCGGGGACGGTCGGCCAGGCGACGACGACCTTCTCCTCGGCCTCGTAGCGCACTTCGTAGCGTTCCTCGCCCTTGGGCTTGGGCAGCGGCCAAGTCTTCTGCGGGGGCAGGGCCTTCGGCGTCCAGGAGCCGAAGTGGTCCGCAATGATCTTCAGCGCCGTGTCCGGGTCGAAGTCGCCGGCCAGGATGACCGCCATGTTGTTGGGAACGTACCAGCGGTCGTAGAAGGCCTGCATCTGCGCCAGCGAGGGGTTCTTCAGGTGCTCGATCGTGCCCAAGGTCGTCTGCGTTCCGTAGGGATGCTGCTTGAACATCTCCTTTTCGACTTCCTCTTCCAGGATGTTCTCCGCGTTGTCCATGGAGCGGTTCTTTTCCTCGTACACGGCCTCCAACTCGCCGGGGAAGAGGCGGAAAACGGGATGCGCGAAGCGCTCGGCCTCGACCGTCGCCCACGCCTCGAGGCGGTTCGCCGGGAGGTTCACCTCGTAGACGGTCTCCTCGTCGGAGGTGTGGGCGTTCAGGTCGTCGCCGCCGATGGCGCGGTAAAAGCGGTCGATCTCGTTGGGGGAGACCAGAGCGGCGTCGGCGATGTTCTCCGCGTCGATCTGCTTGTCGATCTTCGCCCGGGCGGCCGCGTCCTTGAGCTTGGCCCGCTCCTCGTAAAGCTCCTTGATGCGTTCCAGGTGCGGGGCTTCCTTTTCGTAGTCGAGCGAGCCCAGGCGCGTCGTGCCCTTGAACAGCATGTGCTCCAGGTAGTGAGCCTGGCCTGTCGCCTCCGCCGGGTCGTTCTTCGAGCCGGCGCGGACCGCGATGCGGATCGTGATCCGCGGGCGGCCCGTGTTCGGGGAAAGATACACCGTCAACCCGTTGGGGAGGCGGTGGATGGTCACGCCCATCGCGTCTTCCGGGAGCGGCTTGTCGAGCGCGGCGGGCACGGTCGGCATCGGCACGGGCGCGGTCTTGGCCGGCGCGGACGCGGCGAGCGCGACGAGGAGCAGCGGAATCAGGGCGAGTCGGGTCATCATTTGGTCTCCGGGGTCGAGGGGGCTTCGGGTGAGTGATCAGAACCGAACGCGTCGGAAGTCGTGTCGGGGGCCTGGGCCTCGGCCGGACGTTCTTCCGGAAGGCGCTCGGGCACGGGCGCGAGGCCGACGGCTTTCTTTCGGGAGCGGGATTTCTTGGCGTGCTTGGGGGCCGACGCGGGGATCTCCGGCTCGGGCTTGACGATGGGGCCCGCTTGCACGGCGGACCACGTGTAGTGGTTCTGCGCGTTCCACAGGATCCAGCCGCGCACGCCCTGCTCCTCGGCCGCGCGGATCTGGGCGCGGACATGAGCGGGCGTGTAGCGCACGCCCAGGGAGAAATCCTGGAGGTACGGCCGCAGTTGCTCGGGCTTTCCGCCCAGGCGTTCGAGCGCGTCCTTGACGCCTTGGCGGACGGTCAAGTACGGCTGGCGGTTCGGGTTCCGGAGGCCGTACTGCCCCTTCGCGTAGTGCGACGGATACATCATCGGTGAAACGTAATCCACCTCGTCGGCCATCCGGTCCAGGCGCTGGCCGATCCCCATGCCGTTGTCCACGCTGGCGGTCAGTCCGAAGGTGTCGATGGAAAGCTTCACTCCCAGGGGTTTCAGGCGAGCGCGCGCCAAGGCCAGGAACTCGTGAAGGGCGGCGCTGTCGGTCGCGGGCGTGCGGTCCTTGCGCGAGTAGCGGCACAGGCGGGTCTTGCCGTCGGAAGGAAAACGGATGTAGTCGAACTGGATCTCGTCGAAGCCGGCGGCCGCCGCGCGCGAGGCGACGTCGATGACGTAGTCCCAGACCTCCTTCTGATAGGGATCCACCCAGGCCGTCCCTTTGTCATTGGTCCAAATCCGTCCGTCGGGGAAATGGACCGCCAGATCCGGGCGCGCGTGCGCCAGGTGGTCGTCCTTGAAGACCGCGATGCGGGCGACGGTGTAGATGCCCGCGTCCTTGAAGTCGCGCACGGCCCGCGGCATGTCGGGGATCGCGTTCAGGAAAGCCTTGGTCTTGAGCGCGAACGGCACGTCATGGACGAATTCGTGGCCGTCGGAGTCCTTCAGGGCGATGACGACCGCGTTGAAGCCGGCGGCCTTCATCTGGTCGCGGAAGCGCAGGCGCGCCTTCGTGGAGCCCGCGGCCCAGCCGGTGAAGTGCACTCCCCGGAACGTCGCGGTGGACGCGGGCGCCTGGTCCTGCGCGGCGGAGGGCGCCGCCAAAACGGCGGCGAGGGAGAGGGAGAGGGCGGCGAGCATCGCCCGAGACGATACAAAATTCCCGCCGCGGTCAGCGTCGGGGAACGACGAAGAGGTCGCGGTGGATGGCGTCCTCGCCGATGATGTCGGTGACCGGCGTGGGGTTGGCGTCGCCGGACAACGCGTTGTCCGCCATGCCTTGCCGCTCGTCCTTGGACAATTCCGCGTAGGGGATGTCGGATTCGTAGTACGTCGCCGGGGCGTAATTCGGCGAGTCGGCCAGAATTTCGTAACCGCCGGTAGTCACTCGCTTTAAAGTCACCAGGTAGCGGCCGTCGCCGTCGGTCATGAAAATCGTTCCGGGAATATTTGAGCGGGCCTCGCTGGAGCGGGCGTTGAAGGTCATGTTCGCCGCCGGGCGCAAAGTCAGGAGGTCGTAGGCGGTTCCGCGCAGGACCCAATCGGCGTCGTTGACGGCAGGGAGGGGGAGGTCTCCGGTCGGACGCCCCCGCGTCGCTTCGAGAGGGGGCGCCGGGCGGGGCGCCGGGGGCGGGGGCGCGGTCCTGGTCTGCGCCGCCTCGGGAGGGGTCCACGACGACTTTTCCGGGGTATCGATGGGCGCCGGACCGGCGGCCGTCGGCGCGCCCGATGGGGCGAAATGGGGTTGGGTCGGGGTCTCCGCGCCAGGGGTCATGAGCCGGCCCGGGTCCCGCGCCTCATCCACGAAGCGAACGACGCGGGAGCGCCCGGCGGCGACGGCGGCCATGAGCGGGGTACGGTACTCGTGAGCGGCCCAGGCGGCCAGTGCCAGGACCGTGGAGTATAAGGCGATCTGGTAAGGACGTTTCCGCCGGCGCTCCTGAGCCGCGCGCAGCGCGGCGTACGCCCGCGCGATCTCGTATTTGCTCCGGGGGCGGGTACAGATGGGGCAGACGGTGATTTCCGGTCCAAGGAGGGTCCGACAGCCGGGGCAGGGGATGGTTTCCACTGGAATCAGGGTAGCACTCGCCTCAGCCGTAAGCAAGCTTGATTCTTGACTAAAAAGGTCAGGTATGATACACTGACGCAGCGGTCGTTTTCGAGGAGATTTATGGCCAATCAGGACGTGAAGGACCTGGCGGACAAGGAATATAAGTATGGTTTTTCTTCCGATGTGGAAGCGGACCAGATTCCCAAGGGTCTCAGCGAGGACGTCGTCCGCCTGATCTCCAAGAAGAAGAACGAGCCTTCCTTTATGCTGGAGTGGCGCCTGAAGGCCTACCGGCACTGGCTGACCATGAAGGAGCCGACCTGGGCCGAGGTCCACTACCCCAAGATCGACTACAACGGCATCATCTATTATTCGGCGCCGAAGCCCAAGAAGAAGCTGGCCTCGATGGATGAGGTGGACCCCGAGGTCCGGGCCACGTTCGACAAGTTGGGCATTCCGCTGGACGAGCAGAAGATGCTGTCCAACGTGGCCGTGGACGCGGTGTTCGATTCGGTTTCGGTCGCGACGACGTTTAAAAAGGCGCTGTCCGAGGTCGGCGTCATATTTTGCTCGTTCTCGGACGCCGTCAAGGACCATCCGGAACTGCTCGAAAAATACCTTGGCTCCGTCGTGCCGTACACCGACAACTTCTTCGCCGCCCTGAACGCGGCGGTCTTCTCCGACGGCTCCTTTTGTTATATCCCGAAAGGCGTGAAGTGCCCGATGGAGCTCTCGACGTATTTCCGGATCAACGCGAAAGACACGGGACAATTCGAACGCACGCTGATCGTCGCCGATGAGGGAGCTTCCGTGTCCTACCTCGAAGGCTGCACGGCGCCGATGCGGGATGAAAATCAACTGCACGCCGCGGTGGTCGAATTGGTGGCCATGGGCGACGCCTCGATCAAGTACTCCACGATCCAGAACTGGTATCCCGGCGACAAGAACGGCAAGGGCGGGATTTACAACTTCGTCACCAAGCGCGGCAAATGCGCCGGCCCGCGCTCGAAGATCTCCTGGACCCAGGTGGAAACCGGCTCGGCGATCACGTGGAAGTATCCATCCTGCATCCTCCTGGGCGACGACTCCGTCGGGGAGTTCTACTCGGTCGCGTTGGCGAACCACTACCAGCAGGCCGACACCGGGACGAAGATGATCCACATCGGCAAGAACACGAAGTCCACCATCGTGTCCAAGGGCATCTCGGCCGGCCACGGCCAGAACGCGTACCGCGGCCAGGTGAAGATCGCCAAGTCCGCGGTCGGCGCGCGGAATCATTCGCAGTGCGACAGCCTCCTGCTTGGTTCGCAGTGCGGCGCGCACACGTTCCCGAACCTGGAAGTGCACAACACGTCGTCCACCGTCGAGCACGAGGCGTCCACGTCTAAGATCGGCGAGGACCAGCTTTTCTATCTGCGCCAGCGCGGCCTGTCCGCGGAGGACGCGGTCGGGATGATCGTCAACGGCTTTTGCAAGCAGGTCTTCAACGAGCTGCCGCTGGAATTCGCCGTCGAGGCGCATAAACTCATGAACATCTCCCTCGAGGGGAGCGTCGGTTAAGGGGCTGCCATGTTGATAATCAGGGATCTGAACGCGAAGGCCGGCGGGAAGGACATTCTCAAGGGGCTGAATCTCACGGTGAACGCCGGCGAGGTCCACGCCATCATGGGCCCCAACGGCTCGGGCAAGAGCACCTTGTCGTACGTGCTGGCCGGCCGCGACGGCTACGAGGTGACCTCCGGTTCCGCCACTTACGAGGGCAAGGACTTGCTCGCGATGGCTCCCGAGGTGCGTGCGCGCGAGGGCGTGTTCCTGGCGTTCCAGTACCCGGTCGAGATCCCCGGGGTGTCGAACAAGTATTTCCTGAAGGCGGCCTACAACGCGATGCGCAAGCATCGCGGCGAGCCCGAGATGGACGCCGGCGCGTTCCTGAAGTTCGTCAAGGAAAAGGCCAAGCTGGTGGAGATGGCCCCGGCGTTCCTGAACCGCTCGGTGAACGAGGGCTTCTCCGGCGGCGAGAAGAAGCGCAACGAGATCCTGCAGCTCGCGGTCCTGGAGCCGAAGCTGGCGCTGCTCGACGAGACGGACTCGGGCTTGGATATCGACGCGCTGAAGATCGTCGCCGGCGGCATCAACAAGCTCCGCGACCCGAAGCGCGCCGTCGTGCTGGTCACGCACTACCAGCGCCTGCTCGACTACATCGTTCCCGACTTCGTCCACGTGCTGTCCGGCGGCCGGATCGTCAAGTCCGGCGGCAAGGACCTGGCGCTTCAGCTGGA
>JAGWMT010000375.1 GCA_028871595.1 Elusimicrobiota bacterium
CCCGTGTAGTCCAGGAACACGGTCTTGAGCTCGGTGTAGAAGTGCAGGCCTTCCTTCGACATCTCGCGCTCGCCCACGCCGGAGCCCTTCACGCCGCCGAAAGGCACCTGCGCCTCGCCGCCGATGGTGGGGCTGTTGACGTGGACCATGCCGGCCTCGATGTGCTCGACGAAGCGCATGGCCAAGGTCAGGTCCTGCGTGTACACCGCGCACGTCAGGCCGAACGGGCAGTCGTTGGCCAGCGCCAACGCCTCGTCAAAGGTCTTTGCGCGCGCTACGGCCAGCACGGGCCCGAACACTTCTTCCTGCCAGAGCCGCGACTTCGGCGCGACGTGGTCGAACACCGTGGGCTCCACGAAGTAGCCGTGCTGGAGGTCGCCGTCGGTCAGACGCTTGCCGCCGCAGAGCATCTTCGCGCCCTCGGTCTTGCCGATCTCGATGTATTCCAGATCGGTCTTCAGCTGGCTCTCGTCCACCGCCGGGCCCATGCCCACGGTCTTGTCCAGGCCGTCGCCGACCTTGATCTTCTTGATCTCGGCCAGCAGCATTCCCAGGAACTGGTCGGCGATGCGCTCGTCGAGCACCAGGCGCGAGGTGGCGGTGCAGCGCTGGCCGGTGGAGCCGAACGCGCCCTTCATCACGCCGCCCAGGGCCAGCTTCAGGTCCGCGTCGCCCCAGACCACGGCGGGGTTCTTGCCGCCCATCTCGCAGGTGACCTTGATGCCGCGCGCGCCGGCGATGGTGTGCACGCGCTTGCCGATCTCGTTGGAGCCCGTGAAGGAGACCGCCTTGATGCGCGGCTCCTCAACCAAAATGTCGCCCATGGCCGAGCCGGAGCCCAGCACCAGGTTCAGCACGCCCGGCGG
Organism: Elusimicrobiota bacterium; assembly: GCA_028871595.1. The sequence goes on from JAGWMT010000375.1 coordinate 867, forward strand.
AAGCCCCGCCGCCTCGAAAATCTTCACGATCTCCACGGCCATCGCGGGAACCAAGGACGCGGGCTTGAAGATGACACAGTTGCCGGCGACCAAGGCCGGGGACATTTTCCACACCGGGATGGCCCAGGGGAAGTTCCACGGCGTGATGACGGAGACCACGCCCAGCGGCTGGCGGATGGTGTACAGCAGGTTCTGCGGCAGTTCCGACGGCTGCACGATGCCGCCCAGGCGCAGGCCCTCGCCCGCGAACCACTCCATCAAGGTGATGCCCTTCTCCATCTCGCCCAGCGCCTCGGGCAGGATCTTGCCCTGCTCGCGCGTCATGAGCTTGGCCAGTTCCTCCTTGCGCTCGCGCGCGATCGCGGCGGCCTTGGCCAGGATGCGGCCGCGGACGGGGGCGGGCGTGGCCTTCCAGGCCGGGAAGGCCTTCTCGGCCGCGTCGATGGCCTTGAGCACGTCGCTCTTGTCGCAGCCCTTGAGCTTCGCCAGGACCTGGCGGCTGTCGGCCGGGTTGGTGGAGACGATCTCCTTGCTGGCGGATCCCTCCACCCATTTTCCGCCGATGTACTGCTTCAAAATGGAGACGTCGGGAGCCGACTTCGTCGCGGTGGTGGCCATGGATTCCTCTCTGAAATGCGTCGGGAAGATTATATCAATTCCCCCTCGGTGCGGCGGGGTTCGGGCGGCGCTTCGGAGGGAACAATTTTGGGGGTCGAAACGTAAGTATGAAAGGCGCCCGCGTCGGACAGTTGGCGCCAACAGTCGGAGGGCTGGATCCTGTGAATCCTGCGGATATCTCGTCTCTGAGCGACGACGAATTGTTGGACCGGATGGACGTACTCGTCTTCCGGTCGAGGAGTTCGGCCGCGGACGTGGTCGAACATCTGGCGGAGATCGATCGCCGTGATTTGTGTCCCGGCCGGGAGTACGGCTCGCTGTTCGAATGCTGCGTCAATCGTTTGAAAATGAGCGAGGGCAGCGCGTATCGGTGCATCCGCGCGGCGCGGGCGTTCCGCGGCTTCCCGCCCTTGCTCAATCTGATGCGTCAAGGACGTCTCTCGCTGGAGTCATTGGCGCTCCTGCACCCGCATGTCGCTGATCCGGATATCGCCGTCCTGGCGACGAAAGCCGCGGGGCTCCGGACGCGACAATTGGAGGCGCTGTTGTCCGGGCGATGTCCGCAGGATCGGCGGAAGGACGTGGTGCGATTCATCGGATCGGCGCCCGCGACGGCCGCCGGGACGGCAATGGACGCGCCGTTTTTTTCCGCCGACGCCGTCTCCGTGCTTCCGACCGCGGGTCCCGTCGCTCCGCCTCAACCCGTGAAGTCCCCGCCCCGCCTGATCCGATTCGCCTTCACCGCCGACGAGGAGTTCTACCTGCTGCTGGAACGGGTCCGCGCGCGGATGCGCCACAAATACCCGGACGGGCGCCTGGACGGGGTGCTGCGCGACGCGCTGAAGGAGCTGCTGGCGCGCAAGGAGCCGTCGATCCGCCGGAGGACTACAGCGTCGCGTCTTCGCCGATGAAGACCGGCGTCTGGGAGCGGTTCTGGCGCCGCGCTTCGTCGGACACCTGGGGCTTCACGTATTCGTACAGCGACTTCGCGGTCATCTTGCCGTCCGCCTCGCGCGCGCCGCCCGACAGGCCGCGCAGCAGGTAGTACGTGAAGAGGCCGTGGCGGACCGAGTCGAGCGTGCCGGTGATCTCCTCGCCGGAGGCGGCGGCCAGGACGGTGATGTTCCCCCCGGCCGGCTCCTCGTCGGCGGTCTTGGTCACCAAGGGCCGCGCCCCGCGCGGCAGGACCGAGCGGCCGCCGGCGCCCGAGAAGCAGGCGTCCAGGGCGACGATCACGTTTTTCGCCTTGGTCTTGGCCAGGTCCGAGTAGAAGGTCTTCAGGGGATAGGCGGTGGACTTCAGGAATTGCGGATCGCCGTCCCACGGCACCAGGTAGGCCTCCCCGGTGGCCGGGTCGGGCGCGCCGTGGCCGGAGTAATAGACGAACAAGGTGGAATCCTTTTTCACGTTCAGCGGCAGCCATTCCTCGAGATAGC
>JAGWMT010000376.1 GCA_028871595.1 Elusimicrobiota bacterium
TCCGCCGACCAGGGGTTGAGCTCGGTGGCGCGCTTGAGCTCTCCGACTCCGCCCATGAATTGCGCGTCGATCCCGCGCGCCTTGTTGATGGCGTCCACGCCGCGGCGGAACAGCAGGTCGGCGCCGGCCAGCCGGACCAGCAAGGCGGCGAGCGCGACGCACGCGGCGCAGGTCACGGCGGCCGCGGCGCGCCCGGAATTCCGCGTCAGGGGTTTTCCCTTGCGCGTCGCGATGCCCGCCAGGACGGCGGCCACCGCCAAATTGGAGGCGGTGATCGGATTGACCTTGGCCTGCAGAAAGAGCCCCAGAAGTCCGGCGGCGATCGCGGCGAGCAAGTCGTTGCGCGGCCGGGCGGCCAGGCCGTGGCGAATCGCGACGAACAGCGTCGCCAGCAGCCATAAATAGACGGCCAGGCCCGCCGCGCCCAGGGTGACCCAGGCCTGCAGGATATCGTTGTGGGCGCTGAGCTGCAGGACCGAGGTGCGGTGGGTGAGCTGGACCCAGCGGTCGGTCTTGAAGCGGCGCAATTGGATCATGTACGTGTCGGGTCCCGAGCCGAGCCAGGGGTGCGACTCGATCATGGGAACGGCGGATTTGAGCATCTCCACCCGCATCGAGTCGCTGGCGCCTTTCTTCATCTCGCGCTGGAGGAACAGGAACGCGGGAACGGCGGCCAGCGCGCAGGCCAGGCCCGCCATCCGCAGATGGCGGCGCGGGATCGACCAGCGTCCGGAAAGGAACGCGTAGGCCGTCGCGGAGAAGATCGCGCTGGCCCATGCGCCTCGCGCCCAGGTCATCACGAGCGCCGCGGTCACGAGGACCAGCGCGATCCTCCCCCCGGCGGCGCGCTTGGCCAGCGCCTGACGGATGACGAGCGGAAGGAGCAGGGCCAGACAGCCGCCGAACATCACGGGACTGCCGATGGTCGAGGTGATCCGCACCCAATGGTTGTCGACCCTTTGGGGGAGATCTTCGGAAGTGAGGATGGGGCGGCCCAGCGCGCACTGCAGCGCCCCGTACGCGGACATCACCGCGATCACGGCGACCAATAATTTCGCGATGAATTCGTCCGAGCCCTCCGCGTCGCCGGAGGCGGCGCCGTAGAACAGGGCCGTGGCCAGGGCCAGCGGAAGCAGGCCGTAGAATTGCTGCGGGTACATTCCCAAGACGCTGGCGGCCGGGTCCACGGAAGCCGACGCCGACGCCAGCATCACCGCCCACAGGACTGCGAGCGGAAGATCCAAGGCCGTCCGGCGCACGGGGCGAGCGATCAAGCCGGCCCAGGCCAGCGCCGCGCCCGCCGCCAGGAACACCAATTTCGGGAGGTTGTAGGCCTCGGCCAGCATCGGCGCGACGGCCAGAAGTCCCCCCGCCAACGCGAGAATCCAGCCGAGCCGGGTCGTTCGGGTCATGTCGAATGGGTCCGATCCGGCTGGATTCTAGCACAATTCCGCCGGTCCCCAGAATTTCACAAAATGATAGTAGATGACACTGAACAACACCCTGCATTGTGTGCATCGAGTGTTATGTATTGATGTTAACACTTTTTTAATGGTGTCTGGTGTGTGAATCTTTTGCGAAAAGACCTTCCCAAATACTGTGCCGCGAACCCCGGATGGCCTGATGCTATGTAGGTACACTTGCGAGACGTCGCTAAGAAGAAAAAGGGAGATCAAAGACATGCAAACGAGAAAGTTGGTCGGAGGGCTGCTGACGGCCGCGGCGCTCCTTGCGGGCTTCGCCCGGGCCGAGGCGAGCGGCCTGCGCACGCCGCTCGGGGAAGTCATCATCCGCAACTTGAAGATCGGGCAGACCTACTCGATGTACAAGCTACTGAACCTGCCGATGCGCGTCGTGAACACGGGCGATGACAACATCGACTTGAAGATCTCGACGGTGCGTCCGACCCGCCTCAACGACGGCTACGAAGAAGTGCCGTCGCTGGACTGGGTGCACGTGGAGCAGAGCACCTTCACCGTCGCGCCGAACCGCGAGGCCATGACCGACCTCGTCATCGCGATTCCCAACGATCCCGCGTTGATGGGGCGCCGCTTCCAGGCCGACATCTGGACGCATTCGACCGACCCGCGCGCGCTTCAGGTCGGGCTGCAGAGCCACATCATGCTGCAGATCGACAGCACGCCTCCCACCGAGGAGGAGCTGAAGAAAAAATTCGTGAACGAGCAGCTGGCGAACCTGGACTTCACGGTCCTGCCGATCAACGCCACCGCGGCGGACATCCCGCTGGGCCGCGCGGTCGATCTGCGCAAGGAGCGCAAGATCTCGATCAAGATCGTCAACCCGAACGACCAGGCGCTGAATTTCCGGGCGCGTTCGATCCCGGTGTGGGAGAGCGTCATCACTCCCCCCGCCGGCTTCGAGGACGCCCCCAACGCGCAGTGGCTCCGGCCGGACAAAGAGATTCTGAAGGTCGATGGGAACAGCATCGCCGACATGGGCCTCACGCTGGAGATTCCGGACAAGCCCGTCTACCGCGGCCGGCATTTTTTGTTCCTGGTCACCTTCGAGGTCCTGGAGCAGAAAATCCCGACGCGGATCTACTACCGCCTGTTCGTGGACACGGCGAACGAAGTGAAGGCCGAACCGGCCGGCAAGAAGTGACGGCGACGGCGTTTTGATCAATCAAATAAATAACTGAACGCGAGGAAACCCAAAATGAAAAACAAGACGACGGCTCGGACGATGAAGCGGCTGGGACTGGCGGTGTTGGCGACGTTGGCGGTGCTGGCGGCGGGACGCGCCGACGCGGTGGGCGTGGGCAATCCCTCCTACCTGAACATCGACGTGACCATCGCCAACAACCTGTCGGTGTCGGTGTCGAACGTGCGCACCAGCTCGATGACGACGGCGTTCACCACCGCGGGCGCGGCCATCCAGGCGGCGTCCACGGCGAC
>JAGWMT010000046.1 GCA_028871595.1 Elusimicrobiota bacterium
TCCAGGTCCAGCCAGACCAGGTTCTTGTCGTCCACGGAAGGCATGAGCCATCGTACCAAAATTTCCGGGATGACCGAAGTCACATGGCATTTTCTTGACAGTGCCCCCACCGTCTGTTAGACTTCGCTAAGACGGGCCGCAGGGCCCTATTTCAGGAGGACATATATCATGAACCGCCTCGCCTCATGCGCTTTCGCGCTCGCCGCCGCCTTCGTTCTGGGCGCCTGCGCCTCGATGCCGAAGTCGTCCCCCATCGTCAACAACGCCCCCGATTGGGTCAATAAGGGCTCCGGCGCCTTCAAGGACGCCTCCGGCGCCAAGGTGTTCTACGGCGTGGGCATCGTCTCCGGCGTGCGCTCGGTCTCCCTGGCGGTTCCCGCCGCGGACGACAAGGGCCGCGTCGAGCTGGCCAAGATCATGAACTCCATGGCCGAGGGCCTGAGCAAGAACTACGCCGCCTCCGTGGGCGCCGGCGACAAGGCCAGCGAGGAGCAGATGATCTCGCAGACCTCGAAGGTGTTCGCCAAGTTCACCCTCCACGGCGCGATGCCCGTGGATCACTACGTGGACCGCTCGGACAAGGACCATCCCGTGTACTACGCCTTGGTCAAGCTGGACATGGCCGCGGTGCAGGACGGCCTGGCGCAGTCCCAGGAGCTCGACACGAAGGTCCGCGACTACGTGAAAGCGAACGCCGAGAAGGCCTTCGACGAGCTGAACGCCGAAGAAGCCAAGCACTGATTCCATGCGCCCCATCCACGCGGCCGCGCTCGTCGCGGTCATGTCGCTGGCGGCCTGCGGCACGTCCGTGACCCGGATGGACTCCGATCAGGTCAAGGACGTCAGCGGGCATTGGAACGACACGGATTCGCGCCTGGTGGCGGAGGAGATGATCTCCGACTGCCTGGCGCGGCCGTGGTACTCCAAGGCGCAGACGGACCTCGGGAAGAACCCCACGGTGATCGTGGGCAAGGTGTCGAACCAGTCGTCGGAGCATATCGCCACCGACACCTTCGTCGAGGACCTGCAGCGCGCGCTGATCAACTCCGGGAAGGTGGACTTCGTCGCCTCGAAGAGCGAGCGCGGCGACGTCCGCGACGAGCGGGCGGACCAGGACACGCACGCGTCCGAGGACACCCGCAACGCCAACGGCCAGGAGACCGGCGCGAACTTCATGCTGGGCGGCACGATCAACTCGATCGTGGACCAGGAAGGCGGGAAGGCCGTCGTGTTCTTCCAGACCAACCTGAAGCTGCTCAACATCAAAACCCACCAGATCGTCTGGAACGGGGAGAAGAAGATCAAGAAGTACGTGACCCGCTCCAAGGCGACGTTCTAAGCCCATGGGCGGACACCGGCCCCTCCTTTCGATTCCGAGAGGAGGGGCCGTCTTTTTTACGCTGGCGCTGGTCCTGTGCGCCTGCTCCGGGCCGTCGGCCTCCATGCGCCGGCAGCTGAACGCGGACCTGGCCGCGGGCAAGTACGACAAGGCCGAGGCGAAAATCGAAGGCGCGAAGCTCTCGTCCTACGGCGAGAAGAACCAGGTGCTTTATTACCTGGACCTCGGCGCCGTCCTGCACGACGGCGGCAAGTATAAAGAAAGCGACCAGAACCTGGCGCTGGCCGAAAGGCGCATGGACGAACTGTACACCAAGAGCGTCAGCAAGGAGGCCGGGCGCTTTCTGCTCAACGACAACACCGTGGAGTACGCGGGCGAGCGCTTCGAGCGCGCCTTGGTCAACGTCTACCGGGCTTTGGACTACCTGCTGGGCGGAGATAAAGAGAACGCCCTGGTGGAGATCCGCAAGCTGTCCCGCCTGCTCCAGGAGTACTCCGACCGCTACGGCGCCTCGCGCACCGCGTACAAGGACGACGCCTTCGCGCAGTACCTGTCCGGCCTGCTCTACGCCGACGGCGGCCAGGACGACGACGCCCGCATCGCCCTGCGGGACGCGGCGCGCGCCTACAAGAACTACGCGGCGGTGTACGGCACCACCCCCCCCTCCCTGACCGGGCCCGACGTCCCGGACGGAGACGGCGAGCTGATCTTCCTGCACGCCAACGGCACGGGGCCGCGCAAGGAGAGCCGCTCGCTCCAGGTCGCCTGGAACGAGGCCGTCGCCGCCGTGAACTCCACCAAGAACGACGAGGCCCAATCCGGCCAGGCGCGCAACGCCCTGCGCGCGGGCGTCCTGGGCCACGCGATCACCATCGCCTACCCCGTGTTCGTCTCGGACCCGTACCGGATCGCCTCGTCCGAGATCGAGAGCGACGGGCGCTCCGCCGCGACCGGCCTGGTGGAGGACGTCACCGCCATCGCCCGCAAGGACCTGGACGAGCGCCAGGCCCTGATCAAGACCCGCGCCGTGGCCCGCGCCGCGATCAAGTACATCCTGGCCAAGGCCGCCACCGACGAGGTCAGACGCAAGTACGGAGACAATTCCCTGCAGGCCATCGCCTCCCAGATCGCCACCGCCGCGCTGTCCGCCGCCACCGAGGTGGCCGACACGCGCTCCTGGGCCACCTTGCCGGCGCAGTTCCGCATGGCGCGACTCGCGCTTCCGGCCGGCGCGCACGACGTGGTCGTCAACTACCGCGACGCCGCCGGCGCCGTGATCCTGACCCGCACCTTCCACGTGACCATCCGCAAAGGCGAACGCGCCTATCTTCAAGACAGGACGGCCTTATGATGACCATGAACCATCGCTCCCGCCTCTCCGCGCTTTTCCTGGCCGCGGCCCTGCTGTCGGCCTGCGCCGGCGGCCGGCGCGCCGCCTCCGCCGGCGGCTCGCGCCCCGCGTGGGTGGACGGGCAGGGCGGCGATTGGCCGAAGTCCCGCTTCATCACCGGCCTGGGCAGCGCCGACGACGAGAACACGGCCGCCGACCGCGCACGCGGCGAGGTGGCGCGCGTGTTCTCCGCCGACGTCAGCGTGAACACCGTCAGCGACCAGTCCGAGGGCACGGTCCAGAAGGACGGCAAGTCCTCCACCTCCTTCTCCAGCACCGTCGCCGAGCAGGTCCGCACCGCCGCCGAGAAGGTCCTGGAAGGCGTGGACGTGGTCGCGCGCTGGAAGGATTCCTCCGTGGGCCGGTATTACGCTCTGGCGGCCTTGCCCAAGGAGCAGGCCCTGATCGCCGTCAACGAGAAGGCCCACGACATCGGCGCCGAGGCCGCGATCTACAAGGCCCAGCTCGCCTCCTCCACCGACGCGTTCGAGCGCGCGAAGGCGGCGGCGAAGCTGCTGACCTTGGCCAAGGCCTGGAGCGGCCTGGCCAACGACTCCCGCGTTCTGGGCGGCGGTTCCCTGTCCGGCGACTTCGACACCGCGGCCGTCCGGCCCGAGGCCGCGAAGGCCATGGCCGCCCTGGACGTGGTGGTGGCCGTGACCGGCGAGGGCTCCGACGCCGTGGAGATCGCCGCGGTCGAGGGCCTCAACGCCGCCGGCCTCTCCGCCAAGCGCGGCACCGCCGGGGACAAGGCCGACTTGACCGCGACCGCGTCGGTGAACGTTCAAGAACAGGACGCCGGCGACCCGCGCTGGAAGCGCTCCCGCGCCATCGCCGCGGTGACCTTGCAGGACGGCCGCACCGGCAAGGCCTTCGCCAGCTTCGACGTCACCGCCCGCGAGGACGCCGTGGACGCCGGCGAGGCCCGCCGCCGCACCTTGGCCTCCCTCGCCAAGAAGACCTCCGAAAAAATCACCGCCTCCATCAACGACTTCTTCGCCAACCAATAAGTGGTGTCAGGCCTACGGTTAATACGGTTATTGCTTCACTAAGCCGTCAATCCAAATAACCGTATTAACCGTAGGCCTGACACCTATTCCGCTTATTCCTCGTTTGGTTTCTGGAGGGCTTTCAGGAGGTTCTTGGCGCCTTCGGCCAGGGCCTTGCCGGTGTGGACCTTGGTCTTGGGGGCATCGAAGGCGCCGGTGACGCTGACGTCCACGGGGACGAAGCGGGCGATCTGGGCGGTGACCAGCAGGTCCAGGGCCTCGACGGGAAGGTCGATGGTTCCGGTGGCCGAGATCTGGGCGGAGTCGGAGTCCATTTCCGAGCGGCGCAAGGTCATTTTCCCCTCCTTGAACAGATAGTCGCCGACGATCCCGTGCAAGGTGATGTCGTTGAAGTCGGGGAAAAGGCGTCCGCCCACCAGGCGCGTGATCTTTTGCGCGATGAGCAGAGGGAAGATCAGGACCTTGATCAGCTTCGACTGGGTGGCCATGCTTCCCACCGAGCGGATCTTGCCCGGGCCGATCTCCAGGCGCGCGTCGCCGTCCAGTTCCTTGAGGTCCGGCGTCACGCCGCGAAGGTCCCAGCCGACCTTCACCGGGCCGACGGTCGCGTTGGGGTGGATCAAGGTTCCCACGTTGAAATGCCCGCGCGTGCTGATCGCCAGCGGCTTCTTCGGGGGCGCGGACGGATTCGCGGCGCGCTTGGCGGCGCGATCAGCGACGACCTGGGTCTTGGCGTCCAGCCAGCGGCCCAGGTCGAAACGGTCCAGGTCGGCCTCCAATTCCACGTCGGGCGCGCGCGCGTAGTCCTTGACCGTGAGGTCCATCTTCAGCGTGCCGTCGGCGACCTTGCCGGTCAGGTTGGGCACGTCCAGGCGGCGCTCATCGAAGGACAGGGTCCCGGTGAAGCCTGAGAAGGGAAGGTCGGCCACCGTGGCGCCCAGGCCGCGGAACTGGAGCTTGCCGGCGTAGACGGGCTTCTCTTTGACGCCGGTGACCGAGACGGCGAAGAAGCCCGAACCGGCCAGCTTCAAGCCGCGCGTCTGCGGGGTCAGCGCGGTCAATTCCTCCAGAACGAAGGAGCGGCATTTGACGATCAGGTCGTAGGCCCCGCGTCCGAAGGGGTCCGCGACGGTCCCGGAGACGTCCACGTCGTTCTTCCCGGTGCGCAGGCGCAGGCTTTTGATCTTCACCAAGGCGGGAGTGGCCGACGCCTCGGCCGTCCAATGCGACGGTGGCAGCTTCAGCCCGGCGGGCACGCCCGCGAACGGCAGGTCCTTGTCGGTCAGCTCCGGCAAGGTCACGTCGGCGTCCACGTCCAGGTCGGGCCGCGGGTCGCCGGCCAGGGCCTTCGCCACGGTTCCGTTCAGATGGATGGTCGCGTCCTTCGCCGCGATGGTCACGCGGTCGAGGCGGACGTCGTCGCCCTGCACGCGCACCGCGCCGTTCACCTTGGCGGCGGGCACAAGCAAGGACGGCGGCAGCCCCTTCACGGCCACGGGCAGGTCCGACGCGCGGAAGGCGGGCAGGTCCAGCGCCAGCACGACCTTCCCGTCGAGCGCGGGCTTATCCGAGCCGATGTTTTTCGCCGTTCCGGCGATATTCGCCGTGCCGTATTTCGTCTTCACCGTCAACGCGGCCACCGTCAGCGATTCTCCGGCCAGCGCGACCGAGCCGTCCACGCGCCCCGCGGGAACGCCCAACTTCGGCGGCAGCTTCAAGAAAGGATACTGTCCCGGTTTGATCTCGGGCACGTCCACGCCGAACGCGGCGCGGCCTTCGTAATTCGGCTTCTTCCCGCCGACGCCGCGCGCCGAGCCCGAACCTTCCACCTTCCCCCCGCTCCACGAGGCCCGGAAGGATTTGACGTCCCAATTTCCGCCGCCGCCGCGCCCGTTCAAGGCCAGGTCGACCGGCGGGAGGTTCAGCGCCGGGATCCCGGCCGCCGGCGCGAACTTGGCGAGCAGGCGGGTGTCCAGTCCCGGGAACGTCCCCGACACGTCGAACTCCGAGGTCTCCCCGAGCGCCGCCGTTCCCTTCGCCCGCAGCACGGTCTTCCCCGAGGCGGACAGGCTGCCGTCGAACGAGACCTTCGGCGCGTCCAGCCCGGTCTCGTGTCCCGACGCGTCAAGCGCCAGACCCTCGGCTTCGACCTTCAGCCGCTTCACGTCCGCCTTGAACGCGGCCCGGTCGCCGCGCGCCAGGTCCACCGTCCCGTCGAACGCGATGCGCGCGTCCACCGGGCGGCCGCCGGCGCGTCCTTTGACGCGCAGTGCGACGTTCAGGGGAAAAGCCCCGCCCATCCCGAAATCGGACACGTCGAGCGAGAGTCCGCTCACGGTCCAGGAGGAGCCCGTCGCCGCGTCGAAGTAATCCGCGGCGCCGTTCCGGATCGACGCGCGGCGAACGTTCAATTCGGCGGGCGGCCCCTGGTCCGGCGCCGCGGCGGCACCCGCCGGAGCCGCCGATGAGCCCAAGGTCTCGTAGTTGTAACGGCCCCTGGCGTCCTTCGTCACGCGGACCCTGAGGCCGTCCGCGGACACGGCCGCCACCACCAGCTTCCGGCGCAGGGCCGCCTTCCAGCTGGGACGCAGGCGGAACGTGTCCACGCTCAGGAAGGTGCCGGCCGAGAAATCCGGGCTCTCGGAGATCTTCAAGCCCTCCAGGCTCAGGCCGCCCAAACCCGCGGAGATGTGATCCAGCTTGACCTCGCGCCCCAGTTGGCGCCGGGCGGCGTCCACGGCCCAGGCGCGCAGCTTGGGTTCCGGAAAAGCGGCCTTCAGGGCAACCAGGGCCGCGCCCAGTCCCAGAACCGCCAGCAACGCCGCCGCGGCCGCGGCCTTCAGCCAAAAAGAATGACGTTTCATGGACGAATTCTACACTTTCGCGCGGCTTGACAAACAGCCGCGCGGGGACCATAATCGAGTCATGAACTCCCTTCTCCTGGCCGTCCTGCTGGCCGCCGGTCCCGCCGCCGCGGCCGCCCCCAAGGCGAAATCCGCGTCGGACTCCGTGGAGTCGCTGTTCCAGAACGTGCGCCGGTTCCTACAGGGACCCGCGCGCCGCGCCCGCCGCGTGACCGCGGTGGCCGCCGTGCGCGGCGGCATTCCCACCGAGCAGGGCGAGAACCTGGACCTGCGCCTCACCGATCGCGTCCGCGCCCTGCGCGCCGCGCTGCTGCGCCCCGATTCCTCGGACATGGCCGCGCGCTCCCTGGCCTCCCAATACGACGCGCTGGCGGCCTCGCAGTACGTGCAGGCGCTGTCCGTCGAGGGCGGCGACGCCGCCAAACATGAGGCGGCCGCCGCGCTGGCCGCCTGGGCCCGCGCCTCCCGCCTGCGCCCGCTCCCGGAGGCGGTGAAGGCCCTGATGACCGGGCCCGCCGCGAAGATCGACGACAAGGCCCTGGTGGCCGCCGGCTGGGGCGGCTACGTCCGCGACATGACGCCCGCCGACGCCACGCCCGAGGCGGCCGCGCCCGGCTGGGCCGTGGTTCCCGGGACCGCTTTGCTCGACGAGTCCCTGGAGTCCGTGCGCGAGTCCCTGGTGCAGAAGAAGCTGGCGCCGGCCGACGAGGTGAAGGCCCATGTCCTGGCCGGCCGCCTGCTCTCGGCTTTGGCCAAGGCCGACCTGCGCGGCCGCGAGGACAAGGGGGCGACCGCGGCGTCCGTCCCCGCGCTGGCGCTCGACGACGGCGCGGCCCCCGCGGCTCTCGAGGCCCCGTTCGTTCCGAAGACCATCTATCAGAAGGCCTCGAAATCCGTCGCGCTGATCCTGTGCGCGTCTGAGGAGGGCTCCGGCGAATTGGGCACCGGCTCGGTGGTGGATGTCGCGCGACGGCGCATCCTGACCAACGCCCACGTCGTGATCCGCGACGCCACGCATCAGCCCTGGCCGGTGATCCGCGTCTATTTCAAACCCGCCCATATGACGGGCGACCCGAAGCGCGACATGCAGGACCCGGTGGACGGCCGCGTGGTGGCTTTCGACCGCGCGCTGGACCTGGCCCTGGTGGAGGTGGACCGCCTGCCCCCCGGCGCGGCCCCCATCGGCCTGGACGACCCGCGCGCGGTGTCCGTCGGCGACCGCGTGGCCGCCATCGGCCACCCGGAGCAGGGCGGCCTGTGGACCTTGACCACGGGCGTGATCAGCACCGTGGTCGCCGACGTGGGCGGGGTCAAGGGCAAGAACGCCTTCCAGACCGACACCAGCATCAATCGCGGCAACTCCGGCGGACCTCTCCTGGACGCCAACGGGCGCATCGTGGGCGTGAACACCTCCATGGCGCGCAAGGCCGCCGACGGCCTGGCCATCACCTCGGTCAATTTCGCGATCCGCTCCGACGTGGCGCGGGCCTGGATGGCCGCGCAGAACGAGGACGTGGCCTTCGGGGGCGGCGCGACCGCCGTGACGGCCGCCGCCTCCGCTCCCGCGCCCGTCGCCGCCGCTCCGGCCCGGCCCGCCGCTCCCCCGCCGGCGCCCGTCACCATCACGGAAAGCAGGCCCTTCAACCGCGAGGAGGTGATCGCGGCCGAAATCGCCAAGATGGAGCAGCAGGGCGACGAGATGCACGAAGAGATCCAGAAGAAGCTCTCGAATCCGAAATGAGCGCCCTCCTCCCGCTGCTCCTCGCCGGCCTGCTGTCCGCGCCCGCCGCGGCGCAGGGGCGGCGCAACGTCATGGAGACCCTGGGCGCGGCGCTGACCGCCGACCGGGCCTACGACGACGCCGAGCGCGCGCGCCTGCTGGAAGCCCTGCGCGTGCGCTTCGCCGACTACGGCGTGCAGGTGGTGGACGAACGCCGGAAGGCCGCCATCCCCGTGGTGCTCCACGTGATCACCGAGGGCTCCTTCGACGCGGAGCCCCCGGAGCGGATGGCCGACGTGGCCTTCGCCGCCTACCAGGCCATGTCGCGCGGCGCGCCGCCGGAGGAGGTCGAGGGCATCGCGCTGTACGGCTACCGCAAGAAAATCCCCGGCGACACCATCGCCGCCTGGGCCAACGGCTACCGCCAGGCCGTGGACGCCAAGGTTCCTCCGGCGGTGGCCGCCGACCTGGTCAACTTCGCCATGAACCGCGACCTGTCGGTGTCCGACTTCGACATCTTGAAATGGGCGCTGGTCAACGGCGTGAAGGACGGCTTCGACGCGAAGGACTACGCCACCTATCTGCTCGGGACCATGGCGCTGGGAAAATCCGGCCCCGGGACGATCTCCGCGCAGGCCAAGGCCGAGTTCCGCCGCGCGCGGGCGCGCAAGCGACACCCGAGGCTTCCCGCGTACGCGGGAACCTTCGCCCCCGCCGCGCCTCCGGCGCCGAGCTATGTGGCGCCGCTCCACCCCGGGACCGACGTCGAGGTTCCCTCCAAGACGGAGTCGCCCGCGCGCGTCGAGCCGCCGGCCCGCTCCGTGTCCCCCCCGCCCGCGCAGCCGGCCGGCCCGAAGCTGGCCGCGCTGTGGCCGGGGCTGGACGCGACGTATCGCACGTATTTGGGCACGCCGTACGTCTGGGGCGGCACGTCGCACGCGGGCATCGACTGCTCGGGCCTGACCAGCAACACCTACGGCGAGAACCGCGTGAAGATCCCCCGCGTCAGCCGCGACCAGTGGCGCGTCGGCACCGGCGTCGCCGGGCCCGCGCTGCGCGACGGCGACCTGGTGTTTTTCAACACGCTCGGCGTGGGCGTGTCCCATGTGGGCATGGTGGTGGACGCCAAGAACCGGCGCTTCGTCCAGGCGTCGTCCTCGAAAGGCGTCACGGTGTCGGATCTGGACGGGAAGTACTACAAGACGCGGTATCTCGGGGCCCGGCGCGTCGTGCCGTGATCAGTCGCGCGGGAGCGCGAACCGGAGCAGCGGCCAGCAGGCGAAGGTGCAGGCCGTGCCGATCATCGAGAGGATCACCATCGCCGCGTAAGGACTATGGGCGGCGGACAGCTTCTCGTAGAACGCCCCTCCCATCCCGTTCGACGCCGACGCCGCGATATTGAACACGGCCATGAAGGCGGCGAAGGCCGTGGCCTCCGCGCCTTCGGGGCAGGCGCGCGCGGCCAGGTCCATCCAGGCCAGGCGGAACACCACGCCGGTCAGGTTGAACATCACGGTCAGCGCCATGATGGACCAGGGCCCGACGTAGAAGACGTAAAGCAAGGTCAGCGCTCCGCCGAGGGTCACCGACCAGCGCGCGATCTTCTCGGTGCCGCCGACGGGCGCGGACCATTTGGCGAACAGCGCCGCCCCGGCCACGCCCGCGAAGCCGCCGACGGTCGAGAGCAGGCCGATGAACTGCGGGGACAGCTTCAACGCGACGCTTTGGTAGTAGAACTGCGCGGTGCCCAGGAACGGGCAAAAATCCCACAGGAAGATGGCGGCCGCCACCGCCCAGGCGCGCGGATCGCGGACCAGCTTCTTGATCCCCGTCCAGCCCCGCGCCGCGGTCTCCGGGACCGTGCCCACGTCCGGCTCGTCGATCCACACCGCGGCGCCGGCGGTGGCCAGCGGGAAGACGGCGGCCAGCAGGAAGATGGTCTTGTAGCTGGCGTGGGCGGCCAGCCAGCCGCCTCCCAGTCCCGTCAGGATCAACGTGGCGTACAAAGTGCCGATCTGCACCGCCTGGTAGGGGCCGGTTTGGCCCGTCTCCTTGCCGCGTTCCACCATCACGCCGTCGCAGACGATGTCCGACAGGACGAAGCCCACGTTGATCAGAATGAGAAGCGCCAGCGAGGGGCCGTAGCGGTAGCCCTTCAGGAACGCCAGCGCGGCCCAGCCCGCGCTGGTCAGCACGGTCACGCCGATCATGTGCGGCCGGCGGCGCTTGCCGGCCCAGGGCAGAAGGTCGGTGAGCAGGCCGAACAGCGGCTTGATCGTCAGCGGCAAGGTCATCAAGGTGATGAACAGCGCCGCCTGGCCGGCGCCGAGGTGCAGGACGTCCTTTAATAGATAGTCCACGGGCTCGTAGGCCAGGCCGGCCATGCCTTCGGCGAAATAGGTGACCGCGAAGAAGGAGTAGAGGCGGCGCTCGCGGGAGGTCATGGCGGGGTCAGGAGCAGTGCGCGGCGGACGGATCTTCCTTGCCGGGGAACCAGGGCATCACCACGACCTCGACGCCCAAGGCCTTCACCGCGGCTTCGGTCTCCGCGTCGGGGAGGCGCTGATCGTAGCCCAGCACCAGGATATTCGGCGTCACGCGCCGCAAGGTCGCGGCGAAACCGTCGGCGTCGCCGACGATCACGTCGTCCGCCACGTCCAGCGCGAGAAGGCGCGCGCGCCGCTCCGCCGACGGGACGGCGTTCGGTTTTTTATTGTGCGCGTCGTTGGAGAGCACGACGACCAGGCGGTCGCCCAGCGCGCGCGCCTGACGCAGCAGGCGCAGATGGGCGGGATGGACTCGGTTGAAGCAGCCGGCGGCGAAGACGGTGACTGGTTTTTTCAGGTCAGCCCTTCTTCACGTTGTCGTCTTTCTTCGGCGCGTCCTTCTTATCCGGGTCCTCTTCCAATCCCTCGTTGAGGCCTTTCTTGAACATATTGACGGCGCGGCCGAGCGACCGCGCGAACTCCGGAATCTTGCTGGGCCCGAAGAGGATCAGCCCGACGACGGCGATGACGATGATTTCCGACGTCCCGAGTCCGCCCATGTTTCCCCCTCCGATGACGACCGGGACATTTTATCATTTTTTGCTAAAATCCTCCCATGACGCGCGCGACCCTCGCCGCCTTCCTCCTGGCCGCTGTGTGCGCCTGCTCGATGAAGCCCCCGACGGGACCCGTGGCCGGCAAGGCGTATTTCACCCAGGTCGGCTGCGCGTCGTGCCATCGCGTCGGTGCCGACGGCGGCGCGGTGGGTCCGGATCTCACCATGGTCGGCTTCCGTCATTCCGACGCGTGGCTGGAGACGTGGCTGAAGGATCCCGCCGCGTGGAAGCCCGGCACGGTGATGCCCAACAAGCAACTCTCCCCCGCCGCCCGCGGCGCCATCGTGTCGTATCTCGTCACGCTCAAGGGCCAGGACTGGCCCAAGGGCGGACGCCCGTGGGACGCCGCCGCCGATCCCGTGGAGAAAGGACGTTTGATCTTCCTGCGCGCGGGCTGCGTCGCCTGCCACGGCCAAGGCGGCGCCGGCGGTTATCCCAACAACAACGTCGCGGGCCTCAAGATCCCGTCCTTGGCGGGCGCCGCTGATCGCTTCAGCAAGGCGGAACTGGTCGCGAAAATCAAGAACGGCGTGCCTTCCCCGGTGAAAGCCGACCCCCATGGCGCCGATCCCTTGGTCTTCATGCCGACGTGGAGCGGCGTCCTCGACGCGGGCGAAATCTCCGCCGTGGCCGATTACGTCCTGACTTTGCGCTCCGGTTCGACCGAAAAGTCGGATTGGTAATTTCGTTGCATTGGTATGACTTTTTTGTCTTTGCGCGCGACTGCGCGCCTATGGTAGAATCCCCGCGCCGCACACCGTGACCGAGAGGAACGCATGAACAATTACGGATGGGGACTGCCAGTCGCCGCCTCCACCTACGCCGGCAAGATCGATTTCGGGATCTACGTGATCCACGTCGCCATGATCGGCATCTTCGTGCTGTGGGGCATCTTCTTCGCCTACCTGCTGATCAAGTACCGTCAGCGCCCGGGCGTCCCCGCGGTGCGCGAGGACCACGACGATACTCCGGCGAAGATCTCGATTCCGGACTCCATCTCCAAGTTCCCCTTCGCCCAACTCCTCTATAAGAACTCCGGCGAGCTGAAGTCCCTGGCCCCGGACTTGATCGTCATGCTGTTCGAGATCGTCTTGATCGTGTTCTACGCGCTCCCGGTGTGGAGCAGCATTAAAATGAAGTTCCCGGATGAGAAGAACGCCGTCGTCATCCGCGTCGTCGCCGAGCAGTTCGGCTGGAACGTCCAGTACCCCGGCCCCGACGGCTCGTTCGCGAAGGGCTCCCCGGATCTTGTGCACTTCAACAACCCCCTGGGCATCGACCGCAAGGACCCCGACGCCGCCGACGACGTCATCGTCGCCAACGAGATCCACATGCCGGTCAACAGGCCCGTGCTGATCAAGCTGACCAGCAAGGACGTCATCCACGACTTCTTCGTCCCGGAGTTCCGCATCAAGCAGGACGCGGTGCCCGGGATGGAAATCCCGGTGTGGGTGGAACCCAACCGCATCGGCCACTACGAGCTCGCGTGCGCCCAGCTGTGCGGCTTCGGCCACAGCCTGATGCGCGGCGACGTGTACGTGGACTCGCAGGAAGACTACGACAAGTGGCTGAAGTCGCGCCTGGCGGCCACCCCCGCCGCGCCCAAGCCCTCGAAGCCCTCGGAGGACTTCTAACATGTCCCACGACGCCCCCGGCCACGGTCACCACGAACTTTCCTTCTGGGAGAAGTACGTCTTCTCCGTCGATCACAAGGTCATCGGTCTCCAGTACCTGATCACCTCCTTTATTTTCCTGCTGGTCGGCTTCGGCCTGATGATGCTGATGCGCTGGCAGCTGGCCTTCCCCGGCCAGCCCATCCCGTTCTTCGGCCACCTGTTCCCCGCCGACCTGGCCCCGAACGGCGTGATGAGCGGCGAGTTCTACAACTCCCTGGGCGCCATGCACGGCACCATCATGGTGTTCCTGGGCGTCGTGCCCCTGGCGGTCGGCGCGTACGGCAACTACGTGCTGCCCCTGCAGATCGGCGCTCCCGACATGGCTTTTCCGCGCATGAACATGATGTCGTACTGGACCTACCTGCCGGGCGGCATCCTGATGCTCTCCTCGTTCCTGATGCCCGGCGGCGCGGCCCAGTCCGGCTGGACGTCCTACCCGCCCCTGTCCATCATCAACCCCGGGCAGACCGTCTGGCTCTTGTCCATGGTGATCCTGATCACGTCGTCCTTGCTGGGCGCGATCAACTTCCTGGTCACCACCATCAACATGCGCGCGCCGGGCATGACCCTGTGGCGCATGCCCATCTTCTGCTGGGCGCAGTTCGTCACCTCGGTCCTGCTCCTGCTGGCCTTCCCGCCTCTCGAGGCCGCGTCGGTCCTGCAGTTGATGGACCGCGTGTTCCACACCAGCTTCTACCTTCCCGCGGGCCTGATCATCCTGGGCAAGACCATGCACAACTCCGGGGGCGGCCAGCCGCTGCTGTGGCAGCACCTGTTCTGGTTCCTGGCCCATCCCGAGGTCTACGTGCTGGTGCTGCCGCCCATGGGCATCGTCGCCGAGATCATCGCCTGCAACACGCGCAAGCCCCTGCACGGCTACAAGACGCTCGTCTACTCGATGGCCTCCATCGGCGTGATGAGCTTCCTGGTCTGGGCCCACCACATGTTCCTGTCCGGCATGAGCCCGGTCCTGGGCAACTTCTTCCTGGTCACCACCATGATCATCTCGGTGCCGTCGGTGGCCATCCTGACCTGCCTGATCTTCTCGCTGAAGGGCGGGTCCATCCGCTACAACGTGCCCATGCTGTTCGCGCTGGCCTTCCTGCCGCTGTTCGGCATCGGCGGCCTGACCGGCCTGCCGCTGGGCCTCACGGTCACGGACATCTACCTGCACGACACGTACTACGTGATCGGCCACTTCCACTTCGTCGTGGTCACCGGCTCCATCATCGCGCTGATGGGCGGCACGTACTACTGGTTCCCGAAGTGGTACGGGCGCAAGATGAACGACACCTTGGGCCTGATCCACTTCTGGGGCTCGGTCACCAGCATGTTCGGCATCTTCTTCCCCATGCTGATCATGGGCCTGGCGGGCGCCTCCCGCCGCCTGTACAACCCGACCGCGCAGCTCCACAACGTGGTGGTCCAGCCCATGAACGTGGTCAGCACGATCTCGGCCTACTGCCTGGCCGTGTTCCAGCTGCCGTTCATCTACAACTTCTTCCACAGCATGTGGGCCGGCGAGAAGACCGTGGAGAACCCCTGGCAGGCGACCACCTTGGAGTGGGCCTGCCCCTCCCCGCCGCCGCACGGCAACTTCGAGAAGACCCCGCGGGTTTACCGCGGACCCTACGAGTACTCGGTCCCCGGACGCAAGACCGACTTCTGGCCGCAGAACGAGCCCTCCTGAGGCAATCATGAACGCGATCACCATCGAGAATCCGGACACGCACAGCGGGATCAGCAACGCCAAGCTCGGCGTGTGGCTGTTCCTGGCGTCGGAGGTCATGCTCTTCGCCACGCTGTTCACCACCTACATCGTCCTGCGCATGGGCTCCGCGACGTGGCCCTGGGGCTGGGACGCGTTGAATGTCCCTCTGGCCACGCTGAACACCGCGATTCTGATCTCGTCTTCCGTGACCATCGTGATGGCCTACGCCAAGGCCTACGACAAGAACGTCGTGGGCTTCCGCTGGTGGATGGCCGCCACCTTGGCCCTGTCGTTCGCCTTCCTGGTCGTCAAGGGGTTCGAGTACGGGCATGAATTCCACCTGGGCATCGGCCCGTCCACGAGCGTGTTCTACGCGATCTACTTCACCATGACCGGCCTGCACGGAATCCATATCCTCGGCGGCATCATCGTGAACTCCGGCCTCCTGTACATGAGCTTCAAGAAAGAGCACTGGGAGAATCCCTTGTTCCTGGGACGCGTCGAGGGCGCCGGCCTGTACTGGCATTTCGTCGACATCGTCTGGATCTTCCTGTTCCCGGCCCTGTACCTGCTGTAACGGAGACCACCATGTCCAAGAACAAGAACTCCCATTCCGCCGCCCACGACGACCACCGCCCGAACGTCAAGCTGTACATCGGCGTCTTCGCGGCCCTGCTGGCCCTCACCGGGCTGACGGTGTTCATCTCCACCTTCCACCTCCCCCGGCCCCAGGCCATCGCGCTGGGCCTCCTGGTCGCCGCCGTGAAGGGAACCCTGGTCGCCGCCATCTTCATGCATCTGTGGGGCGAGAACAAGCTGATCTTCAAGGTCCTGCTGGTGACGATCGCCGCCGCGTTCATGATGATCATGCCGATGATCGATTTCCACCTCCTGTCCTCGCGCATCAGCGAGCACGCGAACATCGCGGCGCAGCACCCCGACGAGGGCGCGAAGACCCCGGGGGATAAGAAATAACCGTGTCCCTCAAGATCTTCCACCGCGTCTTCATCGTCGCCGCGTTCCTCTGCCTGGCCTTCACCTTGCGCTGGGCGTCGGGCCGCAACGCCGCCTTGTTGGTCACGCCCTGGGCGATGTACGCGGCCGGGGCCGGCATGGCCCTGCTCGTCCCCTATTTCTTCTGGACCTTGAAGAAGCTGCACGGATGAAGAACGCCCTCGCGTCCGCCGCCCTGCTCCTCGCTCCCCGCGCCGCCTCGGCGTGCGCGGTGTGCTTCGGCGGCGGGGACGGCACGAGCGGGTTCTCCCGGGGCATCTGGTGGTTCATCGTGCTCATCCTGGCCGTGACGATGTCGCTGATCGCGGCGCTCGGCTGGCTGCTGTGGTCCGTGGAACGCCGCCGCGCGAAGGCGGACGCATGAAGCATTGGATTTCCCTGACCAAGCCGCGGATCGCCTTCATGATGGCCGTCACCTCCGGCCTGGG
>JAGWMT010000377.1 GCA_028871595.1 Elusimicrobiota bacterium
CCCCAGCGGCCTGACCGTGAGCGCGGACCGGGGCATGCTGGTGGAGGTCGTCAAGAACCTGGTGGAAAACGCCCTCAAGTTCGACCCGACGCCGTCGCCCGTCGTGGCCGTCCGCGTCAAGGCCGACGACGACCGCGCCGCCCTGTCGGTCACCGACCTGGGACCCGGCATCCCGCCCGAAGCGCACGGCGCCGTGTTCTCCCGCTTCCACCAGGTGGAGAAGGACTTCACCGGCCAGATGGAGGGCATGGGCCTGGGCCTGCCGTTCGTGAAGAAGGTGGCCGAGCTCCACGGCGGGCACGCCACTTTGCGCTCCAAGCTGGGCGAGGGGACCACGGTCACCGTCACCTGGCCGCGCCGGAGGCCCGCGTGAGCCTGGACGCCTCCCCCGCCGCCGCCTACGGCGACGTCCTGCGCGGCGCCGACTACGGCGAGGCGTTCCTGGAAGAGACCTCCTGGACCTCGGCCGTGCTGGAGGACGGCCGCGTCCAGGACGTGGGCGCCGGCTCCGACCGGGGACTGGGCCTGCGCCTGCTGCGCCGCCGCGACGGGCGCGTGGAGACGTTCTCCGGCAGCGGCCCCGAGACGGATCCCGCCGCCGCCGCGCGCCTGCGCGCCGGACTGTGGTCCGGCGGCGAGGGCGCGCCCGTGGCCTGGAAGCCGGCCGCGTCGCGCCGCACTCTCGCGCGCCTGGACCCCGCCTCCGTGCCGTTGGAGCGCAAGGTCGCGCTGCTGCGGGCGCTGGACCGCGTGGTGCGCGCGGAGTTCCCGTCGGTGCGCCAGGTGACCGTCAGCTACGGCGACCGCGTGAAGCGCACCCGCGTCCTCAACAGCGAGGGCGCCGACGCGCGTCAGGACCTGGTCTCCACCGTGCTCTCCGTCTCCGTGGTGGTGGAGGACGGCAAGCGCCTGCAGACCGGCCACGAGTCCGTCGGCGCCCAGCGCGGCTTCGAGCTGTGCGAGGACGGCGCGCCCTTCGCCGCCGCGCGCCGCGCCGCCGCGCGCGCGCTGGCCAAGCTGCGCGCGCCCAAGGCCAAGGCGGGCGAGATGCCGGTGGTGCTGTCCAGCTCCGCCGGCGGCACCTTCATCCACGAGGCCATCGGCCACTCGCTGGAGGTGGACCACGTGCAGGAAGGCTCCTCTCCCGCCTACCGCGGCGCCATGGGCCGGACCATCGCTCCGGAGACGATCACCGTGATCGACGACCCGACTTTGCCCTACCAGCGCGGCTCGTATTTCTTCGACGACGAGGGCGTGACCGCCGCGCCCACGGCCCTGGTCTCGAAGGGCGTGCTCACCGGCTACCTGTACGACCGCACCACGGCTCTGCGCGAGGGCCGCGCGTCCAACGGCCACGGCCGGCGCGAGTCGTTCGCGGACCGCGCGTACCCGCGCATGTCGAACCTGTACATCGCGCCCGGCCCGGACGATCCGGCCGCCATCGTCAAGAGCCTGGAGCGCGGCCTGTTCGTGACGCGCATGGGCGGCGGCCAGGTCAACACGGCCACGGGCGAATTCGTCTTCGAGGTGGACGAGGGTTTCTGGGTGGAGGACGGTAAAATCAAACGCTTGGTGCGCGACGCCAACCTGCTGGGCATCGGTCCCGAGGTCCTGAGGTCCATCGACCGCGTGGGCTGGGACGTGGGTTGGGGCATCGGCACCTGCGGCAAGGAAGGGCAGAACGTCCCGGTCAGCGACGGCCAGCCGACGATCCGCCTTCCAAAAGTGGTGGTGGGAGGAGCGCATGACGAATAAGACCCTGGCGGCCGCGATCCTGCTGGCCGCGGCGACGGCCGCCTCGGCGATGGGACGGCGGCCGCCGAAGACGTCCGGGAGCGGCGACGCGCCCGCGGAGGACAAGATGACCATCCTGGAGTGGAAGGGACAGCAGGGCGGCCCGCAGATTCACGGACACCAGATCGTCTACGACGCCGACGCCTGGGACGCCGGCTGGCGGGAACTGGGCCAGGCGGCTCCGGCGCTGGACTTCGCGCGCTACGCCGCGGTGTTCGTGTACGTCGGCCAGCGCCCCACCGGCGGCTTCAAGGTCGCCTTCGAGGACCCGATCGCGCAGGGCGACGACCTGCTGGTGCGCTACCGCATCCTCAAGCCGACGGGCATGGTCACGCAGGCGATCACGCATCCCTGGGACGTGCACGCGTTCCCGCGCCCCAAGGGCCGCGTGATCGTGGAGTACCTGGTCCGGTGAGCGCCGCGGCCGCGCTGGCGGCTCTCGCCCTGCTTGCCGGCCCCGCGCGGGCCGACGACGCTCCCGCGCCGCCGCCGCCGCTGGAGGAGATGGCGCCTTCGCGCTCGGCGCCGGGCTGGACGCGGCAGGCCAACTCGCTCCTGCTGTACGGCGACGACGGCTCGCTGGCGTCGGAGATCCCGCTGCGCCAGCCCGACGACTTCGGCACCGTCTCGCGCGAGACGGTGGGCGGCGTCTCGCCCGACGCGCGCGTCGCGTGGACCTTGGAGCGCAAGCTGACCTGGAGCCCGGGCCGCACCAAGCTGCTGGAGTCGCACCGCACGTTCAAGACCTTCGGCACGTCCGGCCAGGAGCTGTGGCGCGACGAGAACGCCGACCTGCCCGAGCGCGGCGACCCGGTGCTGTTTTCCGCCGACGGCCGCACCTTGCTGCTGGCGCGGCGCGGCGACGACGGCTGGTCGGCGCAGTCGCGCACCTGGCTGGGCGCGGTGCTGTCCTCCATCGGGCCGTTCCCGCGGCTGATCTCCATGGCGCTGACGCCGAACGGCCGCTACGCGCTGGTGCGCTGGGGCGTGCCGGACAAGAGCGACACGCATACTTTTATTGATTTGACCACGCAGGCGCGGCACGACGTGCAATCCTCGGATCTGGTGCTGGGCCTGGCGCGCATCGG
>JAGWMT010000047.1 GCA_028871595.1 Elusimicrobiota bacterium
GGGACCACCACCGGCGGCGGGAGCGGCCTGACCACCGCGGACGGCGGCACGCCCACGAATCCCGGCGGCGGGAGCGGCGGGCCGATCACCAACAGCGGCGGGGCCGCCTGCTCCGTGGGCATGAATCCGGACATCAACGGCACCTGCGTGAGCACGGCGGCGCCTGCGGCGACGGGCGCTCCGCCCTACCAGTGGATGATCACTTTGGCCAAGGCGCTGATGGTTATCGTGGCGCTGTTGGCGGCCATCGCCCTCGCGTTCAAGGCGACCGTCTATGGCGCGAGCATCGGAGAGATCATTTCGAAAATCGTTCTCGGCATCGGCATCACGGAAATGGCGCTCGGCGTCGCGATCATGGCGGCGAGCGGCGACATGATCCAAGGCGGCATCATCACGGCGGTCGGCGCGTTGACGGCGGCGACGGCTGAGATCCCGAAGACTTTCGCTAACGCCAATGCCGACGAAATGGCGAAGATGGCGGCCGGCGTATTCATCTCAAACGCGTTGGGCGCGATGGCGTCCGAGGCGGCGGGAGGCAAGTCCGCCTCGATGCAATAAGACTTGAGGGAAATATATGGCCAATGAAAACGACGACGTTCTGAAAGCCAACCAGGGCGCGCACGAGGCCGACATCCCGAATCTCAAGAAAAAAGAGAAGAAGGAGAAGAAGAAGGCCGGAGCGGCGTGGAGCGGCGGCCAGGGCGCCGGGGAATTCGCCGGCGCGACCGGCGGCAACGGGGCGCGCGCGGCGGCCAGCGCGGCCAGCGCGGCGGGCGGAGCCATGGGCGAGGGCGCCGGCATGCTGGGCGCCGAGGCGGCGGCGCAGGCGGCGGCCGAAGCGGCCGCGGCGGAGGGCGGAGGCATTTTCGCGGGTATTTCCCGCTTCCTGGCGGGCATCGCCGAGTCCCTGGGGATGGGCGAGGTGTGGGCGGCGGCGTCCGAATTCATGGCGACCTTGACGTCCACCGTTCTGGGCAAGGTCATCGTCGCGGCGGCGGCCATGCTGATGGCGGCGGTGGTGGGCCTGATCGGCTACGCCCTGCTGAAGGGCGGCGCCGACGGGTCCATGGCCATGCCCGACCTGGGCGGCATCACGGACAATATGAAGATCCGCGGCAGCGGCGCGGACCGTCTGGGCGTGGCCAGCAACGGCGAGCTCAACTTCGGCTCCGGCAAGACGAACGCTCCGGCCAAGACCGAAGCGAAGGCCGCCGACGAGAGCAAGGCCGACGATAAGAAGGCCCCTGCCGACAAAGGCGACGGGTCGGGCGACGCCGCGGGCGCTGGGATGCCTCCGGCCGACCGGTTGGCGCACAATTTGAGCGGGGCCAAGCTGTCCAGCAGCCTGGGCGGCGACTTCGGAAACAAGAATATCTTCGCCGGCGGCAACACGCCGAAGTTCGACCTGTCGAAGACCGGAATGCCCCACCTACCGGCGATTTCCAAGGGCAAACTGGGCCAGAAGCTGGCTTCCGGGAGGCGCGCCTCGGCCACCGCGCGGACGGTCGGCCGAGCGAAGAGCAGCCGCGCCATCGGCCAGTTGAAGATGGCCAAGGGCATGTCCATGATCGGCGCGGACGCGGCGAACGCGGGCAACGCCGAGAACGCGGCCGAGGCGGCCAACGGAGCTTTCGACCAGCAGCAGTCCGGCAACGGGACTTTGAATACGAACACCGGGGTGGTGACTCCTCCCGACTCTCATACCGGCGGCGGCAGCGGCGGAAACACCAACTTGGGGGGAGGCCCCGGGACGAACGACAACTTGAATTTGAACTCGAACTTCGATCCCGGTCCTGCCCCCGGAAGCATTCAGGACCCCAATATCAAGAACGCGACGGACCAAATCTCGCAGATGGCCGCGGCCGCGCGGCAGATGCAGCAGATGGGGATGATGCTCCTGGCGCTGGGCGCGGTCATCATCGGCATCGGCATCAAGATCTGCAGCATGCCGTTCCCGGGCGCCGGCATCATCGGCGCGGCGATCATCGCGGCCGGCGTGGGGATCATGGGCGTCGGCTACATGATGATGCAGATGAGCCAGCAGATGGCCGCGATGGCGAAGGCCATGGGCAGCGCCTTGGCCGCCTCGATGGGCGGCGACAATCCGGCGCTCAAGACCGCCGTCAATTCGTGTACGGACCAGGCGTTGGCCAACGGCACCACGTTCGATCAATGCACGCCCTCGAACGACAGCACCGCGAAGTCCCACTACGACAACATGAACACGGTGGGATCGGCGACGACCAACGCGGAGCTGAACAGCAACGTCACCGTCAATCCCATAACCACGCATTAGGGAGCTTGGAAAAAATACGGTAAAAGCGTTCGTATCCGATTGACAAGCCCGGGGGCGTCCGTTACACTGGGCGGGAAGCCGAGAAATCATATGCCTCCTACTTTCCTTCAGAGAAACAAGAAGAAAAGCCTTCTGGCCCTGCTCCTGCTTTTTCTGCGGGAGCGGAAGATCCTGGTGCTTCTGCTTCTGGTTCTCCTGTTGGCTTCCACCGTGGTCCTGGGGCCGTCTTCCTTCCTGACCGGTCTGCCGGGAGGCGCGCGGTTCGCCGCGGGCGTGGCGTGGGCGGCCGGAAAGCTGGGCGTGGACGTGTCCAAGTGGGGCCTGGGCCCCGGGGGTCACGACTCCTACGCGGACCTGCTGGCGGCCTTCCGCGCGGCGAAGGCGGGAAGCGGCGCGGCGGGCTGGGGCGCGTTCTTCGGCCATGGCCGCGGCGCGGGCGGGGCCGGCGAGGGCGGCGCCATACCCGACTCGTTGGGAATGGTGAAGGCCAGCCAATCGGATTTGGACGCCGGCGGGTCCGGGAAGGGCAAGGGCAAGAACGGGGCCGGCGGGTCCGATCAGACCGTGGCCGGCGTGGTCAATCCGGACGACGCGAAATTCGATAAGAACGGCGACGCCGTGGCGCTGTCGGACGGCGATTTGGGCGGCCAGCGCGAGGGATTGGTGAAGAGCGCGTTCGCGGGCGGCTTCATGAACGGTCTGTTCGGCTCGGGCTCCGGCGGGGCGGGCGGATTCGCCGCCGGCCTGTCGGGCCTGGGCGGCTTCGGCGGCGGCGCGGGCGGGGCCGGCGGCGCGGCCGCGCTGTCGGGCGGGCCTTTCGCCTCGAAGGGCTTCTTCAACGGCTCGGGCGGCGCGGCGAGCACGACGAAAAACGATCTGGCGCGCATCGGCCTGAACGGTTTCACGTCGGGCAAGGCGCCGGGAGCGCGGACCGGAGCGCCCGCGCGGGGCAGCCTGTCGGCCATGCGTTCCCACGCGGTCGAGGCGCGGGGCATTCAAGGGGCGGCCGCGGCGGGTCTGGGCGGCAACTCCGCCTTCTTCCAGTTGGCCGAGGGCAACGGGCGCTCGATGCTGGCCGTCACGCCGAAATGCACTCCGCCGGCCTGTCCGGGAGAGTTCTCGGCGACGAACACGGGGGCGATCTATGACGGCAACAGCGTCGGGCCGACGAATACCGAGATCCTGACGATCCCCCGGATCGACGGGCCCACGCCGCCCAATATTCCCAGCACCGACGACGCGACCAATTACGAGAACCAGGCGAACAAGATGTCCGAGGACGCCCAGAAGTGTCAGGACGCGGATACCCTCTATGCTCCGCAGGAGCGCCAGATCAACGGCCGGATGACCGACCTTTCCAATCAGTTCAAAGCCGCGGACTGCGGCGGCGGCGGCTGCAGCAAGAGCAAGGCCCGGCATTGCCAGGCCCTGGGCGATCAATTGAAAGCGACGTGCAGCCAGTACATGAACGTCAATTGCGAGCATATGCACGCGTGTCCCCTGACGGCCTCGCAGAGCTGCTCGAGCGAGTGCACCCAGACCGGACAGCACGCGACGGCGACGACCACGAACACCGGCGACGGAACGGACGCCACGAGCGTTCCGCAATAGAGACAGGAGAACCCCCATGGATCAGCCTAAGATCCCGACTTTGAAGGACTCGCAGAAGCCCCAGGTGAAGATCCGCGGCCTGGAGGCCGGGGCCACCCTCTTCGACCGCCTGAAGCAGTTCAAGAAGAAGGACCTGGCCTTCATCCTGGCCGGTCTGGGCACCTTGTTCATGGCTCCTCTGGCGGAGCATTTCATGATGAGCCCCGAGAGCGGGGACTCCGCCTTGAACGCCGGCTTCGGCGGCAAGGGCGGCAGCCGGGGCATTTTCAGCGACAGCGGGAGCGTCAGCCCGTACGAGACGGGCGTGAACGGCCAGGCTCCGGGCAGCGCCATCGGCGGCGGCGCCGACGTGATCACTCCGCTCAACGTGCGCGACCCCTCCGCGCTGGTCATGGGTCCGGGGGCCACGCAGCAGCCTCCCACCAACTCCGTGGCGCCCTCGGTGACGCCGCCCACGGCTCCGGTCACTCATTCCGAATCCGATCTGAAGGACGCCCTCTCGGCCGGGGCCCGCGGCGTCGGCGCGGCGGCCCACGCGGCCAAGGCGCTTCTGCCGGTCCCGAAGGTGTCGCTCAACACGTCCGGCCTGCGCGGCCTGGGGGCGGTCTCCGGCGGCTCCACCGCGACCGGCGGTCCGATCACGTCCGCGGGCCTGGTCACCGGCAAGGCGAACGCCGGCGGCGGAGGTCTGAACAACGTCCGCGCCATGCCCGGCTATAAAGGCGCCGGCACGCGCGGGCAGTCCTCGGGCGGGAGCGGTCTGGCGGCCCTGAAGGCGGCCGGCGACAAAGCCGGGGACCTGATGAACCACGGCTCCGCGGCCACCGCCCTGGACGCCGCGGCGGCACAGCAGATTCCCACCGGCGGCTCCGGCAACGGCGGCGCCGGCGAAGGCGGCATGGCCGGCGGCGACAAGGCCGCGGGCGGCAACCAGGACAAGAGCTCCAAGAGCGTGGGCGAGTCCCTGGAGTTCCTGAAGCAGAAGGCCATGCAGGAGGCGCAGATCGCGCTGTGGTCCAAGGAGCAGGAGGCCGGCGACAACAAGCTGGAGATGCTGAAGATGCGCAACTCCATGGCCGAGGCCATCGCGGGCAAGCTCGGCGGCGCCCTCGGCGATACGATCTCGTGCCCGTTCACCAAGGGATTCAAGAAATGCATGACCGCCGCATCGGATCCCGGGAGCTGGTTTTGCTCTTCTCTGGGTCCGAACACCATCTCGGGCGCCGCCGTGGGCAAATGCGGCGATGATGGCGTCCAGTGGCAGGTTGGCGGAACGCCCGGTACGTTGATCGGATGCACCGGCACCGTCAAGGATGGCTCGCCGTCGACTCCCGATACGAACAAACAAGCGACCGGTTGCACGGCTTTGGATGGGGCGTCCTCTGCGAGCGCGTCTCCTGCGCCGCCGAAGAAAGACGGCCCCTCCGCCGTCAACACCGCGGGAGGACCGACCTCCGGCCCGGCGGCTTCCATCGTTGCGGCCCCGGCGGCAGATTTGGGAGCGGCTTGCATCGCGTTGACGGCGGAGAAGAATAATCTCGTGAGCAACCTTGGCGCCAACACGGCCGGAACGACCGCCGGAGACACCGCTGCGGCGATTGATCGGGTATTGGGGAAGGCTGCTCAGGTCGTTGCTTTGCGCGATGCACTGGCGAACGGGCCGTCAAAAGATTGCTCGAGCGCGGGAGTTTCCGGCGTTACGAAGCCGGTCGCCGCCTTGCAGAATACCGCGATCACCACGTTGACCGGCGCCGTTCCCGGGGTGAAGAATTCAGTGATGAGCAACAAAAAGGATGCGGATCCCTACACGTCTGCTAAGAGCGCGTCGGACGACGGCTTGCAGGCGATCTTGGACGCGGGAGCCGCTCTGGCTTTGGTGGATGGCGAGGTCAAGAAGGACGCGCTCACTCCGGCGACTTTCAAACCGACGTCGAGCGAGTTGAAGGCGATTCAGGCCACTTACCGGAGCGACTCCGGCAAGGACACGACCAGCGTCAACTTCGACAAGATCGCCAAGAGCTACGATGACGTCGTGACGGCCTACAAAAATGCCGGCGACGTTCAAGCGCTTCTGCAGGCGAAACAGAAGTCGGACGGAGCGAGCGACGTGTACTCTGCTGTCGTCAAGGTCATGGGAGACACGAAGAACGGATCCGGGCCGAAAGAAGGCTCCGTTGTGGGGGTCATCACCGAGAACGGTCAGTTCAAGAGCTTCTCGGACGCGTTGCGGAACAAGGATACGAATCCCAATGTCGCCGCGGCGCAGTTCACGCTGAATTCCCCGGATCCGAAAGCGCTGGATAATTCGAAGCCGGGGAAAGACAGCGCGACCGCGGACGCCACCACTACGGCTAAGACGTCGATCGACACGGCGACGGCGAAATTGAAAGAGTATGAAGCAGCGCCGGACGTCGCGCCGGATAAAACGAAGCAGACCGAAATCCAGACGAATTATCTTGACGGGGATAAGGGCGTGACGAAGGCGCATACAAAGATGTGGCAGGCGGCTGGCGGCGATATCGGCGTCATCAACACCGCTTTGAGCGCGGCGCAGACAAAGTTGACCGGCAAGAAATAGGTCTTTAGGCCCAGGCGAAAGTTCCACGGAGGAGCTAAGCTAAAGCAGGATCGACGGATTTAAGACTGGAGAGCGCCATGAAACCCCTGAATCCCCTCATGGCGGCCCTGTTGGCCGCGTCCTCGGCGGCGTGCCTGCTGCCGAGGACGGCGTACGCCGACGATGCCGCTTCCGGAAACTGTCTCGCCAAGATCAAGGACGAGGCGGATCCGCGCAACGCCATGACGTGCCTGGTGGCGACCCAGGGCGATGCCTTTAAAGATATCGGCGAGCGTCTGGCGGACTTCGTCCAGGGGAAGGACTTCAAGGGACGCGGCTATTTGACGGACGGGCTGCGCAAGGACGCCAAACTGCTGCCCGCGGCCTTGGACGAGGCCAAGAAATGGCCCGAGAAGAACAAGGATAAACCGGCCGACGTGGCGATCCTCTATTTCGTGATCGGCCCCGGCGACAAGGGCCTGCCGGCGTGGACTCAGTTGTCTCCATCCTTGACGAAGATGAAGGACCTCAAGACCACGCTGCGCCAGCGGCTGGAGATTTCCCTGGCGGGCGCACAATGGACCGCCAAGAAGCGCATCCCGCAAAGCGGGGCCGCCGACGCCGTGGACGCCTTCCTGGTGGACGCGTCCAGCCGGGCGTACACCGTGTTCAACGACACCCGCACCCCCGCCGAGCTCAAGTTGAGCGTGGACCTTAACGACGTGACCGGCGTGACCGCGCCCACCGTGGACGGCTCGCGCAAGGGCGCATTGGACACGACCGGAGCCGGCTTCGGCTTCAACGATTTGTATATCAACGGCGCGGTGGTCCAGGACGTCTGGGGCACGAAGGACGACGGGTTCCGCCGCATTTCCATGAAGATGTACACCGTCAAGCAGGCCGACGGCAGCCTGCAGAACATGATCGGCATCGTGGACATCACCCCGGGAGATCCGAACACTCCCTACGCGCCGACCTTTATTCCCATGACCCAATCGGGAGATTCCACCGTCTCGCTGCGCGACGGCGGCCGGAAATACAAGGTCAGCATCGGCATGAGCGGGAGCGAGCACACGGTCTCCTTCGCTCGTCCGGACGGCCAAGCGCTGACCACCAGCATGGAGAAGCTGGCGATGGCGCGCGCCGATCAGGCCGCGAGCGGCGGCATCGTGAACATCCCTTCGCCCGACGGCCCCAAATTTTACGCGATCGGCCAGGGCGGGGCGAACGGCTCCGTGCTGTTCTTCCCGAAGGACGACGTGGACAACCGCGCTTCATCGAGCGATCCGCGCTATCTGCGGCCCGTGGCGATGGGCAACGTGACTCGGATCGACAACGACGGCTTGACCGCGCCCATGGACGGACATCCCGACATCGGCAAGATCGACGGCAAGCCGTATCACTTCGAGTTCGACAACTCGTCGAAGAGCTGGAAAGTGGTGGCCGGTGAGGGAGACAAGCCCGCTCCGTTGCCGACCGCCGCGGCCGCCAAGCCCGCCGGACCCACGACCGCAGACCAGACCGGCGACCAGACCGATCAGACGACCGTCCCCGAAGGGTCCACCTTGGAGCAGGCGCTCGCGCTGGCCGCCAAGGCGGGCTGGACCGAGGTCGCGAGCAACAAGGAGCTCTCCGACGAGGCCCGGGCCAAGATCCGCATCATGACCATCGTCAAGAAGGACGGCGCCAATTCGAACCGCTACTTCAACGTGTTCTTCGACAACAGCATGGGCGTGCCGGGCAACCAGTACGCGTTCGCCCTCACCGTCGGAAACCAGCCCCTGAAGAACATCCGCGGATTCGGCAACTACGTGATCCTGGAGTACCCGAACGCCAAGCAGTATTTCGACTACAACGACCTGGCGGCCTACGTCCAGCAGAAGGAAAGCCACCCCATCATCATGGACCCGAAGGTGGGAATGCAGAACGTCACCGACGTGGGCATGGCGCTGGACATGCTGAGCCACTACTTCGGCCTGTCGGCGTCCGAGCTCGCGAAGCTCAAGGACCCCAAGGACGGGCTGGCGGCGCGCGTCGCCGCCCATTCCCAGGGCAAGGGCTACGTGATCAACGGGAACGGAAGCTTGATCTACTTGGCCGCCGGCGACGCCGGCATGGAGATCTGGCCGACCTTGATCAAATCCGGAGACAACGGCGACAATTCCGGGATGACCGGACTGCGCGGTCCCGGGACCGCCGTGACCGTCGTGGGCGGGGAGCGCGCCGAGTTCAAGCCCACCATGGAGATGGCGGGCAACCATACCGCCAAGCTGATCAAGGAGTCGGACGACAAGCACATCGCGCTTTACGCGGGGAAGGAAGACGAGTCCCTTCCGAAGGGCGTCATCAAGACCTCCGAGGTGGTGTACCTGATGACCGACTACCTGAGCGGGGAGTACACCGGCGACGCGGCGAAGGATAAGGCCGCCGCCGCCCCGGCGCGCACCAAGCCCCTGCCCGTCTTCGGCGGCGAGTCGCGCCTGGCCCTGCCCGGCTCTTACGCCATGCAGAGCCTGGCCGACGTCGTGCTCCCCGACAGCACCCAGCTCATGCTTCTGCACGGCTCCACGGCCGCGAAGGGCGCCATCGCGGCTTACCGCTTCGTCCTGCCCGACGCCCAGGGCGGTCAGAACGCCAAGGACAAGGCCGGAAACTGCGGCGGCGCCGTCATCTGGTGGGGCGGCGTGACGAAGGAGCAGGCCCAGAAAGCCTGCGAAACCGACAGCAAGACCCCCTGAGCGCCGCGCCGGCGGCCCGGGACTTTGGACCTAGCGGGGTCCGGGTCCCGGGCCCTCTTTTTTGGGGGGTCCTTGGGCCCTGACAAGAGGGTCTTCCTCTGTTAAACTAGGAATGGCGTTAAGACCGTCCTCATGAAACCCCTCTGGAGCCGCTGCCTCGCCTCGGTCCTGTCCGGCGCCATCGTTCTCGGCGCGGTTCCTCCCGCGGCCTTCGCCGGCGACGGCCGGGCCGTCACCCCCGCCGCGGCGATGGAGCAGATGAAATCCTGGGGCGTGTACAAGGGCGACGACGACGTCCTGCGGACCTACCTCACGGACGGCAAAAAACTGACCCCCCTGGGTCAGGCGATTTATAAATCCCTGGTCATGGCGCACGGCACGGCGGCCCTGGGCGCCCGCGGGGCCGTCGAGGAGGTGCAGGGCATGCAGCCCGCCCTCGACCGCCTGCGCCAGAACGGCCCCTACGACCAGAAGCGCGCCCAGGGCGTGGAGCGCGCCCTGCAATCTTTCCAGAAAAGCTTCGGCGAGGCGGACGCCGCCGCCGCCGATGGTTCGGTGGAATCCGACTTCCAGGCCGGCGCCGAGCGCGAGGCCGCGATGACCGGCGCCGCCGTCGCGGACGCGCCCAAGAAAAGCGACACCATCCAGGTCCCCACCAAGGACGGCTTCGAGTTCTGGGACAAGAAAGGCCTGGCCTTCCGGATCAACAAGAACAACGCCACCACCTACAGCCGCGAGCTCCAGAAAATCCAGCGGATCTACAACCAGAGCCGCCCCCCGCGGGTGGCGTTCATCCCCGAAACCGGCCGCTACAACTCTCAGATGTTCGACTATTCGTACTTCCTGATGAAGAACCAGTACGACGCGCTGGTGGAAGGGATGCGCCGGGACCGGACCATCGCTCTCGCCGAGCTCCTGGGCGTGTCGGGCAAGTACCGCGAGGACATGTGGTTCACCGACAAGCGCATCCAGGCGGACCTGGAGACGCTGGCCCGTCATCAGACCTACAACCACGACGGCCAGGACTTCAACGTCCTTGAACTGGTCAACGCCAAGTTCAAGCAGCGCGAGTACTACCTTCAGGAAGCGGGCGCGGGCGTGACGAAATACAAGAAGCTGGTGGACGCGCTCAAGTCGAAGCTGGGGCTGATTCCGAAGCTGGGAGCCGGGGCGTCCGACGCGCAAATCGACAAGGTCGCCGACCAAATCGTGGATCAGATGGCGGCCCAGGCGGGCGGATCGAACGACGGCAACGGCGTGAATCCGGTCATCTCCGACGCCCAGGTCCAGAACCTGGGCCTGGCCGAGCAGTACGCCAAGCGCTTCCTGACCTTGGGCGTGCTGGAGACTCAGTCGTTCTACGTGAAGAACCAGATCGAGCGCCTGGATCCGTCCTCTCCCGACGCGGAGCAGGTGATGAAGGCCATCGACCACATGGACCTGACCGTCCAGGAGAAGTTGCGCTACAAGAAGCGGGCGCAGGAGATGGTGGACCGGCTGAAGGCCCTGACCGACATCCTGGAGAAGACGCGCACCGCCCTGCACTCGTCCGACTACGCCGAGAACATGGACAACGTCTCCGCCGTGCTGGCTTCCAGCCAGCGGGAACTGGGCCAGCTGTCCACCGATTACGCCATGTTCGTGGAGGTTCCGTCGGTCTCCTACCTGAGCAAGGAGCAGACCGACGTCTCCTGGATGAATTGGGCGTCGAGGTGGGGCGTCCGGCCTCTCTACGGCGCGGCGAACAGTCTTGTCGGCGGCGATTACCGGAGCACGATGGACGCCATCAAGAAGGACGAGCCGAAGTACACGGCCATCGCGCGCCAGATCGCGGCGGGCGACATCGCCGGCGCGCGCCAGGCCGTGATCGCCATGAACCCCGACGCCATCAAGGGCGCGTTCTCCGTCGCGCTGGGCGGCGACCCCGCGCGCATCACGGACTCGGCCCGGCTTTCCGCCGCGCTGAAGGTGGGGCACGAACGCATCGCCGGCGTGTTCGAGACGAACAAGTGGTTGGATTCCACCGGCAATTTCATCACCTGGAGCGTGGACGTCGCCTTGTTGGCCCCGGCCCTGCGCATGGGCGCCAGCGGCCTGGCCGGCCGCTTGGCCGCGTACACCGGGGAGGCGGGCGAGTCGTCTTCCTTGGCGCGCTTCGCGTTGGTGCGCCGTCCGGCGATATTCGTCCGTGAATCGCTCCTCCACACCGCCGACCGCCTGGGCAAGTTGGACGCCGATCCCGTGATGATCGCCGGCAAGACGAACAACGTGGCGCTGCGGAAAATGCTCGGCTTCGGCGCTCGTGTCGTCACCGCCGCCGGACGCCAGGCCAGCTTCACGGCCATGTCGGGGGGCATCTCCGGGGCCTTCACCCTGGGCTCGCATCTCTGGGACGAAGGCACGTCGAAGCTGCTCGGTCCGGGCCAGACGGCCACCATCAACGACGCCGCGGAGCGGTTGTTCAACGGGGGCTCGACGCGGACCATCAACATTCCCATCATCGGGGGCTTGGGTCTGACGCCCGGCGACTCCATGTTCAACTCCGACTTCCGGGGGGCCGTGGACGCCTTCTGGACCGGCGCCAAGGGCGGCATCTGGTGGGCGAACAGCCCTATCGAGGTGGGAGGCATCCCCGTCTTCCATCCCGCCATGCTGGGCTACGTCAACCTGATGCCGACCACGGCCTTCCGCGGAACGCGATTCATGCGCTACGCCGAGGCGTTCGGCGCCCGCGGCGTCGCGGGCGCCACGATCAGCTCCGCGAAGATGCTCTTCGGCAAGAGCGGCGCCGCCGCCGCCGAGGAGACCGTCCAGAAAGGCTTTCTCGAAAAAATGGCCGCCACCGGGAAGTTGGGAGGCACGGCCGCGTTCGGCTTGAGCATGTTCGACAACGTGGCGAAGTACTCGCTGTTCAGCTACGGGGCCGAGGGCCTGGCCAGCGAGTACGCCTATCATTGGGGCGAGCGCACCGAGCCCAACGAGGAACGCCGCATCAAGGCCGCCAACGCCTTCGGCCAGAAGGCCCTGGCCTCGCCGGCCTGGCTGCTGATTCCCGCCTACTCCGCTCATCCTCAGACCGAGGCCGCCCTGTCCATGCGCTCCGGCGAGGGCGCCCAGCAGTACCGCGAGCTGGGGATGGACCACCTGATCGCCAACGCCGCGGACGGGGCGCGTCTGCGCTTCATCAAGACCCCCGAGACGCCGCTGTCGCAGAAGTTCTTCGAGTTCACCTACAAGGGCCCCGAAACCAGCGACTACTTCCTGGTGACCTCGGAGATCAAGCGCGAGGCCATCAAGAACCAGATGCTGCACGGCCTGGGCGGGGAAAACGCCACGATGGCCCAGGTCAACCCGATGAAGTTCTACCGCGTGACGAAGATGGAAGACGGCGCCGACGCCGTCAATCTCAAGGTCAACGACGAGGTCCGTCTCGTCGCCCACCAGGACTTCGTCGAGGCGCTGTTGGCCGACCCGGCGCGCGCCGGGCGCGTGCTGGACGCGAAGCTGGGGACCGAGGTGGAGGGTTTCGGCCGGGTGACCCCGGAGGTCAAGAAAGACGTGGCCGTCGCGCTGTTCTCGTCGGAAATGCAGACGGGCAAGCCGATGCCCAAGGAGCTGGCGGGGAAGGTCGGCGAGCTGCTGAAATCCTATCTGGACGCCAACCGCATGGTCCAGCCGGCGGCGGAGGGACTGGTCGCCGCGCTGGCCGCCGCGCCGGCGAAGTCCGAGGCGCTGGACGCGGCGTTGAAGGACGCGCTGACCAAGTCTTCGGAATGGAAGGAGCACCAGTCCTCTCAGCGCCCTTACACCGAGCTGGTCAAGGAACTGCGCGGCGACGCCGACGCCCTGCACGCCTCCGGCAAGCTGACCAAGGCCGAGTACGACGTCTTGACCGGCGTTTACGACTATCTGGACGCCATCGAAGGGCGCTTCAACGCCTTCAACAACGTGGCCATGACGCGCAAGCTGGCGGACGAGTCGTTGGAGGCCCTGAAGACCGAGCACGCGGCCAACCCCGCCGTGATGCGCATGCTCAACGAGTTCTCCACCGCGCTGGACAAATGGTCGCAGGGCCGTCCCGACGGCGAGACGGTGGACCGGCCCGGCGTGGAGACGCCGTACAAGCGGATGCTGGCCGCGATGACGAAAGATTTGGAGAAGGCCCGACCGAACCTCAGCGAGGCCGACTTCGCCACGCTCAAAGGCGCCATCGGGGACATGGCCTCGGCCCCCTGGGTCCTGCATGACTCGAAAGGCACCGCTCTGGCCAATTGGAAGCCCGAGCAGTTCGAGAGCTTGATGGGCGCGATGAGCTCCATCGCCACGCAGGGCCGGGCGGGCAACACCGTCCGCCTGTTCCAGATGCTCAAGACCGGCGGCGGCAAGACCATGCTGACCTTCGAGGGGCTTCTGCCGCTGGTGGAGGCGGACGCCGCCAAGAACAAGGTCCAGCCCATGTTCCTCACCGTCCAGTCCAACCTGGAGGCGCAGGCGCGCATGGAGTTCATCGCCTTCAAGAAGATCGGCTCCAGCCTCAAGTTCGACACCTACGAGGGCTTCAAGACCAAGATCGCCGAGGGCAAGATGAAGGGCCGCACCGCCCTGCGCGATTACTGGATCCTGGGCGACGAGATGGACGGCGCCGCGCTCCAGCCCGCGCTGACCATCGGCCAGGTCAGCGGCGGCATCTCCAAGCGCTCGCCGATCTTCAACCGCATCGACGAAATCGACTCGACCATGTCCAGCCGCCTGAACGCGGCCCGGGACGCGCGGGACACGAGGACGCTGACGGAGGCCCGGCGCGTGCTCAACGAAGTGGGCGACCTGGATGTATTCCATGTCCAGGACGCCGGCTTCTTCAATCGCCCCGGCGAGGCGAAAACCCCCGATCAATTGAAGCTGGAGTCGCGTCTGCGCGCGAACCGGGAGTACGGATCCCGCGCGCTGGACGCCAAAGTCGAGGCGATCAAACTGGAAGCGGCCGCCCGGGATTTGCAGAGTGCGTCCGGCCCGGAGTCCCGCGCGAAGGCCGAGGCGGAGATTCGCAGCCGCGCCGCGAAGTTGGACGCTCTGCTGGGCGAGGTCCCGGCCCGCGAGAACGCGAAGGTTGAGCCCGCGCGCCAGGGCCTCAAGAGACTGATCGAGGGCCTGGCCTCGTCTCCGGCTGCGGCCGATGCCGCCGGCGCCAAGTCGTCCTTGATCGGAAAGCTGTTCGCCAAACCCGGCGCCACTCCCGAAAGCCGCACCCGCGAGGTTCTGATCTCCGATCTGGAGGCGGGCTTCGCCCTCCAAGAGAACATTTTGGGCCTGGGCGGGAGCGAGGACGGGCTGCGGCGCCTCGCGCTCGACGCGGACACGCGCGGGGCGGAGCTGGAAGGGCGCATCGAGCGCCTGAAGGTCCGCCGGCAGGCCGCGCAAGGCTCCAAGGAGCCCGGAGCCGCCGCCGAGGCCAAGGCCATCGGCGAGGAGCTGGCGCTGGCCGGCCGCGAACTGGCCATCGTGGACCGTTTCCGCAGCGAGGACGCCGGACAGCGCTTGTCGGGGCTTCAGGAGAAGCTGGCCGCCGCCGAGGGGGAGCCGGGCCAGGCGACGGCCGGCCAGATCGCCGATTGGCGAAGCAAGGCCGCGAAGTACCAGGCCGCCCTGCCCGAGGAGCTCCGCCCGGCCGCCGCGCAGCGCGCCAAGGCCCTGGCGCGGCTGTACGGCATCGGCGGCGAGATCAAGGTATTGGACGGCCGGATCGCCGAGGCGACGCGCAAGGTCGAGAACGTCGAGGCCCTGACGGCCCAGCGCGACGCTCTGGAGGGGGATTACGCGACCACCCGGGCCGAGATCAACCGGCTGAAGAACGATCTGACCGCGGGCGTGGCCGACGGCGACCTGGGGGGCATGATGCGGCGCTTGGACGTGCTCAACGCGGAGACGCGCCGCCTGGAGGGCGACGTCCAGGCCGCGAAAGCTCGGGGCGAGCGCGCGGGTCCCGCGTCGTCGCGGCTGGCCGAGGCCCGCTCCGAGCACGACGCCGTCCTGGAGGCCGCGTGCGGCGAGGTCGGCCGCCGTCTCGCCGCCTCCGCCGACGACGTGCTGGCCTTGGCGAAGGAGGGCAAGGACGGCTGGCAGGACTCCGCGGGCCGCCTGCTGGAGCGCCGCCGCGAGATGATGGAGGCCTTCGCCGGCGGCGAGAACCCGATGTACACGGTGTTCCGCGAGATGAAGGACGACATGCAGGGTTTCGCTCTGAATGAGGCATTGAAGAGCGACGACCCCGCCGTTTGGAAGCCGGCGCAGGAGAAGCTTCTGCGCATGGTGGAAGGGGAGTCCGCGCTGAAGTTCGCGGTCAAGGTTCCGAAGCTGCTCTACGAGGTCTTCACCGGCAAGGACGTGGACATCCCTCTCAACGAGATGGGCCTGACCCGCCTGCACGCGGCCAAGATGCTCAAGGCCCTGCTCGCCGATCCCACGATTCCGACCAGCCAGCGCGACAATCTGTTCTGGAGCCTGACGTCTTCCCTGATCTCCCCCGGAAAAACGGGGCGCAGCTCCTGGGTGCGCACCGAGCTGCTTCGTCAGCTGCGCGGCTTCTTCGAGGACCCGGCCGGCATCCGGGTGGACAACCGCACCGGCAAGATCAACGTCGTCCACAACGGCCAGTGGTTCGAGTCCATGGACAACGAAAGCCGCCGCTTCTGGGAGCTGGAGTACGGCGTGGACCTGACCTTGCCCTACACGAACCAGTCCATCAGCACCATCAACGACGTGCTCAAGGACAAGAAGGGCCGCTTCATCTCCTTCTCGGGCACGGCCGGAGAGAAGCTGCGCGA
>JAGWMT010000048.1 GCA_028871595.1 Elusimicrobiota bacterium
GGGATGAAGTGAAGATGGACCCGCGGGTGGCGTCGCAGCCAAGATTTCACGCGCGCATGTTTGTGGGTCGAGTAATTGTCCACGATGAGATGGAGATCAAGATCGGCGGGCATCTTCGCGTCGATCTTGTCGAAAAAGCGGATGAATTCTTGATGGCGATGACGCGGCATGCAGTCGCCGATGACTTTGCCATCAATCATGCTCAGCGCTGCGAACAAGGTCGTTGTGCCGTTGCGCTTGTAATCGTGCGTCAGCGTTCGACGGCGGCCCTGGCGCAAGGGTAAGCCTGCCGCAACGGAAGACTGCGGGCGTTGACCGAGACGATATGTCAATAAATTTGTGGGACACTACACGGGTATATGCCACGGTAATTTCACCATTTGGCGGGTAGGAGAGAATCGTGTGCCACCGCCGAATAAGAGACACAGGGCGCGGGCGTCTTCGACGCGATCATTCATCGCGCGCTCCCGATCGCTTCTCGGACCTGTGGACGATCTCGGAATAAGCCAGCGCGGAAACCACGTAGCCGCCAAGGAGCACGCCGAGCGCCGCGCCGGCGACTACCGCCGGGACGCTGAATGCGGCCGCGGCGCCCGCGCCGAGCAGCGCCGTGCCGCCGACCGCATATCGGGTCGCCTGGCCGAAATAGTATTCGGAGTCCGACCGGGCGGATTCCTGTTCGTCCGCCGAGGGCGCGGCCCCGGACCGCGCGCCGAAAGAGTCGGAGCGGGTCAGCGCGGCGCGGGCTTTGGCCAGCACCGCGACGCCGAGCGCGGCCAGGGGCAGGCCGATGAGCGGCGTCGAGCCGAACGTCCAGAGACCGGCCGCCGCGGCCAGAGCCGCAAAGCCGCCAATAGCGATCCTCTTCGACCGGCGGATTCCTGACGCCGCCGCGTCCTCGGCGGCCTTGCCCGGGATGAGGCGGCCGGTCGCGACCGCGAAGCTGTGGTCGCTGGCGGCCTTGTTGAACAGCACGACGCCGGCAACGGCCAGGGGCGCGGCAAGGACCAGCGGCGTCGACAGGGCGAAGAGACCGCCGATCACGGCTCCGGCCGAGGCGAATATCGCCGCGGCATAGAGATCCGTGAATATATTATTGGTGAAGGTGCGCATGGCGGACTTGGGGCGCGGCGCGCCATTCTCGCCGGCGGCCTCGCCGGACCCGGCCCGCGCCGAATTCCAGGCGTCGTCGCTCTTGATCGCCTGGGCGATCATCGCTCGTATGTCGCCGAAAGGCGTCGCGGCGGAGATCCCTTCCAGCGCACCGACGACATGTTCGATATAGCCGGCGTTGTCGCTCTTCTTCATCTCCGCGATCAGCCCGAGAATGACGGCGCGCCGCACGTCTTCATCCTGCGTGTTCTCGGCCAGGGCCCGAAGCCGCAGGACGATCACCTCGCTTTCAGCGACGTCCCGGCGGTACAGATCGGTGACGAGGTCCTTCACGGCCTGCCGCTCGACTGGGGCCGCCTCCTGGGCGCCGCCGGGCGCGACGCGCTCGTAAATGGTCGTCTGCTTCGGCCGCTCGGGATCGGCGAGGTTGGTCGTATTGACGCGCGTCCTCGTGTTGAAGAGCCCGAAGTAGAAAAACTTCCGTCGATAAAGGGTCGATTCGGTCTTCATGACGAGGTTCCCGCCGCGCAAAACGAGGGAACGGCGTTCCACGAATTGGTTGGGCCACAGAAACGCGTGCGTTACCGTGCGGACGCTCCGCCATTCGAGCTTGCCGCCGCTGAAGCTCGTCGTCTGCGCGCGCGTCACCAGTCCGCCCGGAGCTTCCAAGCTTCCGCGCCAGGGCTCATCGTTGAGCGTCGGGCCGTTGATGTTCCAGAAGGAGGCGAGCGTATACTTCTCGCCGTCCACCCTGACGCCAGCCCCGGAGTTGATCACCTTCACCTGGTCGTCGCCGTAGCCGGAGATCTTATGCCAAGTCCCGGAAAAAATACCGGTCGTTTCGCTCGCGGCCGACTCCATGGGGGACGTCGGCGCGGAGGCGCGCGCGGCCGTGGACGGGACGCCGAGACGGACCCGGGCAGCGACGTCCGCCCCTTCTTCAGGCGTCGAGGCGGATGCGTCTCCCGCTCCGGCTCCGCCGTCGAAGAGCCGCCGTGAGTTCTCCACGTCCCGGCTCATGTCGCGCGGGGAATCGGCGGCGGGAAAGCGGCCGAGAGCGGCTGAGATGGGCCTAGCAAGGCCGGCACGGCCCGCGGTACCGGCCGGAGTCTCTTTCGGCCACGACGCGGCGGTGGGGGCCGTTGCGGGCGCGGGGACGGCGACGGCCGCAGCGGCCGCCGCAGGTGTCGGCGCGGGAGCGGGCGCGGAGAACTCCGCGTCGATCGGCGCGACGGCGGCGTTCAGCGAGGCCGGCGGAGCGAGAGGCGCAAACCCGGCGACAGAAACGCCTGTCACGCCTGTCACTCTCGCGGCGGCGGCACCGGAGACCTCGGCGGGGACGATGACCGGGCGCACGACGAACTGCGCAAGGGCGGCCTGCGGCGCGGACGCGAGAACGATGGAGAAGGAAACGAACAAGGGCGAGAACTTCGAGGATTTGTTCATGGCAGCTCCTTTATCTCGGCGAACATGACGTCATGATAGCCCGCGGACGGAAGCGGTGCCCGGGCTGATCGGGGCCTGACGCCGCGGCAAGGGGCCCAAAAACAGGATGCGGATTCCGGCGACTTATGTAAAATCACGTTCGACTTCCGATCAACCGCCGCATTCCTGCGCTTGATAATCGGTGGGACC
This sequence comes from Elusimicrobiota bacterium, assembly GCA_028871595.1. The sequence goes on from JAGWMT010000048.1 coordinate 2,749, forward strand.
GAAGAAGTCGATCATCGGGGGGTCGACGCTGAGCCTCTTGTCGACAAGTTCGTCGCCTTCGGCGTTGATCATCGTGATCGACTACCTTTTGACCTTGAGCGGCCAAGTGATCGCGTCGAAGCGGCTCAGGAAGAACCGCGCCTGATCCACGGACCAGTCGATGTCCTTGAGCGCGCGCCCGGTCTGGCTGTCGACGTCGCCGCTCTTGCGGTAGGTGACGATGTTCGCGAGGTCGCCGCCGCCGACGTTCGTTCCGTAACGATCGAAAACGGGGTCTATCCCCGCCGAGATCAGCGCGATCATGCCGCCCAGCGACAGGCCCATCAGTCCGATGTCGTCCGTCTTGGCGCCGGGCAGGGGCCTGAGGACCAGATCCAGCGGTCGGAGTCGGCCCCGAGATTGGCGATCTGCTTCACGCTGTCGAGGTTGTCGCGAGCTTATGGATCTGGAGCGTGGCAGGAAACTTCAGGTCGCAGGGCTTGTCGTAGGACTGCGGGAAGTAGACGAAGCCCCGCACCTTGTCGGCCGGTACACCTCGCTGGATCGGGCTGTCGAACTCAAACTTCTTGACGTGGTACCCGGCGTCCTTCCAGGAGACCTGCGGCGCCGCACCGCGGGCGAGGCCGTCGAAGGTTCTCTTGAAGCGCAAAGCATTGGCGACCATGGCGCCTTCAGTCCTGGTGTTGAGGCAAAACTCGGGAACGGAACACTGGGCGTTCTTAAACAGAAGACGAAGACCTTGTCGGACCTCGACGTAATCGGAGCCCGCGAGCGGCGGTCAAAACGTCGGGGTCCTGGCTGAGGGCGGGCGAAGCCGTGAATAGGATCGCGGTTGCGCAGATCCGCAGGCTGATCCGACTGTCCCGAGGATTCGTCCTCATCATGGGTGCCTCGATCACGTCTCAGTCCGTCAATACCGAGGGTTGGGCGAAGCGGCTCTTCGTCTCGCCGGCATCCTTGAGCATCGGGACCTCTTTGCGCCCATTCTTAAGAACGAGGTGGGCGTTCGTATTATTGACGCCCTTCGACGTCGCCTGGATGCCCGCGACGAAGTCGCCGGTCACATCGAGCGGGTCGACGAGCTGGACGAGCACGCGCAGAACGTCCTCGTAGGCCAGGCCGCTTTCACCGCGCCCGCCGACGATCTTCGCGATCTCCGCGGCCCGCGCGACGTTGTCCTTCGCGCCGCGCGCGGCCGCGAGGTCGGCGAGCAGTCCCGCCGCCTTCTCGCTGAGGTTCGAGAGGGAGCGCGCCTTGTCCTCGTCGCCTCGGCCGGGCTCCTCGGATGGGAACGCGCGGTCGGCGGCGCGCGGGTCGTAGCTGATCTTCCCGTCCTTGTACTTGCCGTTGGCGATGAGCCAGTCCATCAGCGGCTTATCGGTCCCATCGATGATCCCCATGTGCGCCGCGCCGAGCGAGGCCGAAAACGCCCGCAGGACCTGGTCGGTCGAGGCCGCCAGCATGTCGCGGACCGCCTTCTGGTTGAAGGCCAGCGTCAGCGAGATCATCCCCTTGCGGTCGGAGGGTTCCGTCGTCCCGTCCGCTTCGCGCGCCGACTGCGGCAGCGGCGGCGACGGCGGCACGAGCTTGTCTGTCGGCAGGCCGAAACGACCCTCGGCCGCGCCGCGCTGGGCGCCGACGAGCTTCAAAATCCCGTTCATCTCCCTGATCGTTCCTCGCACCGAGCTCGCCGGCACGCGCACGTAGCCTTGGTTCCTGATGTAGACGAGGATCGGATCGGCGTGGGTCCCGCCCTTGGGCGCATAGGTCACGACCTCGGCGTCGCGCTGGCTGCTTTCCTTAACGAGTGCTCCGACGAACGGGGCGTCGATGTAGGAATTCGAGGCGCTCTTGTCGGAGCGGTAGTAGTGGAACTCGCCCTCGTCGCCGGTGTAGCGCGTCACGCGGTCGTCGCCGAGGAGCTTCGACGAGTTGTGCGAGACGAAGAACGGAAGGCTGAAAGCGAATGAGCGAATCTTCGCCTTGTACTCGTCGGAGGCGGAGTACGTCGAATCGCGAAGACTCTTCGCGTGCTCGTCGCGCAGGGACTCGTAGTCTTGGAGGGTCTTCGCGTCGCCGGCTTGAAACGTGCTCATCTTGACCGCCATCTTGACAAGCGCCATGATGTCGCCCTTGACCGCCTTCGCCATCGCCTCGGCCTGCGCGGGGTCGCGCGGGTCGACGACGAACTCCATGACGATGCGTGCGCCGTCCGAGCTTGATCGGCCGTAACCGAGCATCAACGAGGAGTAGCGCGCGACCTGGTTCGCGACCTCCTTGTCGACGAACTTCATCAGGATATTCGACGCGTTCCCTGCGTACGCGACGGCCGGGAACGTCTCGGTCAGGTTGAGGCTCTCCGAGTGGACGACGACGTGATCGATCCGGAAGCGGAAGCGGAGCTTGTCGTCGGCGATGCGGTAAAGCGTCATGCTCGCCGTGCCCGCGTCGCTGCGGCCGAAAGAGACGCTGACGCCCCCGGCCGCTTCGGCTCCCGAGCGAGCCGCCGCCGCGGAGACGCCCTGGCCGTAGGTCAGCGTGAACGGCACGCGCCAAAGCTCGCCCAACTGCATCTCGGCCAGACGCTTCGCGCTGACCGGCATGACCGTCTTGACGTCGCGGAGATTCGCGATCCGCTTGAGGCCGTCGCAGCTTTCCTTGGTATTCAGTCGCCGCACGACCATCGAATCGCCCTCGATCGAGGCGCTCAGCGAGATTCCGGCGCTCGTCCCATCGGGGCCGAGCACGCGGGAGAATCCGTGCGAGAGGGAGGCGGTCAGCCTCTCGACGTCGACCAGAGCGAAGGTGTTGTCCGGGTAGGTGCCGAGGTAGCGCTGGACGCCGACGCTCGTGCCCGAGAAATCGCCGGAGCCCAAGTCGAAGCTTTGATCGAGCTTGAGCTGGCGGCAGATCTGCTCGAGGACCTTCGCGTGCAGGTTGTCGCTGAACGACTGCCGATCGGGAGCCGAGAATCCGCCCTCCGACGTGGTCGGAGCGGCGACCGTCCCGGTCGCCTGAGGAGCTTTGAACTCGGTCCAGCCGTCGTCGTCCGGCTCGGCGAGGGCCGGAGCGGAAAGGAAGAGTCCGATCACGAGCGCGGCCAAGACCTTGCATCGCATGTTTGTTTCGCCCCCTTGACAAAACCGATCTCCCATGAGAATGCCCCGGGGGCGGGATTGGCGCCCGGGACTGAAGCGGCTGCGGGCCGCGGCATTAGGCCCAAAAGCCGCATTTAATATGTGTGCGGTTTAGGAATAATTCGATTTGACTTGGAGTCTCAGCGCGCAGGCATATGCGCATGAAGAACGCCGGCCGGCATCAAACCCTTCAGGCGCGGGGCTTGACGATCGCGATCTTGAGGCCGAGGGTCAGAAGTTCCCCGTAGCTCAGCAGACGCGGCCGGAGGTAAGCGGAGTCGACAACGACGAACCACCACCGGCCGCGCTCGCGAACGGCGGCGGTGATCGCGACGGCGTGAGCGTAGCGTCCCTTGAGGCTGCCGAGCGCGAGGAGGGCTTTCCAGCCCTTCATCGGGAAGTCATAACCGGCAAGCACGCCGCCGTTGTCGGCGACCATGCGAGCGAGGTCGTCCTCGCCGGCGGGCGCGCGGTCATGCGAGCGCTCGAAACCGAGCTTCGCCAGGAGGAGCTTCGATTGGCTCTCGGAGAGGCCTTCGCGCTTGATCGGAGAATCCGCGATTTTCTCGGCGGCCGCGGCGAAGCCCTCGTACGTCGTGCGGGTGCGCAAACCGCGCAAAACGGGCAGGTTCCACAGCGCGTGCAGAGCGCAATCGGACGAGCTCTGCTGCCCGATCGGCTCGGCTCGGTAGGTTCCGACAACGGAGTCCCGGTCGGCCGCGCGCCGGCGCTTGATCCAGGCCGCCACGCCGTCCGCGGACGGCTCGACGCCGAGGACGCGCGCCTCGCGCGGGGTTTCGTACACGTCGAAGCCGCGCTCCCGCAAACGCGTCTGCAGACGGATCATCGGCAGCATGAGAGCCCACTTATGCGCGGTGCGTATGACCGGAGAGTCGGCATACTCCCGCAAGACGCTCATGATCTTCTCCATTGCGGGACCCGCGCGATTCTCTTTCTCCAGGGCGAGCGCGGCGGCGAAGCCCTCGTGCGCCGCGGCGACGGCCGGATGGTCGGGGCGCGCCAGCGCGGCGCGCAGGTCCGCCGCTTCCCGCCTGATCGTCGAGTGCGTGAACGCGCGGCGGCCCAACTCCTTGCGCGCGCCTTCCACGGCCTCTGCTACGGCGGCGCGGGCGTACGTGTGATCGGCGGCCTCGACGGCGGCGCGATATTCTTTTTCCAGATGCTTCACGGACGGCGGAACCGCACCCCAGAGCTTTTTCGAACTCGAGAGCAGGTCGGCGGCGGCGGCTGGGTCGCCGAGAACGATATCGCGCGGTTCTGTCGGCGGGCCCAGGTCCGCGCTTCGAGCATCCGGGACTGAAGCGGCGGCCGCGGCGGCTGGAAGCGCGGCTACGGCCAAGGTCGGCGCGGCCGTAAAAAACACTGCTGACGGAGGCGCCGCCGCCAGGGGAGGCACGGCGAACGCTTGCGCGGCGGGGCCCGAGACGGCGGGCGCGACGATGGGACACGGAGCCGCGCGCAACTGGGCGCCGGCGGGGGCGCAAACAGCCGCGGCCAAAACCGCGGCACGCAAAAGCCGTCCGACACGATGTTGATCGAGCATGAGGGCCTTCAAGGCATGCGAGCGAGTCGCACACGGTCCGATTGCCTATTCGCGTGGTGCAGAAGCAGGTAAGCGCGGCGCAAGAGCCGCTCCTGCGCGACGCCGTTCCGGTCGCCCATGATGCTCCCCTGGAGCGAGCGAATTTCGCGCGCGAAGTCCTCCGGGATCAGGCGGCTCGAATAATCGTCGGCGAGACCCAGGATGTGCCCGAATTCGTGAGCCGGCTCCATGTATTCCCCGTCTTGGGCGAGGTAGATGACGCCTTGACGGGCCATGGAAGTCCCCTCGCCGGCGTCCTTGAGGACCAAGCGTCGCCCCGAAAACCTCGTATTCTCCGGGATCGGGTCGACGCGGACCACAGTGCGTATCCGCATGCGCTCGCCGCGCCAGGAGAACTCCCCGCGCCAGGTCTCCTCGATCACCGCCTTGACCGCCCTCAATCGCGCGGGATCGCGCACGTCGCTCTCGAAGGATGCCTCGATGCGCCAGCCGCCCGGCTCGGCGACCAGCTCAAGGCCCGGGCTTCGAGGCCTCCAGACGACGCGGCCGGGCCTGTGGGCGGCGAAAGCCATCGCGTAGGTCGCGTCCCGCCAATACGCGGCGGAGGCCCGCAGCCCGGGCACGCTCGCGCGGACGGCCTCCGCCGCTGCGGAGAGATCCTTTACAAGGTTCGCGCGCTGGCGCGTAGAGACATCGCGGCGGCGTCCCAATTCGAGGCGTGTCAACGCTTTCTCCAGTGCGAACTCGAGCGACTTTCGTAGGTCGCGGTCTCCGCGCATAGTGTCGATTTCGACGCTCTCCGACTCGGCCGCGATCCGATCGTCCCCGTTCACGGGGAGCGCCGAAGGGGCCGGTTCCGTCGGCTGTTGGACCGGCGTTCGCACAAGCGCGTGATCCGCCGCCGAAAGCAGATCACCGGTTCGATCCAGCGCGCCGGACTCTTGCCGGGCCCAGGCCATGCCATGCAAGGCGGCGCCCGTGCGCACCAGCGACTGCCGCGTGCGCGCGACATTCTTTCTGAGCCAGACCGGCATGTCGGGATGCCGCTCGATCGCCCCCAAGAAGGCGCCGTAGCGCTCCAGCGCCGTCGACGCGGCTCGCGCGCGCTCGGCCTCCGGTTCGGCGCCGTCGTAGATCGACGCGAGACCGAGATAAAGATCCTGCAGAACGCCGCCTGCCTCGTTGCGATCCGCTGACATGGCCGACACCACCTGCCTCATGGCCGCCGGCTCATGAAGGATCGCGGCTCGGTATTGCACGGCCGACATCGCGCCGTAAGGGGAGGGACGCGTCATCGATTCCGCGCTCGGCACGGCCGCCGGAGCCTCGGCCATGGAGGCGAGACTGGCCGGACGCACCGTCGCTCCATCGGGCGACCCCAGGTCCGCGCTTCGAGCATCCGGGACTGAAGCGGCGGCCGCGGCCAAGGTCGGTGCGGCCGTAAAAAACACTGCTGACGGAGGCGCCGCCGCCAGGGGAGGCATGGCGAACGCTTGCGCGGCGGGGCCCGAGACGGCGGGCGCGACGACGGGACACGGAGCCGCGCGCAACTGGGCGCCGGCGGGGGCGCAAATAGTCGCGGCCAAAACCGCGGCACGCAAAAGCCGTCCGACACGATGTTGATCGAGCATGATTGAATCCTGTTTCAAGGATAGACCACTACGCACCGCGGGGGAAGGGGCTTATGGCCTAGAGTGGGAGGGTCTTCAAGGCATGCGTCAATGCCGGCTTTCGAATATCCGACTGGTGCGGATTTTGAACTCGAGGGTTCCGGACGGGCTCCGGGCCGAACCGCGCTCCCGCCCGACAGCCACAACATCACCCCTGAGCCCCGCAGGATGAAATCATGGAATTCGACGCGGACCTTGGTCGTGCCGGAGAAGATTCGGGCGTACACGGAGGCGATCTCCGGCCAGCCGCGTTTGACGCCGCCCAAGGGGTTCGACATCGTCACCTCGGAGTCCTGCGCCCAGCAGGCAGTGCGCGCTAGACCCACCTCGCGCGGCGTCGATCAGGGAACCGCGTCCGCGCGGGCGCGATGCTGTCGGCCCGCTCCCTGCCCGATCAGGACAGGAATCTTCATGAAATCGCCTCCGATTACGGGGTTCCGAGTTCAGGGAATCGGTTGGAGGAACCCATAGAGGAACGGGTGCAGCTTCGCGTCATAGGCCCGATACGGGTCCCGCCACCCCGCGCGCACGATGAGAAGATCGTCGACGCTGACGATCTGGTAATCCACGTCGAGTATGCTGGCCTCCGCCCGTTCCCACGATAGGATGCTGCCCTCGCCTCCGATCTCGTGGGTCGTCGAAGGTAAGTTCTGGACCGATTTCACAGTGAAGCGGAAGGGGTACTCCGTGGTGCTCGAAAACTCGAGGCTCTGCGTCCGCCCGCGTTCCGCCGCGCGGCCGGCGGCGGCTTTCTGAGCCGCGACGATCCCGGCGGCATCATAGCCATCGAAGCAACCGGGGCCGCGCCGCGCGTCAGCGGCGTCGGTGGCATCGGCAGCGTCGGCGGCGAAGGGCTGCAGAAGAAGCCAGGGGTCGTAACGCGCCCCCCCCATAGAAGATCGTCAGACTTCGTCACAGCCAGCGCCATCGCGGCTTCGGCCGGGTTTCGCTCGAGGACGTAACGGCCGACGTAGCCGCCCTTGTTGGGGAAACTCCAAGACCCCCGCGCGAGATCGGGCAGGGACCGCGGTCCCGACCAATCGGCGCGAGCGAAATTGAAGAGCGCTTCGAGCTTCCTCCACGTTCCGGCGTCTCGCGGCACGGCGATGCTGTGCCTGGCGATGGCTTCGTCGATGGACTTATCTCCGATGCCGGCGGACACGGCGCGGCCGGCTTTCGCGCCGACCGACTGAGCACGGAGAGACAGAACTGCAAGTGCTTCGGCCGACGGGCCGGCTGGCGCGGACGGCGGAGCGGCCGGCGTGGAATCCGCAGGGACGGGCGCGAGCGCCCTCAACTGGTCCAGAGCGGTCGCCTGCGCAGACGCGGATCCGGCGATGAGAACGAGCGCGGCCATGAGTATTTTTTTCACTCGATCCTCCCTGCATTCGGGAACTCTTGTAACGGTCACGGCGTCATGATAACCCGCGGACAGGCGCGGCCCCTGGGTCAATGGAGACCGGCAGCCTCGTCATTAGGCCCAAAAACGGGATATGCGCCGGTTTATGTTTATGGGAAACCGCGTTTGACAGCCCGGGGGCGCAAGCCGGCTAAAAGTCGAACAGCCGGCGGGCCATGGTCTCGATCACGTAGAAGCCGGTGTCTTCGCCGCGCTCCGGACTGGCGTAGATATTGGCGCCGGTGACGCTTTGGGCCAGATGGGGATAATATTGCTTGAGATTCTTCGAGGAAGCGCGCAAGGTCAAGCTTTGGTACAGCTCGAAGCGTCCGCGGCGTTGCGCCATTTCCTCGACATAACGGCGCCCGCGGTCGACATTTTCCGGAAGGAACATATTCTTCCGGGGAAAAGCGAGGATTTTATCCCTGGCAAAGCAGCGGCAGCGCCCATCCGGCGACGTCTCGACCAGACCGGCGCGCTTGAGCTTTTGAAGAGCCGCCCGGATCGCCTTGGCATCGCAGTCGAGCAGGCGAGAAAGCTCCAAGGTCCCCCATTCCCGCCCGTCATTGCATAATATCTCGAAACACCAGTGCGCGGTCCGATCGCCCTCGATCACGGCGACCTGCTTATCGGTCAGCCAGACTTGCTTGAGCGCCACGCTCGTTTTTAAAGCCTGTATCAAAGGGGCGTCATTTTGCCCGGAGGCCGGAGAATCGCCCGCCAGAGCATGTAGGGACAATTCCAAGAACTCATCATCCTTGAGGAGCGTCCGAAAATAGGCGGTGACGAATTCCCGGCCTTTCTCGTCGCGTGGGTAGAGTCCCAGCAAGGCCATGATCTTGCGGACCAACGCGGGTTTGGGCGTCGAGCGGCCCGCTTCGATGTTCAGATATTGGGCGTAGGTGCAGCCGAATGTGGCCCGGGCTCCAACGGCCCGGTAGAAGTCGCGCGCGGACGAATAGCCGCCGTCCCGCCTCAGCGAACTCAGAAGCTCCGCGAAGCCCCGGGCCGGCGAGTTCGATTTCATCGCTTTCTCCATATATGCCGAAGAACCCGGCAGACCTCCCGGATGGCAAGCGGTTTATTGATGAAAGCCGCGGCGCCCAACAGGAGGGCGTCCGCCTCCGCGTCATGACCGCACTGGCTGCTCATCACGATGACTGGAGCCCCAGACATCCGAAGCAGTGGAATAGCCTGCAGGCCGGTCATCCCCGGCAGAATATTATCCGTCAAGATCGCTCCGAAGCTCTCCTGTCCTGTTAAGATGATGGCGGCTTCCGCGCTCCCAGCGGGCACAATCGAAAAACCCTCGCTTTCCAGAGCGCGACGGTACTCCTCCAGTTGAACAGGCTCGTCTTCCACGAGCAGGAGGCGGCCGCCGAATTGCGCTGGATCGTCCAATGCCGAGCCAGGTTTGAAAACATTCGAGCGAGGATCTCCCGTCTTCCCAGGCCCCTCGAGCAGGATTCTCAACTGATCCGACTCGAAAGGTTTATTAAGGTGCCGATCAAAGCCGGCTTCTTTCGCGCGTTCCAGATTCCGGGGATCGCCGGAGGCGACGATGACGCGAAGCGACGCCTTCCGTCTGGCCAACTCCTGGACAAGCGCGAGTCCGCTTCCGTCCGGCAAGTCCACGTCGCTGAGCACCAGGTCATACTGCCCCGCCGCGAAGGACTCGATAGCCGCGGAAATGGTAGGGCATTCGTCGGCGTCCCAACCCCACAGGGACAGTTGCCGCCGCAACAACCGGGACAACATAGCGTCGTCTTCGACGATGAGAGCTCGCATGGTTCGGGAGTCCCCGCTCTACTGGCGCAGCAGCTGCCGCTTGAGGCCATGCATCATGTCGGCCAATTCCTCCGATTTCTCTTGCTGCATTTCCAGGCGGATCTTCGGCGCGGCGCCTCGCGCGGCATGAGCGTCGTCCGAGCACATCAGGGACATCGCCGCGCCCAGGACGGACAGTCCCTCGTACGACATGCGATCAGGATCGTAAGCGCCCCGCACGCGGGCCAAGGAGGATGTGATCCAAGCATTGAGGCTCGTCCCGTCGCGGCCGACGATTCGGTACTCTCCCGCGCCGATGGGCTCCAAAGTCAGCATGAGCGGCCTGGCTCCCGCCCGACCCTCCAGGAGCAAGCCCTCGCCGTAGCGCGTGACGCGCGCGGCCACCGAGGTCCCAATGAAAGAGTAGCCGTAAGGCGGCCGGCCCGAGGCGAGCGGCCGCGCCTCGAAGGTCAAGGCGCCGCCCGCTTCGCCGCGGAAATCCACGATCCCGTCGGCGGCGGGGCTGCCCGCGAGGCGTATCGCCAGTCCCGCGTCGTCCACGTCGAATCCTGACCCGCCCGGCAGGCACCGCGCGTTCAAATCCACCTCGCGCGGCGCCGGTTCGGAAGCCGCGCCCGGAGCGGAGAACAAAGCCGCGACTACGGCCGTCAAGACAATCGATTTCATATTTCCTCTGAACCGTGATTAAAGTATGACAATATTATGGACCGGGCTCCGCCTCGTGACGGCGGCAGCCGGATCCCTGAATGAACCTAAAGCGGCGCATCCTCAAACGGCGCCGGAAAGGACGCATGACTTTATCCCGGGAAAGAGCGGCGGACTGGATGCATGATCCCAAGCCGCGCGCGGTATAATCGAAGCGCATGGAACTTCCGTTTCTCGCCGCGCGCATTCTATTGGCTGCGGCGGCCGGACTCGCGCTGGCCCGTCCCGCCGCGGCGGCCCCGGTCGCGAGCCCGGCGAAGCCCTACGTCGTCATCTTCTACGGCAAGACGATCCATACGGGCATCTGCGCGGACGACTGCGGCAAGGACGGCTGCGTCCCGGACGGCTGCGCGACCGTCTTCGAGATCTATTTCAAACAGAAGGGCTTCGACGTGCGCGACGTCCAGCCCGGGGAATCGACTCCCCAACTCCTGGCCGGCGCGGCTCTCTACGTCGTCCCTGGAGGGGACGACGTGACCTCGCTCCAGGACGCTTGGACGAAGGAAGACCGCGAGGCGATCCGCCGATACATCGCCAACGGCGGACGCTACCTGGGCTCTTGCCTCGGCGGCTACTGGGCGGGCAAGGAAGGCACCTGGCCCGGCACGATTCCCGGCTTCAGGGCCCTCGACCTCCTTCCGGCCGACGTGCTGGAGCTCAGCGCGAGCGACAAGAGCGACAAGGTCGTCGGCGTCCATTGGGACGGCCAGGAACGCCAATGCTACTTTCAGGACGGGCCGTCCTTCAAGGTCACCGATCCCTCGAGGGTGCTCAAGACCTACGCGACGTACGATGACAACGGTTACGTCGCGACCTTCATGTCGAGTTATGGGAAGGGCAAGGTCACCGTGACCGGCGTCCACGTCGAAGCGCCGCGGCAGTGGTACGACGATTACCACCTCAAGGCGCCTTCGGAACTCGACCGCGACCTTCTCGACGAGCTCGTCAACGACCTGTTCGGCGCGCCTTCCGCGTCGGCCGCGTCCGGTGCGTCCCCGTCGGACGCCTCGATCGCATCGGGCTTCGTGGCGTCCGAGTCGACGGACCCGTTCCAAGAAGCCGTGACTCGGGACGCACGCGGTCAGGTGAGCCGCGTCTTCGACGCGTACTTCGACCAAATCCAAGCGAAACGCGGGCTCAAGAAACCCGCCGAGGACTGGTTGCTCGACGATTACATGCTGCTCCACGCACAGCGCGTCTTGGTCGGCCGATCGAACGGGGAGAAACCGTCCGGCTCCATGATCCATAGCTCTCTCGGCATGGACCTTCCCGTTGAGGTCCTGTCGCTGTTTCGCGAACGGCTCTTGCGGACGTTCGCAGACCGGCTGTCCTTGCCCGAACGCTCGGCCCGGGCCCTGGCCGACGCCGTCGAGCGCGAAGCCGCCGGGATCGACGGCGCCGATTATGACGCATACCTCAAAGCCGTCGGCCGATCCGCCCAGGACCCGAAGGCGGCGGCCGCGGCCGCGCGCGAAGCCGTCCGCCGGCTCGACCGGACGAGCCGTATCGAGACCCGCTTCGACGTGCCGTTCGTGGCCGGCTACGACCTGAAGGACCCGCGGCGCATCTTCATCGATAAAGACGTGCCGGCGACCCTCGACGTACCGCGGGGCAGGATTCCGGTTCAGAGCCTGCTGAACGTCCACGAACGGGTCGAGAAGGCGCTTCTATGGAATTACGGCGTCGAATACCAGACCGCGCATCAGATTGCGCTACGGTGCGAGCGGCGATCCGCAGTCGCCGTCGGGGTCGACTGGAAGACGTACGACGACAAGATGGTGGACGTCATCAACCGGATCGACAAGAAGCCGGTAACGATCGTTTCGGACGAGCTCGATCTTCTTCCTTACTATTCGTATTCCGAAGCGGAGGACCGCGACCTCATTCGGCGGATGAAGGAGAAGACCGCGCACGACGCGGGACCGGGCCGTCCGAACGGCCCGAGGAGTCGTTGATATGCCCGCCGGAGCATGTGGAGGTGTTCAGGAGAGCTTCTCGACGATCATCGCTCCGCCCACGCCGCCGCCGGCGCATGCGGCCAGCATGCCGTACCGCGCCTGGGGGTTTCGCTTTAGGCCGTAGAGGAGGATGAGCAGCAGGCGCGTGCCCGTGGCGCCGAGCGGATGGCCGAGGGCGATCAAGCCGCCGTGCGGATTGAGCGCGCCCGCCGCGTTCTTGCCCGCCCAGTCGTGCCCAAAGCGCCCCCGTCCGGCCTTGAAGATCGAGAGCATAGTGGCCGCGAAGGGCTCGTGGAGCTCGATCTGGTCAAGTTGGTCGAAGGAGACGCCGGCGCAAAAGGGACTTGTTCGCTATCAAGTGCTCAAGACTAACGGCGGCCCGTTGGGGCACTAGCATGAATGGCCGGCAGCCGAATTCGTAGGGCGTGTGGCGGCGCTGGGGCCGCGGTCGCCGTTGCGAGCGGCGGCGACGGCGGCGAAGATCGAATCCGAGCCCCTGCGGCGAACGCGGGGGCTCTTGCTTGTGTGCCCAGCATGACGCAAGACTTGGAGGTGAAAGTCCTCCGGGGAACCCGGTCGCAGGGACCCCGAGCGAACCGCAAGGCGACGAACCGTGAGGTCCGAGTTGAAAGAAGCAGAGAGTGAAGCCGCGAGTCGACGAACAGAAACTGGATGATAAGGCGTTGCCGTCCTGGGCGAGCGGGCATGTGACCGCGAAGCTCTCGCGACCAAAGTACGGCGGCGTAAATCCGGCGATTGTGCGGCGAAAGCCATGCGTCTTAGAGCCTATCCCGGTAACAATCCCGCGCAGCGAATCGTGATGATCGCGCGGACAAGGTGAAGTAGGCCGAAATAATTCTCCGGCTTCTTCTCCCAGCGGATGAGAATGCGGCGGAAACGATTCATCCAGCTGTGCGTGCGCTCGACGACCCACCGCCTCGCCTTGAACCCCGCCGCGCGTTTGATCGCCTTGGCCTCTTCTCCGCGGGCTCG
>JAGWMT010000049.1 GCA_028871595.1 Elusimicrobiota bacterium
AGACAGCTCCGTGATCACCGACACCTGTCCGATGCTTCCGTCCAGCTCCGAGCCGCCGCCGGTGGTGGCGCGCACCGTGCCGGCCGCGCCGGTGGGCAGGTCGTCCACGATCACGCTGGTGCTGGAGGTCTTCGGGCCCGCCGCCCAGGCGCGCGGGGCCCCCAGCGCGCCCGCGAGGGCGGCCGCGACGAGCAGTGACTTCGACTTTATTCGTGCCGACATGAGCGCGTCGCCGTCAATTACCTCACCGTCATTCGATGACCAAGTACGAATATGTATACACCCCCGCCGTCGCGGGAACGCCGGAGAAAGTGATGCTGAAGGATGTGGAATTCGGCGGCGCGGATCCGGAAGCGAAAGGATTCAACGCCTGCGACGCCGCGTCCACGGGGGTGATCAGCACGTGCAGGGGGCTGCCCGCGGGATTCGAGTAGGCCTTGGCGAAAACGATGGTGGCGAAGCAATTCGAGCCGCCGGCGCCGCCGGTCCCGGCGGTGATCACCACCTGACCCGCCATGTCCGTCGAATTCGGCGTAAAGCTCACCGAGCCGGCGCTCAGTGTGCCGCACGCGGGAAAGCTCCCCGTCGGGTTGAAGCCGGTCCTCTGCTGGGTCTTCAAGTGCGGGTAGGAATTCTGGTCGCCGATCTGCACGCTGCCCGCGGCGGCCGCTGGATCGAAGCCGGGCAGGAGAAGGACCGAGCCGGGGGCGCCCCCGCCGACGGAAGAACCCGCGCGAAGCACCACGACGCCGCCGTTCGACGGTCCCGTGCCGCCTCCGGAACCGGCCAGGAACAGGAGGGGGCCGCCGGCACCGCCAGCCAAGTTCGTCCCGCCCGAGCCGGAGCGTACGGTCAATGTGCCGCCGGCCAGGCTGGTGGAACCCTGGTCCTCGACCCCGAAGGTCGCCGACGACAAGCCGAAAGAGAAGTTCAAGCCCGGAGACGAGATCCCCAACCCGGCATATCCCGCGGGGCTGATCGCGAATTTTGATATGCCGTTGCTCTCCACGTTCAGCAGGCGGCGAAAAGCGAACGCCGCGGCGCCGTTGTGGGCGTTCAGGATGAAAGAATCGCCGTTGGTCGGATCGTTCGCCAGCCCATCGTAGTCCAGACTGAAGCCCGGCAGTCCCGTCGCCGCCGCCGCCACGGTCGGGGAAAAAATGCCGTTGGTCGGCGTTCCATTCATAATCTTGAGAAATTCGCCGGGCGAGTCGCCCACTCCGAATCGCGCGACCTCCTCGCCGATACCAGGCTGAGGCGCGGCCGTCACCGTGAGGAAGCCGCTCGGCGACGTCGTGCCGATGCCGACGAAGCCGTTGGAGCCGACGTACATCATCGTCGATATCGCGTTCGAGAAAACGAACGACGACGAGATCACGTCGAACCCGCCTTGGGCGCGGACCAGGAACTGGTCCTGGATGTAGTTGTTAAGAGTGAGTCCCAGACCGCCGTTTGAATCGGCCCAGACGAAGGACCCTTGACCGTAAACCTTTGCGTAGGCTCCGGCGGCGAACGTGTAGTTGGCGGAAGCAAAATTGTTGTAGCCGCCGGGCACGGTCGAAAATGTCCCGTTGGCGCCGTTGCTGAACCCTCCACCGATGGACGCTTCGTCGCCGGTGTTGCTGATCGAGTTATTCTGCCCGCCCGCGATGACCGCGTAGGTTCGTCCGGTGATGGTGTTGCCCTTGCCCCCGCTGATGACGTCGTGATCGTTCGTCAAACCCGTGATGGAGTTCGTTTCGCCGCCGGCGATAACCCCGTGGCTGACCCCGGCCAGAATGAAGTTGCCGGCGCCGCCGCCGACCCAGGAAAACGGCTGGGCTGCCTCGTTGTCCAGCCCGAAGGCCGCGCTGTAGCCTCCGATATTCGCCGGATCCCAGGACGGGCCCGTGACGCCTCCGGCGCGAATGGCCGCCGAGGATGGGACCCACATGAAGCGCGTTCCAGCCCCGCTGTACACCGCTCCACCGCTCGTTCCCGTGGAAATCAGGGGCCCGTTAACCGTCAGGGTCGAGTTCGCGATCGTCAGGCTCCCGCTCATCGCGTCGCCGGTCTTGAGCACGCGGGTGGCATCGGGCGGGCCATTGACTAAGTGGGAGGCGTCGCCGAAAAACGCAGACGCCGTGATGGAAGAACCGCTCGTGACGACGCCCCCGGGGCCGCTGAGCAGGAGCGCCGCGCCGCTCGCCAGGTACAACGACCCCATCGCTGTGAACGACGATTTCGTCGGCGCGAACCCGAACTCGGCGTTGCCGTTCACGTCCAGAGGCGCGCCGGGAGCGGTCGTCCCGACCCCCACGTTCCCGACGGCGTCGATGAACACCCGCGTCGCGCCGTTCGTGCCGAGAGACAGCGGGCTCAGGCTCGTGGTTCCCATGTGGAACGCGTTGAGTCCCGACGTCGGATCCGCGCTCGTCATTTCGGCGGCCAAGCCTTTTCCGTTGTCCCGAAGGTAGACGAACGGATTCACCATATCGGAGCCGGCCGTATCGACGCGGAAACCGTAGCCGGCCGACGTGCTCACGTGGAGCGCGGCACCGGGTGAGGCGATGCCCACGCCCACGGCACCCCCCTTCACCACGAACGCGGATCCCCCGACGGAAAGATTCGCCGCGGTCACCGTGATCGACGAGGTTCCAAGCATGGTCAGCGGCCCCGTCATCGCGTCGCCCGTCTTCGCGACGGCGCCAGGCGCGATCGCGCCGGTCAGGTGCGAGCCGTCGCCGAAGAAAGCGCTCGCGGTGATCGAACTCTGACCGACGATCACGCCGTTCGCGCCGGACACGGTGATGCTCGATCCGCTTGCCATGGCCAAGCCGGTCTGATTGACGTAAACGAACGTCGAGAAGCCGTTCGTGAAGTAATACGTGGAGGATTGGATGTCGAACCCGCCCAGCGCGCGGACCAGGAAACTGTCGGCCACGTTGTTCGTCAACGGAGCCCCGAGCCCTCCCGCCGAGTCCGCCCACACGAAACTGCCCTGCGCCGGCGCCTGCGCGTCGAAGCCGGCCGCGAATGAGAAATTGCCTCCGGCGGCGTTTCCCGTGCCACCCGGAACCGTCGAGTAACTGCCGCCGGCGCTGTTTCCTAGCCCGCCTCCGATGGCGCCCGCGAAACCCGTCGCCCCGTTGTTGTCGCCGCCCGCGATGGTCGCGTAAGAGCCCGAGCCCGTGATCGTGTTCCCCGCCCCCCCTCCGATCGTCGACGAGAGCATGCCCGCCGTGTTGTCTAGGCCCATGGCCACGGACTGAGCCCCGATATTGGCCGCGTCCCATTGCGGACCGCTGACCTTTCCGGCCCGAAACGCCGCCGAGGACGGTATCCACATGAAGCGCGTTCCCGCGCCAGCGAACGACAGCCCGCCGCTTGCTCCCGTTGAGATGATCGGTCCGTTGACGGTCAACGTCGAGTTGTCGATCGCCAGATCGCCGCTCATCGTGTCGCCCGAACGTTGCACGACGCCCGCGCCCGACAGGCCGGTCAGATGCGAACCGTCTCCAAAGAACGCCGACGCCGTCACCGAACTTTGAGAGATGATGATCCCGCCCGCTCCGGAAAAAGTGACGCTGGAGCCGGCGGCGAAAATGATTCCCCCAGTCGTGAACGTGGACTTCGCCGCGCCGGCGCCGAACTGGGCCGCACCATTGACGTCCAAAAGCGCGCCGGGAGACGCCGTGCCCACGCCCACCGCGCCCGCGCGAGTCACCGTCAGCCGATTGGCGCCGGCGTCGTTCAAATTCAGCAGCGTCTTGGCTCCTGTTCCGCCCGCCCCGGCCACATTGACGTAAATCGCGTCCCACCCCGCCGCGCCGGAAGTGGCGTCGGACAGGTTCAGATTCAGTCCGGTCACCTGAGAGGTGTTGACGGTCGAGTGATTGAACGTGGCGTTAACTCGAATACCGTCGGAGCCGCCTTCAAAGCTCCCCGCCTTATTGGCGATGAGCGACGCGTATGCGATGTTGTTCGACGTCGCCGTGATTCCGATGGACTGGCCGGTCACATGGAGTCCATCTCCGCCGCTCCCGGCGCCGCCTGCCACGTCCAAGGCCGCTCCGGGGTTGGAGACGCCGATTCCCACTCCGCCATTGCTTTGGACCACGAAGGTCGACGTCCCGATCTGGAACGTCGTGCCGGCATTGCCGTCGATCAAGAGCGTTCCGGAACTCACATGCAGCTTCGAGGCCGGCGCGCTCGTTCCCACGCCGACATTGCCGGCGGCCGTGAGCAGGAGGCGCGACGCCCCGTTCTGCTGGACGTCGAGGAGATTACTGGTATTCAATGAGCCGGGATTGATGACGAAGAATTCGCCGGGACCGCTGCCCGTGGTCACGCCGCCTCCGAAATTCACCGCGTTAGCCGCGATGAAGTTGACGGCAGGCGCGTAGGTCAGGCTCTTGCTGTTGTTGATGCCGAACGTCGTATCGGCGCCGTTCGAGATGAGCAGGGGCGCCTCGCTCGGGTAGCTGAACGCGATCTGCAGGTTCGTCGCGGGAGCCGCCGTCCCGATTCCCACGCGACCTCCGGCCACGGCCAGCGTCGATGCGCCGACGGAGAACGCCGTCCCCGTCACCGTCAAGGTCGAGCCCGAGAGCGTCAAAGGACCGCTCATGAAGTCCCCGGTCTTCAGCACCGCGCCGGTCGCCGTGACGCCCGTCAGGTGCGAGCCGTCGCCGAAGAACGCCGAGGCCGTCACCGACGCCGCGGTGACGATGTTGCCGTTGGCGCCGGTCAAGGTCAAGGTGGAGGCCACGATGTTCAGATTGCCGGTCATGGTGTCGCCCGTTTTGAAAACCTTGGTGATGTCGGTGCTGGATGGAAGGCCCGTGAGTCCCGAGCCGTCGCCGATGAAGGCCTTCGCCTTCACCACGCCGTTGGGCGTGCTGATGCCGGAACTCAGAACCATGCTGAAGCCGGCCGCGTCCTGCGCGCCGAACGAGACGGGCGTGGAGATCGAGACGTAGCTCGACCCCGGATTGGCGATCAGGGACGAAGCGCTGGAGGAATACACGGCATAGGCGTTCGCGGTCAGCATCTCGCGCGGGCTGAAGGTCGCGCCGTTCACGCGCAGCTCGACGAAGGCGGCTCCGGATTCGAGAACGATGGACGAAGGCACCGTGAACGTGGTCCGAAAAACGCCGTTGACGACCGACACTCCCTGCGCGCCCGACGAATAGCACGATCCCAGCGTGAGCGCGTCGCAGACCTGAACGTCCACGGTGCGAAAGCCCGTCACCGGCAGACCGGATTCCTTGAGGCGGCCCTGATACGTGAGGACCGGCGGGGCGGACGCGCGCACGGACGCGGCGGTCCCCAGAAGCAGGAAAATGGCCCAGGCGAGCGGGCCTAGGAAGCGTTTTTTCACTTTCATACTGTCTCCCACGATCCGGCGAAAAAATGGTCTTCCATGTCTAATAATTCAAGCAGGTGTAGTTGATGACGTTTCCCGAAACCAGAATTCCGGCCGTGTTCGTGAACGTGACGCTGAACGCGTTGACCGCCGTCACCGCGTAGGCCTCCGCGTTGCCGCTTTCGTTGGTGAAACGGCACACCGGCGAATTGGGGCTCCACGACGTCCCAAAGGCGATCAGGCACGACGCCGGCGCCCCGCTCCCGATCGTCACGCGACCCGCCGTATCGCTTCCCACAATGGACGGAGTCCCGCCGCAGGATGCGACCGAAGGCACCGCGACCCCGGCCCCCGACGCCCGGATGTGGCTGGAGCCGCTCAACGTCACCGCTCCCTTGACCTCCAAAGTCGAGCCCGGCGAAGACGTCCCGATGCCGACGCGGCCGCCGGTCACCACGAAGGTCGTCCCGCCGACGCTGAACCCATCTCCGGCGACCGCCACGTTCGACGCGATGAAGATGGACGCGTCCCCGGGGTTCGGGATCAAGGTCGCCGCGCTGGAGGCATATACCGCGTAGGCCGACGCGGACAGCGCCTCGCGCGGACTGAACGCCGAGCCGTTCACATGGACTTCCACGAACCAGGCGCCGGATTCCAACGCCAGTCCCGAGGGCACCGTGAACGTCGTGCGGAACAGCCCGTTGGCGACGGAGACCCCCCGGGCGCCCGTGGACGTGCACGTCCCGCCCGTGGACGCGTCGCACATCTGGATGTCCACCGTGCGCGCGCCCGTGACCGGCAGGCCCGACTCCTTGATGCGGCCCTGGTAGGTCAGCAGGGCCGGCGCCGTCGCGCCGGCGACTCCGGCGGCCGCGATGAGAAGAACGGTCAAAGCCGCGGCGCGGCTCAAGAGGCGTGACGTCGAGTTCATGACGGCTCCTTGCGATCCATTCAATGGGGGCCTCCGAAGCGCAGGCCCAAAGAGAGGCGGTGCGCCAGGCCCAGTTCGCCGTAAGGCATGATGGCGTAGTCCAAATTCCCAAGCTTGGTCTGCAGCCCCATTCCCAGGAACAGCCCGTAAAATTCGGAGAAGCCCGAGGCCGTGCTGCCCAGGGATTTGCCCAACACCGCGTCCTTCTGACCTCCGCTGAAGGTCCGGTAGCCGACACGCAGAGCGAACGGCCCGAAGCCCTGGTACTCGGCGCCCAGACGGATGAACGGCGCACCGTCGCGCGGGGTGTCGATCTGCAGGCTGAGCGCGTGCGGAAAGGATTTCGTCTGGCCGTAGGTCACGCCGGCGCGGAGCACCAGCGGCAGGGGAAAAGCCTGGTCGACGAAGCGGACCTTGGTCCCCAGGTTCGCCAAGTCCGCGCCGACGGACACGGGATAGTTCTCGAAGCGGTGCAGGGCGCCCAGGTCCACGGCGTACGCGTCGGCCGAAGCGTTGCCGATCGTCTCATGGATGTACTTGAGCGTGGCGCCCAAGCCCACCGGTCCCACCGTGCGGCCGTAACTGGCGCCGACGGCCAGGTCCGACGCGCCGAAGTTCGAAGGGGCGTCCGTTTCCAGGGTGCGGCCTTCGATCCCCCCGATGCGCAGGCTGGTGACGCTCAACCCCCACGGCCGTCGGACCAGGCCCAGTTGGTCCAATGAAATCCCCTGGACGTACAATGTGTGCGTGAAGAGCATCTCATAAGGCCCGGGCGCGGAGCGCATCGCGGGCTGGTGGAGCGACAGTCCCGCGGGATTGTAATGGACGGCGGACACGTCGTCGGCCATGGCCACGTAGGCTTCGCCGAAGCCGATGGGGCGCGCTCCGAAGCCCAGGTCCAGGAAGGTGGCCGCCGAAGTCCCCGGGCCGGCGGCGGCCGACGGCAACGCCGGAAATAACGCCGGGAAAAAAAGCAAAAAAAAGGCCGCGCGGCGGCTGTTTTCAATTTGCTTCATTGGGCGGAGAGCGGAGATCGAGAATACATTATTTGGCTTTCGGAAAATTCGTTTTCCGCTTTTTCCTATATAGGGTATTATGGGGTTGCGGTTTGACGATTTTGTTACGTCGGTTTGACTGAGGAAATATGAAGAAAATTCTTTTCGCGCCCCTGCTCTTGGGACTCGCCCTGGCGGGCTGTTCCTCCGCGCCCCCGCGGCAGGCGGCCCCCACGGTCGCTGAATTCCCGGTCCCGGACGTGGAGCCCGCGTCCGCCACATTGGCGGATCTTCTCAAGCAGATCGAAACCGCCTATCGCCGCGGCAATTACGCCCTGGGCCTGTCCTTGGTCAAGAAGGCCTTCGAACTCAAGCAGAACGACGTATCGGCCATGGACCGGATCGGTTCGATCTACTACGTGCTGGGACGCTACGGCGAGGCGATCACCGTCTGGACCCGCGCGCTTCCCTACGAGCACGATCCCGCGCGGCGCCGGGAGCTGGAGAATTCCATCATGGTGACGCGGCGCGGCCTGGGCCTGGACGAACCGGCCTTCGCGGTTTCGGCCGCCTCGGCGACCGCGGCGGCCGTCGTCACGCCGCCGGCGTCCAAGGAACTCTCCCCCGAAACGAAGGCCAAGGTCGAAGCGCTGTATAAGCTCGGCGTCAAATATTACGCCTCCGGCCAATATCTGCAGGCGACCACCACCTTCCGGAGCGTCCTGGCCCTGGACCCCGGAAATCCGGACGCGACCAAGGCCCTGAAGCGCCTGAAGCTGGACCAGTGAAGATCTCCACCAAGCTCGCGCTCGTCCTCAGCGCGACCGTGGCCGCGTCGGTCGCGGCCTCGTGCCTGGCCTTCGTCTCGCTCCAAAGGAGCGCCTTGCGCCGGTCCGAAACGGAGAAGGAGCAGATCCTGATCGAAACCGTGCGCAAGGCCGAGCGCGAGTCCTTGTTGGCGTCCGACCCGCTGCTCCTCATCTCCCAATTGACCTCGCTCCGACGAGAGCGCCCGGAGGTCACCCAGTGCCGCGTGAAGCTGGACGGGGAATGGCAGATCGTGGGCGGCGCGGCGGCCCCGGAAGACGCCGAGGCCGCCCCCCGTTTGATCGACGCCGCCCTCCCCGACGGGAAGAGCGCCTCCGTCGAGATACGTCTCTCGGAGCGCCTGCTCGCGCTGCGGGAGCGCCGGGATTTCGACGCCATGCTCCGCGACGTCGCCCGAGTCGCCGGCGCGGCCATTCTCCTCGGGATCCTCCTGTCCATTCCGCTGGGCCGTTCGCTGACGCGGCGCATCTCCGGCATCGAAGCCGCGATCAAGGACATCGGGGCCGGCGGCTACGCGAAGGTGGAGAACGCGGACGGCGCCGACGAGGTGACCCACCTGGCCCGCCAGGTCAACGAGATGTCCCGCAAGCTGGGCGAGCTCGATGAAATGAAGAAAATGCTCGTGGCGTCGGTCAGCCATGAACTGCGCTCGCCCCTGGGAGCCATCGAAAGCCAGGTCCGGACCCTGCTCGACCGGCCCGAGGGGCTGCCTCCGGAGTCCCGCGCCAGCCTTCAGTCCATCCGCAAGCACGCCGCGCGCCTGGAGCACTTCGTGAACTCGATGCTCGAGATGTCCAAAATCGAGCGCGGCAAGCTGGATTTCGAGCCGCGCGTGGCCGAGATCGGCCCGGTGGTCGAGGACGCCGCGCTGTTCTTCTCCCCGCGCGCCCGCGACGCGTCGCTGGACTTGAGCATCCGCGTCGAGCCGGGACTGCCCGCGTTCTCCTTTGACCCGGATCTCATCGCGCAGGTGCTGGCCAATCTCGTCTCCAACGCGCTCAAGTTCACCCCGGCCGGCGGACGGGTGGCGCTGAGCGCCGAGCGCGCGGGAGACGCCGTGCGGATCGCCGTCGAGGACACCGGGGTGGGGCTGGAAGCCGAGGCGCGCGAGCGGATCTTCACCCCGTTCGAGCGGGTGCCCAACGCCCTGCGCGCCACCGGCACGGGGCTGGGCTTGGCCATCTCCCAGGCCATCGTGCAGCGGCACGGCGGGCGCATCGGGGTGGACTCGGTTCCCGGAAATGGAAGCCGGTTCAGCTTCGAACTGCCGTTGAACGCGCCCGGGACCGGGGCCGCTCGCTCGTGAGCCGGTAGCCGACCCCCACCAAGGTCTCCAGCAGCTCGCCGCATCCCCCCAGCTTCGTGCGCAGCGCGTGGATGTGCCGGTCCACGGCGCGTGATCCGCGCCCGGACGGTCCGCTCCAGAGCGCGTCGATGAGGCCGCCGCGCGTGAGCACGCGCTGGGGATTGCGCAGGAACTCGATCAGCAGGTCGAACTCCAGCCGGGTCAAGCGCACGTCCTTCCCGTCCACGCGGCACTGCCGGCTGTCCGGAAAAACGGCGATGCCGAAATGCCGGAGGGCGGCCTCCGCGGCGGGCGTCGGGGCGCGGCGCAGGAGCGAGCGCAGGCGGACCAGCAGGAGAGCCTCTTCCAACGGTTGGAAGAAGTATTCGTCGGCGCCCGCCTTGAACGCGGCGGTCACCTCGTCCTTCGACTTCGGCCGCCGCGAGAGCCCCACCAGGATCATTTTCGCCGTCTCGGGATTGGAACGCAGGGCGCGGAAGATCTCGCGGCCTTCCATGCCCGGGAGATGCATGTCCATCAGAAGCACGTCGGGGCGCCGGTCCGTCAGCGCGTCCAGGAACTTCCCCAGGCTGAGGTGGAGTTCCACCGCGTAGCCGGCGCCGCTCAACGCCTTCTCCGCGGCGAGCGCCCACTCCCGGTCCGAATCCACCAAGGCCAGCTTGGCGTTCACGCTTTCTTTCCCGCCAGCGCGGCGCGCACGCGCGCCAGAAGATCCTCGGGCACGAAGGGCTTGATCACGTAGTCGGTCGAGCCTTCGCGGATGCCCCGGGCCAGGCTGGAGACCGCGAAACGCACGCTGCAGAACAACACCGGCGTTTCCGGGGCCTCGGCGCCGGCGCGGATGGTCCGGCAGAAGTCGAAGCCCAGCATGTCGGGGAGCATGACGTCGAGCATCACCAGGTCGGGGACGCTCTCCGCGTACAGCTTCAAACCGTCGCGTCCGTTGGCGGCCGAGCGGACCTCGTACCCCGCCGCCGCCAGTACGCGGCACATCAAGACGCGGTATTCCTCTTCGTCGTCGACGACCAGTATCTTTTTTTTCTCGGGCATGGCGGACCCGGCGATTTTGTCATATTGCCGTCCCGCAGGGAAACAATTCCGCGGCGGCGAAAAGCTAGAATCCGCTTCATGCCGTCCGAAAAGGAACTCATCAGGAAGAGCCGGGGCGGAGACGCGGCCGCGTTCACCGCCCTGGTCGCGCGGTACGAGGACCGCATCTTCCGCCTGGCGCGGCACGTCTGCTCCGGCCTGCCCTCCGACGCCGACGACGTCTACCAAGAAACCTTCCTGACCGCCTTCCGCAAGCTCAAGTCCTTCCGCGAGGACTCCGACCTGGGCACCTGGCTGTACCGCATCGCGTCGAACCTCTGCTTCATGCGCTACCGGAAGAAGAAGAGCGAGCCGTTCGTGGCCCTTCTGGACCGCCCGCATGAACACGATCACGGCGAGGGCCCCGCGCTGAACATTCCCGACGGGCGCCCGACGCCCGAGGAAGCGGCGCGCAAGAAGGAGCTCGTCGGCGCCATCTCCGCCGCGCTGGCCCGCCTCCCGGTCGAGTACCGGCTGGCCGTGGTCCTGCGCGACGTCGAGGGCCTGTCCAACGAGGACGCCGCGAAGGCGCTGGGCATCGGCGTCGCCGCGGTCAAATCCCGCCTGCACCGCGGCCGCCTTTTCCTGCGCCAGGAGTTCGAGCGCGCGTACGGCGCCGGGGCGAAGGCATGAACCTGGAAAAATTGTCCTGCCGCGCGCGCGTGGCTCTGCTGTGCGATTATCTGGACGGCGGATTGCCTCCGTCCGCCCGCCGCGTCGTCGCGGCGCACCGGCGCTCCTGCCTGCCCTGCGGCCGCGTGCTCAAGAGCCTGGAGCGCACGCTCAAGGCGCTGCGCGGACTGAAGACTTCCCCCGCCGCCCCCCCGTCGGCCCGGCGTTCGCTGCGCGCGGCCTTGCAGCGCGCCCGACGGCCCAGCTATACCCCCCGCATGTGCTACCACGTCTCCGCGGGATAGAGCAGCCCGGTAGCTCGCAGGGCTCAGAGGAATTGACGGCTCGATTCGCAGAAGCGCTGGCAAATCCAGCGCTTTTTCATTTCACCTTGCGCGCCCCGCCGCTCAAAAGCCCGCCAGGAAAGCGAACTCGTGAAGAAGTAGGAACTGCGCGTTCGCAAAGAACCGGGTCCGACTCAAGGAG
This sequence comes from Elusimicrobiota bacterium, assembly GCA_028871595.1. The sequence continues at coordinate 11,595 of JAGWMT010000049.1, forward strand.
TTTAACAGCGGGGCGTCATTCCGTCAAGTTGGCCGAGCTTGGCACAGTAAATCATGCGGGCTTCCCACCGCCTTAGGTGTACCCGCGTCGAAGCAGGCATGGACCAGACAGACGCAGTCGCTCCATTTCCTTGCGCCGGCCGCGTCGTGGTGCAGCCAACGCAGGCACCGCTCGCACCGCACTTTTTATTTTCAATCGCATGTTCGCACGCGGCCATCATCAAGGCACCGTCAGGGCGGCCGACGAGGAATCCAGCCCGCTGGAATCTTGACCACCCGGCCACTCTTCCAAATGACGATCGGATCGCCGCTGCGGCGATGCTCCTCGATGGTCTTTGCGACGGCAATTCGGAGCGCTCTTCCGGCATTCAGCACGACGGTGAGAGTCCGGCGCGCGCGTTTTCGTTTGACGCCCATTTGAGTCCTCCTTTGATTTTCAGAAACAGCGGAGTGCCGATCATAATGATTTCCCCGCCATTCGCTCGCGCGATGAGTCGAGGATCGCTCCCCGAGTTATCGAAGAGATCCCAGGTGTACACCCAGGTCTTCTCAAGCGTAGCCCGAGGATGCCCCGGCCCCTGGGGCATTTGGTCTGTTTTCAAACAAGCCCAAGGACCTACGGGCAAGTCACGATCGCCGGCACTACCGCGCCCAAATCGCTTACGGCGATCTTGACGCAGATTCCGCCCACGCTCTTGAGGATCAAGCCCGCCCCGGAGTTCGAGATATAGGCGTCTCCACCCGCAACTTGAAGTTTCGCCGCCGGCGCCGCGGTCCCGACGCCGAGGTCGCCCGCCGTAATGAAGGTGCTCGTCGCGATGCTCACGCCGCTGCGCCCGCTCGCGGCGGTGATCCCGGCGCCAGCCGTGTCGAAGGTGATGGTGCCGGTCATCGTCCCGCCCGCTGTGGGAAGCCGGCTGGAAAGATCGACGACGACGCCGGTCAAGGCCGAGCCGTCGACGGCCGGAAGCGCCCCGGTCAGCTTGGAGGAAGACATCCCGACGATCTTGGCGTCGGTCACCGTCGCGTCGCCGTAGCTGGCGGTCTGCCACTGGCCGGAGGTGATCTGCGCCGTCGAGAGGCTGGGGATGTCGCTCACGGCCCAAGTCCCCGTCCCGGAGATCTTGGACTTGGCGATGTTCGCCCCGGCGGCGACGTTGGCGTCCGCGACGGCGCCGGCGCCGACGGCCGAAGCGGTGACGCCGGTCAACGCCGAGCCGTCGACGGCCGGAAGCGCCCCGGTCAGCTTGGAGGAAGACATCCCGACGATCTTGGCGTCGGTGACGGTGGCGTTGCCGTAGCTGGCCGTCTGCCACTGGCCGGACACCGACGCCGTGCTGACTGGGCCGCCGGAGGCGGCGGCCCAGCCGGTTCCATTGTAGTAGTTGAGCGTGCCTGGGTTGGACGAGTCGTCCATCCAGAGATCGCCCACGCCGGGCGCGGCCGGCGCGCTCGCCGCCGTGGTGTAATGCTTGCCCATGTGCAGGTGCGCGTCGAGAGCGTAGGGCACGACGGCCAGGCGCTCGCGCGGCGTGAACTTGACGCCGGCGACCTCGACCTCGAGCCACAGGTCCATGGTCTCCCAATCGGTTTCCACGGCGAGCGACGGCGTGAACGACGTGCGAAACAGCCCGGTCGAGACGACCACGCTGCTCGCGCCCGACTGCCAGCGCTGCACGGGAGCCGCGGAACAATCGGCCGCCGCGTCGCTGCAGAGGCGGAAGACGATCGAGCGCGTGCCGCTGACCGGCGCGCCGGACTCGCGCAGCTGGCCCTGATAATTGACCGAGCTCGGCATCCCGGCCAAGGCCGGCCCAGCGAGCGTCAGGGCGAAGGCGGCGGAAATCCAGGTCTTCATGACGTTTCTCCTTTATCAGCGGATGATGATGAGCTTTCCGTACGCGGACGACCCGCCCGACTGCACGCGCCAGAGGTACAGGCCGCTGGCGACGGCGGCGCCTTCGTCGGTCGCCGCATCCCAGCTGAGTTTTTGGCCCGCGCAGGCGCAGGCGCATTGCGGCAGCGAGGACGGAATGGGGATCGCGCGCACCTGGCGCCCGGCGACGGTGTAGATTTTGATGGTGCCTTCGCTCGGCAGGTTGGCGAAGGTGACGCCGCAGGCGCGGCTGCCCTTGGCCGGGTCGCCGCTCGCCGGGTCCCAGGGCACGGGATAGGCGTACGGGACGCCCGCGCTCGCGGCCTGGGCCGGTCCGATCAGCGAGTAGACGCCCAGGCCCGAGAGCGGCGCCGTCACGCGGTTGCCGGACGCGTCCAGCGTCCCGCCGCCGAGGAGTCCCCAGCGCGCCAGCGTCTCATCGAGGGCGTAGGCGCCGAGGCCGGATTCAAGGATCGAGGTCCCCGACACGACGCCCCGATCGCCCGGGTCGCTGTAATCGAAGATGAGCCGGCCTGCGAGCGCCAGCGGCCCGCGATAGACCGCGCCAGACTCGTCGACAGCCGCGATCTCGAGCGTGCGGTCGGGCACGATCTGCATGGGAGAGGGCAACGACGAGCCGGCCGCCGCGAGCGCGGCCGGGTCCACTCCGATCGGCGAGACGTCGGGGCTGAAGGTGTAGACCAGGTCGAAGTCGGAGGCCAGAGCGCCCGCCGGGAGCAGCAAGGACGCGCCGCCCGAGAGCGGGATCAGGTTGTCCATGCCCCGCCTGTACAGCGCGCGCTCGGCGTAGTAGCAGTCGCGCAGATCCGAGGTCGTGGCGCCCATGGCCGTGGCCGGGTTGATCGAGCACAGGTTCATCTGCCCGATCGAGTCGTTGAGCGTCATCGTCCCCGCGGCGCGAGCCACGCCGCCGCCCGCGTCGAACATCGTTTTGGACAAAGTCGCCGTTCCCGACGACGCCACCTGGGCGCGGGCGCCGCCGCACAGGCCCAGCGCGAAAGCGGCAAGCAGGACGGGTTTCATTTCGTCTTTCCTCCGAAGGTGAAGGTCGCGGCCAGGAGATGGCGCACGCCCAGATCGCCGTGCGGGTCCACCGCGTAATCGAAGGAGAAGCGCCCGTGCTTCAAGCCGAAGCCCGCGCGCGGACCGAGCGGCGTGTCGCCGCCGGTGCGCCAGCCGAGGCGCAGGGCCGCGGTTTCGGCCAGCACGTACTCGACGCCGAAGCCGATCTCCGGCGCGTCGTCCTGGGGCAGTCCGACATCGAAGGTCGCCAGCACCGGCCGGCCCGCGGTCCGGCGGAAGTCGTAGGCGAGGCCTAAGTCCAGCTCGCGAGGCAGAGGAAAGGACGTCTCCCGGAACTTGAGAGCCGGCCCCAGGTTCTTGAGCGCCGCGCCGAGCGTGGCGCCCTTCGACCAGGGCCCGGCCGCGCCGGAAAGGTCGGCTTGAACGCCCAGGTCCAGCGCCGCTCCCTGGGCGCTGACGCCCGCCAGTTCCTGACGGATCCACTTGAGCTGCGCGCCGACGCTCACTCCCGGCCTGCCGACCGCGGCCGTGCTCAAACGCGCGCCCGCGGCCGCCGCCAGCGCCGTATCCGCCGCCGCGACGGACCCGGACGCTCCGCCCGACGCGTCGTAGCCCTCCGCGCTCGCGCTGAGCCTCGTATAAGAGAAAGCCGCTCCCCAGCCCGGCCGCACCGGTCCAGCCGCCGTCACATGCTGCTGGTCGATGCCCTGATACTGGCGGTTGTACATCAGGGCCGCGGCGGGGCGCTCCACGCGCGGCAGCCCCGCCGGGTTCCAGTACGCGGCGAAGGCGTCGTCAGCCGCGGCCGTGAACGCGTCGCCCATCGCCGTCGCCCGCGGCCCCGCGCCCAAACGCAGGAACTCCGCCGCCGAGGTGCCCGTGTCCCGCGCGAAGGCCGGCATCGAGAGGGGAAGGAGCAGGAGAGCCGCGGCCCGGGGCAATTTCATGCCGCCATAATAACCGGCGTCGCTTCAATCCCGCTTATTCAGTGCTTGGCCAATCCTTAAAACATCGGCTTGCCTCGATTGACGCCGCGCGCGAGCCGAGATTTCATCGGAACCTCACGGCGCGCTTGCAGATGCGCAGAGCTTCACCATCTCCAGCGTCGAAGGCCGAGCATGGCCTGGAGGCAGAAGGCGTCGCCGCGCCGAACATCATCATAACCACGCGAAGTTCCCCGGAGGGTTCTTTCACGGTAAGCGCTGATAATGTCGGCGCTATTGATACGCGCTTAAATAATGTCCTATTCTGTGGACATGAGACCATTTGGCAGCCCCGCTCAGTTGGAAGATCGACGTCTTCATGCTGTCAGTCTGCTTGAAAAAGGACTTCAGCCTTTTGAGATTGCTCGGAAGCTCAAGGTCGAC
>JAGWMT010000050.1 GCA_028871595.1 Elusimicrobiota bacterium
CTTGACGGCGACGGCGTGACCGGGGTGCTCCTTCAGCTTCGCGGCGGCGTCTTTTAACCACTTCGCGGCGCCGCCGCCGGCCAGCAGGGCGCGCAGGCGCTCCACGGCGGGGTCGCTCCAGCGTTCCTCATAACCGTCGCTGGCGTTCTGCCACAAGGTGAGGGGGCCGCCGCCCTCGTCGGCGGTCCAGCGGCCGAACACGGGATTCTCGGCGCCGGTGAAGATCAGGCTGGCGAGGTACTGGACGGCGCACAGGGCGTGACCGGTCCGCTCCATGGCGCGCCAGGGCTGCAGGAGGAGGTCCACGTCGTCCCAGGCGTTGCCGAAAGACACGAACTCGGCGCTCCATTCATACGCCGAGGCGCCGGCGCCGCGCTGTTCCAGGCTCTCCTCCATGGCCATGCGCTCCAGGAGAGCGTCGGCCATGTACTTGGCGGCGGCGCGAGTCCCTTCCGGGCCCAAAGCCTTGGCGATGAACTCGCGCCTCTTGGCCAGTCCGGCCCACAGGGGCTCGGTGATCTGGCCGTGGCGGCCTTTCAGTATCTGGGCGCGCCAGGCGTGCAGCAGATGGGGCAGAACTCGAAGAAGAAGGCCTTCCTGGAGCTCCTCGACGTACTTCAGGTCGTCGCAGTAGCACAGGAGATCCTGGATTCGGACGGCGTCCCCGGGGCGGGCGTAGCCCAGGCGCTTGAGGCTGGCGCCGTCGTCGTCGTATTGGGCCTGCCAGACCATGGTGGGTATCTCGGGATTGCCCAAAGCGTTCACTAATACCTTCAATTCGGCGCTCATCGGTGTACCGTCCCTGCGTCCACGTCGCGGAACAGCGGCGCCTTAGGCGCGCTTCTGTTCGAGGGCGGCGATGCGCTTCTCGTGCGCGTCCAACCGTTCCCTGTTCTTCGCCGACGAATAATCGTAGTCGTCGACACGTCCGGTGAAAGCGTCCATTCGAGAATGGAACTCATCCCGGGTCACGAGCTTGTCCTTGACGTAGCCGCGGATATCCGCCAGTTCGGCGGCGTGATTCGCGAGCGTGACGGTGATCGGTCTCAGCAACTGTCGCATCTCGTCACGAAAGGCCCCGATCTCGCTCCGAATATCCTCTTTCGTCGCGAACCGGCCGAAATCCATCTTCGTCACGAACTGATCGAAGTCCGCCTTCGTCACGAACCGATCAAGATCCGCCTTCGTCGCGAATTGGCCGAGGTCCGCCTTCGTCGCGAATCGATCGAGGTCCGCCTTCGTCGCCGGCTGATTCCCGCCTTCCATCATTCCTTCGTCCATTATACCGCTCTCCCCGTCGAGCCACAAGGGCCCGAAGCCCTATAGGTATACGGCTCGGGGGCCTTAAAAGTTCCGTCGCGTCGCGCGGGCCAGCGCCCACGTCAGGAACAGCAGGGGCAGCGCCAGCGGCGCCGCCGCGGCCGCGATCCAGAGAAGGCTGGTGGCGTGTGCGCCCGCCAGCATCTTGCCGAACCACCACAAGCCCAGGGCGATCACGCCCGTGGAGGTGCCCTCCATCACGGCGGTCGAATCGGCGACGGCGTCCTTGGGGACGCGGGACTGAAAGAAGCTTTCCAGCTTGAGGCGGGCCACGACTTGCGGAAAGCCGAACAGGAGCATGGCGATCGCGGGGGCGGTCAAGGTGCCCCACGCCAAGCCGGGCAGGGCCAGGGCGCCGAACAAGGTCATGGCGGCGGCGCAGGCGAAGGTCCAGCGCAGCATGGAGCCGCGCATCTCCTCCGCGCTCCGCGCGCGGCCGCCCCGGCGCATCAGGAACGCGCCCGCCACGATGCCTCCCAGGCTGTAGAGTCCGGTGATCATGCCCGCGTAGGCGGTGGCGTGCGCGGCGTCCGGGGCCAGGCGCAGGGCGAACGCGGGAGCGACCATCCAGTAGATCAGCAACGTCGGGGCGTACACCAGGGAGTAGGTCAGCAAACTGAGCAGCAAGGCCGGGGTGCGCGCGATGACCGCCGCGCCGCGCAGCAGGTGCTTGACGTAGGCGCCGATCGAGCCTTCGCGCGGGCCGGGGAGGTCCGCCGCGGCGGCCCCGGCGATCTTGGCGGGCAGGCGCAAGGTGAGGGCGACCAGGGTCACCGACGCGGCCACCGCCACGGGGAAGGCGACCAAAGCGGGGAGGAAGCCCGCCGCCGCGACCAACGCGCCGGTGGCGATGGGAACGACGGTCGCGACGGTCTCGATGGCGGTCTGGCGCGCGGCCTTGAAGCGTTCCAGTTTGCGCTGGTCCTGGTTCACCATCACGGCGGGGATGGACTTCTCCAAGGTGAAGGAGACGCCGTAGGTCAGGGCGTCCGCCGCGAGCAAGGTGGTGATGCCGCCCAGGCTGGCCCAGCCGGAGGCCAGCAGGCCCGCGATCAAGCCGCCGGTGACCACGCGCAGTCCGGTGCTCCACAGGTAGGCGCGCTTGAGGCCCAGCTTGCTGGACACGATGGGGGCCAGCAAGGTGCCCGCGAGGTCGGCGATGGAGGCGGCTACGCCCATGTGGGCGGCCACGGAGGCGTCGCCGAAAATCTTGGCGATCAAGGGCGGCAGGCCCGCGGTCTGGGCCTCGATGCCGACCTGGGAAACGGCCAGGGCCAGCAGGAATAAAAACAGGGGGCGCGAGAAGCCCAGGGGTCCGCGGGGGGCGGGGGGGGGGGGCGGAGGCGGCGGGAAGGGGCTCGACGTCTCCGTTCCGGCCCGGGGCGGCGTCCTGGGGGGCCTTCTCGTCGAAGGCGGCGCGGAGCTCGGCGACGCGGGTCCTGACGACGGACTCCGGGCTGGAGGGAAAGCGCGCGGGGGTCGGGGCGAAGGCGGCGGGCGCGGGGCGCAGGTCCGGCGCGGCGGCCTGCGGGGCCGGGAGGGCCGCGAGCACGGCGGGAACGGGGACGAGGGGCGCGGGAGCGAGAGCGAGCGCGCCGGGGGCGGCCAGGGGGGCGGCCAAGTCCTGGGCGCTCAGGGCCGGGAGTCCGGGGACGGACATCGTGGGGAGCGGGGCCTGGACGGCGAACTGGAAGGCCGGGGCCAGCAGGGGCTGGGCAACGGCGCGCCCGGCGACGACCTGGGCCTGGGCGGCGGGGACGAGGGCCAGGACGAGCGAAAGGCCGGCCGAGAGGACGGCGCGTACGGTCATCGGCCCCATCATAAGCTTTGGGGGCGCGGGTCTATAGAGCCGAAGGTCCCGATTCCGGGAGGGCAATGGTCCTACTCGAGTCAAGCGGGAACCGAGAGAGGGCCGGTCACCCATGGCCGGAAGAATTGCCGGGAACTTCGCTCGCGTCGAGGCGGTGCTAGATCAAGGGGCCGTGGCCCGCGGCGGCGATGGCGCGGCGCACGGACGCCAGGACGTGGGGGCCGTCCACATGGGCGGCGGGAGGGATGTCGCGGGCGTTTCGCAGGTCCGCCAGAACGCGGGGAGCTTCCGCGCCCAGGGCTTTCTCGCATTCGGCGTAAAGGCCGCCGTCGCGCTCCTCCAATTCATTGTGGGGGACCAGTATTTTGACGATGGCGGCGACGATCAGCGGGGTGGGTGAGGGGATGAGGAGGGCGGTGAGGGCGCCGTGGTCCAGGCGGATCTTGGCGGCCAGGGCGGCGGGGCTGCCGGTGAGTTTCTTCACGGCCGGCAGGAGGATCATCTCCTCCATGCCGACATGTCTTAAGAGGCCGCGGCGGAACTCCTCGTACGCCGCCGCGTCGCCGTCGGCGCGCTGAAGCAAGGCGTCCAGGCGGTCGTGGTCGGCGGAGAGAAACGACGCGAGGGGTCCCATATCGCTACCTTCGCCAAATCGCCAGCGCCGTGATGGCGGCGGCGGCCGCGTAGAGATAGACCCGGCGGCGGGCGACGAAGGCCAGGGCGGAACGGCCGACCTTCTCCAGGCGCACCTGATCGTCGATGTCCAGCTCCAGGTCCGGGGTCAGGGCGGGATGGACGTCCACGATCGCCTCCGGTCCGCTCATGGCGCCGTGGGCCGTGGCGGCCAGGACCGACACGGCGACGATCTGGGTCTGGATGTCGGTACCCTGCCGCCTTCCCCAGACCAGGGTGGCGCTCTGGACGAGGATGGCGCCCACGGCGCTCCACCGGAGGCGTTCGTCGCGCTCGGAGGGGGACCAGGCGCGCCAGGTCACGGTGTCGCTCAGGGTGACCAGCCCGGTGGCCATCAGCATGAACAGAAAGAATTGGGCGCCGCAGACGAAGATCTCGGCGAGATGAAGGGAGGGGGCCAGGTCCTCACGGCTAAAATCGTCCACTACGGAGAGGACGCGGGCGGGCAATCCGCCGGCGGCCAAAACGGCGGCGACGGTCAGCGACCACCCCTGAAGAAGCATGCGCGCGGCGGCGGGGGTCCACTGGGGGTACCACGCGTACCAAACGGCCGCCAGGCTGGCGGGGACGGCGGCGAAAAGCCAAGGACGGCTCATTCCGTCCATCAGGTAGACGGCCCAGAAGGTGATGGTCAAAGATAGTACGGCCGCGGGGGTCAGGCGGGGCGGGGCGGAGTCGGCCACGAACATCCCGGTGCAGATCACGGCCATGGAGAAACCGACGATGAAGCATTCGGCGGCGGCGGCGACGTTGGAGTAAAGCACGACGCACGCGAACCAGAACAGGGTTCCGCCCACCAACCCACCCATGGGGATGATCCAGTCCACGGGCTTGAAGCGGCGGGCGCGGAGGATCAGGGCGCATTGGACGGCGGCGCCCAGCAGGAGCCAGGCGTCCAGGCGGACCATGGGCCACCACCAGTGGTTCATGGACGGGAGTATAGCCGGGAATACGTGTTACGTCGAGGCGCGGAGTTCGGTGACCTTCGACTTATAAAACAAAAGCACCTTCTTCACGTACTCGCGGGTCTGGGTGTAGAGGCGGCGGCGCTGGAGGAAGCGGGGGCCGGCGTTGTAGGCGGCCACGATGCGCTGGACCAGCCAGGCGGGGGCTTGGCTGAAAGGGACGCCCCGTAGGTGGTAGCGCAGCCAGGCGCGGCGGTACAGGTAGGCCAGGTAGAGAGTCCCGGCGCGGATGTTCTCCTCGGGATCAAACAGGGCCTTGCCGTTGACGCCCATGAAGCCGGCGGTGGCGGGCATGACCTGCATGAGTCCCAAGGCGCCGGCGGGGGACTTGGCGCGGGCGGTGAACTCGGACTCGGCGGCGATGACGGCCTTGACCAGGCGGGGGTCCAGGCCGACGCGGTCGGCGTAGGACTGGATCATCTGGTCGTAGCCGGCGGTCTCCTTCTTTCCCATGAGGCGGTTGAACGTCCTTTGGAACGGCGGGGGCGGGATGTTGGGGACGTCCAGGACGAAGGGGATGACGTCGGGGGCCTTCTTGGCCAGCGGCGGGGCGGGTTGGGCGATGCGCTCCATGGTGACGGCTTCCAGGTCCGTTTTCCAGGCGCGGCGGGCGGCGGCGTCGTAGAAGCGGCCGTACTCGGTTCCGGGGGCGCCCAGGGACTGGAGGTTATTCAGGGCGTAGAGGGGTTCCGCCGAGATAACGGCCGCGCTTGCGGGCGGGGGCAGGACGGAGAGGCAAACGATGAAGGACGAGAGCGCGTCGAGGGCCATGGGTACAACTCCAGACCCGCCGCGCAGAGCGCGGCGAGGGGCAATCCTCGGCGGAGGTGGATATTAGTATATGGGTCGAGGGAAGGCCTAAAGGTCTTTAGGCCGGGGTGCGGAATGGGCCTGATGGGGTCACCTGCCGCTGAAAGCCGATCCGTCTGCCGGCTGTTTGCAGACCTTCGATCACCGCGCTGTGCTCGGTGAAGGCGTATGGCAGCATGGGTGAGAATTTGAGCCTTTGGAGGCGGTCGCGTTTTGCGACCACCTCCGCCTTGAGACATGGCCTGCAAAAAAGCCCCGGCAGGAATCCCTGCCGGGGCCTCTTTATTTCCGACCGCGTGAATCTAGTAGCGGTAGTTGTCGGGCTTGAACGGCCCTTCCACGCTGATGCCCAGGTAGTCGGCCTGTCCCTTCGTCAGCTTGGTGAGCTTGGCGCCCAGCTTGCCCAAGTGGAGCATGGCGACCTTCTCGTCCAGCTCCTTCGGGAGCAGGTAAACCTGCTTCTTGTACTTGCCGGTGGCCTTGTTGTTCCACAGCTCCAACTGCGCCATCACCTGGTTGGTGAAGGAGCAGGACATCACGAAGCTGGGGTGACCCGTGGCGCAGCCCAGGTTGACCAACCGGCCTTCGGCCAGCACCGTGACCACCTTGCCGTTGGGCCACACGAACTGGTCCACCTGCGGCTTGATCTCCACTTTTTTAAGCTTCTTGTCGGAAGTCATGGAGGCGATGTCGATCTCCAGGTCGAAGTGCCCGATGTTGCAGACGATCGCCTGGGACTTCATCGCGTCCAAGTGCTTGCGGAGAATGACGTCCTTGCAGCCCGTGGCCGTCACGAAGATGTCGCCCATGGAGGCCGCCTCGTCCATGGTGACCACCTGGTAGCCTTCCATGCACGCCTGCAGAGCGTTGATCGGGTCGATCTCCGTGATCAGCACCCGCGCGCCCTGGCCGCGCAGAGACTGCGCGCAGCCCTTGCCCACGTCTCCGTAGCCGGCCACCACCGCGATCTTGCCCGCCACCATCACGTCCGTGGCGCGCTTCAGACCGTCCAGGAGCGACTCGCGACAGCCGTACAGATTGTCGAACTTGCTCTTCGTGCAGCTGTCGTTGATGTTGATGGCGGGGGTCAGCAGAGTGCCCGCGGCCATGCGCTGGACCAGGCGGTGCACGCCGGTCGTCGTCTCTTCGGACAGACCCACGATGTCCTTCGCCAGCTTCGGGAAGCGGTCGAAAACCATGTTCGTCAGGTCCCCGCCGTCGTCCAGGATCATGTTCAGGTACTGGCCGTCGGGGAACTTGAGCGTCTGCTCGATGCACCAGTCGAAGTCCTTCTCCGACAGACCCTTCCAGGCGAACACCGCCGCCTTCCCGGCCTTCGCGATCGCCGCGGCCGCGTGATCCTGCGTGGAGAAGATATTGCAGGAGGACCAGCGCACTTCCGCGCCCAGCTCCAGCAGGGTCTCGATCAAGACCGCCGTCTGGATGGTCATGTGCAGGCAGCCGGCGATGCGAGCGCCCTTAAGAGGAAGTTTGCCCTTGTACTCGGCGCGCAGCGCCATCAGGCCCGGCATCTCGCTCTCGGCGATGGTGATTTCCTTGCGGCCCCAATCGGCGAGCGTGATGTCCTTGACCTTATAGTCGTTCTTCATGGCGGTGGCGGTGGGCATTTGATCTCCAGTGAGGGGCGAGTGGCCCCGAAAGTTCAGACGACAATTATACCAAATGGAGCCATTGATGGCTTGATTCAGGTCAAACTCGGCTGACGGAAAAATGGGCATAATCTACCCGTGCACAGCCTCGCTTTCCTGAAAGACGAGTTCTACGGCAACCCCGTTTCGGCCTATTTCCTGGCCGCGGCCACCTTTTTGGCCATCGTCTGGGCGTTCCTGGTGTCGCGCCGCGTCCTGCGCGCCCATCTGCCGGGCCTGGCCGCCGACCTGTTGGTGCAGATTCACAGCCATGAGGTCGCCGTGGTCGCGCTGTACCTGGCCGCCCGCCCCCTGGACCTGCCCGCGCGCCTGGACTCGGTTCTGCATGTGGTGTTCGTCCTGGTCGTCGCCTGGCGGCTGATCGGCTTGCTGAGCACCTCGGCCACCTACGCCATCCGCAAGGCCATGGCCGACAACAGCTCCGATCCGGCCAACCGCGACACCGCCAACGCCGTGGGCCTGCTGGTCAAGGGCGTGATCTGGGTGTCGGGCCTGTTGTTCGCGCTGAGCAACCTGGGCTTCAACGTGACGTCCTTGCTGGCGGGGCTGGGCATCGGCGGCGTGGCCGTGGCCTTGGCCGCCCAGGCCATCTTGGGGGACCTGTTCTCCGCCGTGGTGATCTACCTGGACAAGCCCTTCGTGGTGGGCGACTCCATCAAGGTGGGCGATTTCGTCGGGACGGTCCAGCACATCGGGGTGAAGACCACGCGCTTGCGCTCCTTGGGCGGGGAGATGCTGGTGTTCCCGAACTCGGCCATGACCTCGGCCCGGATCCAGAACTACAGCGATCTGACCACGCGCCGCACCGCCTTCAATTTCTCCGTGCCTTTGGACACGCCGGCGGCCACCTTGGCCAAGATCCCCGATCAGATCCGCGCCCTTGCCCGGAAAATCCCGGACCTGCGCCTGGAGCGTGCCCACGTGTGCGGCATCCTGGACATCGGCTTCCAGTTCGAGGTGGTGTTCTACACCTTGAGCGGCGATTATACGCTGTACATGGACCGCCAGCAGACCCTCCTGCTGGGTCTCATCGAGTCCCTGGCCGCCGACGGCATCCCGCTGGCCCAGCCCACGCGCAACGTGGTGATCAGCGGCCAGATGCCGTGAGCGGCGCCCAGCCGCTCTTTTACGCCGATCCCGGCCTTTATGATTTGATCCACGTCGAAGGGACCGACGACGAGGTGTGGCTGCTGGATTACATCGCGAAACGACACGGAAACGGGGGCAAAACGGCGTTGGAGCCGGCGTGCGGGACCGGACGATATATGGCCGGGCTCCTGCGCCGCGGGTGGGAGGTGGACGGCTACGACATATCTCCCAAGATGGTGGCGTATGCGAAGAAGCGCCTTGCGAAATACGGTTCACGGGCGCACGTCGTTCGCGGGGATATGATTTCGTTTCGGCCGAAACGAACGTATGATCTTGCGTTCAACCTCCTGTCGACGTTTCGCCATTTGCCCAATGACAAGGACGCGGTGGCGCATCTGCGCGGCACGTATGACGCGCTCAATCCCGGCGGGTTATTTGTTTTGGGCTTGGATCTGGCGGTTTACGGGCAGGACTTGCCTGATGAAGAGGTCTGGGAAGCCCGGCGCTCGGGGAAGACCATACGACACGTGATGATGACCTTGCCGCCCGAACGGCGGCAGCGGCGCGAAAAAATAATTAATTTCGTGCATGTCGACGGCAAGATACTTGAGTCGGCCTATGATCTGCGCAGCTACGACTCGCAGCAGATCGCCGCGCTCGTGCTTCGAACCAAGTTCTCCTTGCCCATCTGTTATGGCTACGACGGCAAGCCCGCGTCGTTGTGCGGCGACGAGAACGCGCTGTGGCTGGTGCTGAAGAAGTGAAACTCGCGCCGGCACGAGTGCTGATGTCTTTTAAGACATCGGGACTTACTCTGGCGTAAGTCCGGAAGCCCGGCGTTTCAACTCCGCCAGCACGCGCTGAGAGAAGGCTTTGTAGGCGGCGCGACCCTTCTTCGAGCGCAATGACTTCAAATCCCGCTCGATGGCCTGGGCGTATTTCTCGGCGCGCGGGCCGCGGCGGGCCAGTGCGGAGTCCAGGTCCCCTTCCAGTTGATCGATGATGTCGGCGAACGAGGATTCGCCCAGGAAAGGCGACCCGGGCACGGCCAGTTGGATCAAAGCGATGAACGCGGCGGGGCCCTTTTTCAGCGCTTCTTCCGTCTGACGCGCGAAGGTGTGGGGCGGGGTGCGCAGGCCCAGTTCGTTCATCAGGGCCAGGTCCTGAAGATGGGCCTCGATTTCTAATTCGAGGGCGTTCGAAGGAAGACCGGCGGCATGCTGGGAAACGTGGAGCAGTTCATGGGCCAAGGTGCCGGCCAGTTCGGCCTCGCGGCCCTTCTCGAACAAACGCCGATGCAGGCGCATGCGTCCTTCCAAATAATCGTACTCGCCCCAGTTGCCGCCCAGGTCCTTGACGTCTATGGACAATGTACGCCCCTCGGCGGCCAGCGCCTTCTCGGCGGCGTCCAGGGCGCGGCGGCCGGCGTCCGTGGTCCGGGCCAAGGTCACGGCGGCGTCCAGGGCGGCGGCGTATTGGGGGTTTTGAAGAGATAGAAACGGCGCGGCGGAGCCGGCGTCTTCCTCGTCGCCGGCGCGGAGGGTCTCGACGGAATCGGATTGGTAATCGCCGAACCCGCTCCAAAACGTGTTGCGCGCGGGCGTCCCGTCCCAGAAAGCGTCCAATGACGACGCGGAGGGAGGCCCGTCGCGGCGCGGGCCGTCCGCGGGCGCCGCTAAACGGAGCAATGCCGGCGCGGCGGCGGCCGGAGCCAGAGCGGACGCCACGGGAAGCGGGGCGGGCGCGGGGAGCGCGGCGGCGGCCAGCGGCGGAGTCGGCGCGGGCATGGAGCCCAAGATGGAAACGGGGGACAAGGCCGACGGCGCGGCGACGGTGAGCGCCGACGGCGCGGCGCTCAGGCGGGGGAGAACGGGCTCGATTCGGACTTGAGCGCCGGCGCGGGCCGCGGTCAAGGCGGTGATGAGGAAGGCGATGCGGAGCGACGGTCCCTTCATGTTCCCAGTCTACTCATCGACCGGCATGTCCGAATGGGACTTTGGGGCCATCCGGTCAAAGGCAATCGGCCCAATAAGTCAATTAAGTAAAAGCCTGACCCCTCCCGTTAAGGGAGAACGAAGGCGTCGGCTTGGGAGATGGTGGCGGGGTCGCGGAGGAGGGAGAGGGCGTCGGGGAGGGGGAGGACTTCGCCGTTAAGGGGATAGGGCAGAACGACGGCGGCGGGGCCGGCGCCGCGGCGGGCGGCGCTTTCGGGGATGCCGGCGCGCCACAGCATGTGGCCCTGGCCGGCGATCACGAACACGCGCGCGGTGGCGGCCAGTTCGGCGGCCTTGGCGCCCATGGTCTCGTTCCAGACGGCCTGGGCCTGGGTCATGCGCGCCTCGGCCTCGGGCGGGAGCTTGTGGCCGGCGAGGGATTCCTTCACGAATTGGCGGTAGCGCGCGTCGGCGCTTTCCGAGACGGAGGCGGGCAGCCAGACGCGTTCGGCGGGCGTTAGGCCCGCCAGGCCTTTTTTCGCGACCGCGATGGCCACCGCGATGGGCGCGTTGAGACCGACGACTTTCAGATGCCGGGCGCGGGCCACGTCGAAGATGGGTTTGTACATCGCGTAGTCGTAGCCCCAGGCCTTGTTCCAGAAGGCGGCGAAGCCGGTCTCCGTCAACTTCCCCGAGAGAAAATCGTCCAGGTATTTCTGCTGGTCCTGGGACACCATCTCGAGCCCGACCACGACGTTCGGGTCGCGGCCGGCCACGGCGTCGAGCACCCGGGCCTGGATCAGGTGGTGGGACGCCTCGTCGTGCTTCTCGCCCACGGCGATCACGCGCGCGGGCATCAATGCGTCGATCAGCGCGTCCCAGGCCACCGCCGCGCCGGTCGGAGCGACGACGGCCGTGTAGCCGTTGGCGGCGCGCGGCGCGGGAGCCGGAGCGGAAAGGGGGGCGGCGACATGGGGCGGGGTCCAGCCCATCAAACCGGCGGCCAACGCCATCGCGGGGAGGTCCACGGCGAGATTCTACCTAAAAGCTCTTGAACTCGACGACAAACATGGCCTCGTTCATCACCACGTTGATCAGGTGGCCGCCGGCCTCGCCGAACGCCTCGGTCTTGTCGGACTTGGCGGTCACGGCCTTCGCCCATTCTTTGTAGCTCTTGTCCGGCCAGGCCAATATTTCGACCTTCTCCGGCCGGTCGAAAGAGGCGTCCAGATCGCGGCGCAGCTCGGAAGCCTGGCGCTCGGTCTCCTTCATGATGACCAGGCGGGCGCGCGGCAGGCGGCGGGTGATCTTGGTGAGTTTGTTCGTCGTCACCGAACCGCACTCCACCCACAGCACGATCTCGCCCGCGTCGTTGAGGCCGATCAGGTCGGGCAGGAACTCGTAATCCGCCAGAGCCGGCGTCTTCACGCTGGCGTCGAGAATGGGCTGCGCGTCCCAGAACAGGATGCAGGCCGCCAGACGATGGGCGAGATGATCGTCCGGCTCGCTTTGTCCGGACACCAGCAGGACCTTTCGTTCGCCGCCGTTGATATTCAATTCAGCGCGAACCTTCATGCTTTTCTCCGGTGAAGGGCGCAGCCCGGAAGCCAGCGCCCGTCGCCCGTGACGTAATGTTCCTTCTTCCAGACCGGCAATCGCCGTTTGATTTCATCAATCACCCAGCGGCACGCCGCGAAGGCCTCCGGCCGGTGCGCGGAGCCGGTCGCGACGAAAACGCTGATTTCTCCCGCTTTGAGGCGTCCCGTCCTGTGGGCGGCGGCGGCCATGACCGGCCATTTCTTTTCCGCCTGTTTGAGAATGAGAGCCATTTCTTTTTCGGCTAATGGAACGAAACAATCGTAACTGATGCCCTTCACCGTCCGTCCGGCGTGCGTCGCGCGCACGGCGCCGGCGAAGGTCGCGATGGCGCCGTGCTTCGGAGAGTTCACGCTCGCCGCGAGCGCGGCGGGATTCAACTTCTTGGACGTTATCCGCCGCATACCGGTGGCAGTACGGCCAAGGGGCCAGTTTTGGGGACGACGTCGGACGGACGCAAAACGGAATCGTTCGTGGCCAACGCGCACCCGCTCAGCAGGGCGGAACGGCGTCCCAGCGCGGTTTTCAGCGTGTCGAGCGCTTGCCTTGCGGTCGCGCGCTCCGGGAGATTTAATGACACTAAATCACCGAGACCTGCGTCGCGGAGGCGTCCGAAGAGATGAATTTTGCGCTTCATGACAGTTGTTCGGACAACGGAAAGACATCAATCTCGGTTCCGGCCGCGAGCGAAGCCCCGGCTTCCGGCAGCACGGCCCAGCAATCGGCCGACAATAACGAATGGATTTGGAACGACGCCTGGCCCGGCAATATGTCCACGGAACCGAGGGAAGTACGGCGCGCTTTGAAGAAACAGCGCAACCCTTCGGGTTTGTCCACGTTCTTCTCCAGGCGAGCGCGAAACGGCGCTTCATGAGGGCGACCCAACATCTCGCGAAGACAGGGCTCGACGAAGAAGCGCAATCCGACCACGGTCGAGATCGGATTTCCGGGAAGGCCGAAGAAGAACGGGCCGCGCTTGAACAGCGCGAAGAGGCCCGGCTTCCCGGGGCGGATCGCTGTTTTATGAAAAAAGATATTGGCGCCTAAAGAACCGATCGTCTCGGGGACGTAATCGGCGGCGCCCATGGAGACGGCCCCGGTGGTTAAAACGACGTCAAACTTCGAGGCGAGCGCTTTTTCAAGAAGAAAACGGAATTGCACGGGATCATCCGATGATATGCCAAAGAACTGGAAATCAGCGCCAAGGCTCGTCACGGCGGCGGCGAGATAGGTGGAGCTCGCGTCTCGAATCTGGCCCGGCTTGAGTTCGGCCTCGGGTGAAACCAATTCCTTGCCGGTGGAGATCAGCGCGACCCGCGGCTTGCGCCGCACCGGAACCTTGGCGATGCCCACGGCGGCCAGCGCCAGGAGGTGCCGCGCGCCCAGCCGCGTGCCGGCGGGGCAGACTTCGCCGCCGGCGGGGAAGTCCCGGCCCGCGCCGCGGATATAGTCGCCGGATTCGACGGGTTCCAATATGTCGACGAATCCGCCGTCCGCGTCGCGCGTCTTCTCCACGGGTATCACGGCATCGCAGCCGGCGGGGATGGGGGCGCCGGTCATGATGCGCCAAGCGCCGCCGGATTCGACGGCGCAACGGGGAACGTCGCCCGCCATGATGGTGCCTAAGACGGGGAGACGCGCCGGGACGGTCACCCCCTTCGCCGCGGCGAGGGCATAACCATCCATGGAGGAGTTGTCGAACGGGGGAATCGCCTCGCGGCTGGTCAGGGCGCGGGAGGTCGTGCGGCCCAGCGCCTCGGCCAAGGGGACTTCTTCCTCGTTTAAGAAGCGGCCGCGCTCGTTGCGCGCCGCGCCGCGGAGGATGGCCAGCGCGTCGGCGTACGGCAGCATCTCAGTGCGCGCCGCCCCGCGCGATGTGGACCGCGTGGGGCAGAAGGGCGCTCAGGACGGCCAGACCGTCGCGCACGCCGCCGGGGCTGCCGGGCAAGGACACGATCACGCACTCGCCGCGCTGGCCGGCGAGGGAACGCGACAGCGGCGCCGTGGCCGGGCCGACGCCGCGCAGGGCCTCGCCGATGCCGGGGATCAGGCGGTGGCAGACGGAGGCCGCCGATTCGGGCGTCACGTCGCGGGGAGACAGGCCGGTGCCGCCGGTGAGGACCACGGCGCGCGCGCCCTTCGCGGCGCGCACGATGGCGGCGGAGATGAGCTCCCGGTCGTCGGAGACGAGCAGCGGGCGCTTCACGGAAAATCCCATGGCGCGCAGGCCTTCGACCAAGAGCGGGCCGGAGCGGTCCACGGCCTTGCCGGCGCTGACGCGGTCGCTGACCGTGATGGCGACGGCGGGCCCCAGGCGCGGCGGCTTGGCGGCGCGCGGCGCCGGGACGGCCTTCTCCGCGGGATGCGTCCAGTAGCCCTTCTTTCCGCCCTCTTTGAACGCGAGGCGGATGTCCTCGACGGTGAGGGCGGGATCGACGGGCTTCACCAAATCATAGACGCACAGCAGGGCGCCGCTGACGCCGGCCAGCGCCTCCATCTCGACGCCGGTCTTGGCGACCGTCGCCGCCAGGCAGCGGGCGCGCACGCCGGGCAAGGACGGGTCCAGGACGAAGTCCACGGTGACCACGTCGAGCGGGAGGGGGTGGCACAACGGCAGGAGCTCGGCGGTGCGCTTGGCGGCCATGATGCCGGCCGTCTCGGCCAGGCTCAGGGCGTCGCCCTTGGGCAGTTTCCCGTCGCGCAGGAGGGCGAAGGCCTTGCGGCCCATGCGCAGCGCCCCGACGGCGCCGGCGCGGCGGCTCGTCGGGAGCTTCGCGCCGACGTCGGCCATCCGCGCGCGGCCCATGTCAGCCTCCGATCCCGGCGAAGTGGCGCGTGTTGCCGATGCGGCCTTCAGGGAGGTAGTGAGAAACATCTTTCCGTCCGATCAAAGATCGGACGGATTCCTGAAGGTCGGTCTTCTGGGAATCGCTCTGCAACAGGGGGCGCAACGAATGTTCGCCTTCGGCGAACAGACATAATCTCAGGCGGCCCCGGCTCGTGACGCGCAGACGGTTGCAGGTGGCGCAAAAATTGTTGGCATACGGCGCGATCACGCCGACGGAGCCTGCATGGCCGTTCTTGGTGAATTTTCGCGCGGGGCCGTCGGCCTCGGCGCGCGGCGTTTCGTTCCAACCGTTTCCGTTCAGCCATTCGACGAGCGCTTCGGCTTTCAGGTGACGTTGGGTGAAAAAATCCATGTTGTCGCCCGTGGGCATCAGTTCGATGAAGCGGACGGCCAGGTCCCGCTCGCGGGTCAACTCGACGAAGCGGGAGAATTCCCCGTCGTTGAAGCCCTTCATCAGCACGGCGTTGAGCTTGACCGTCATGCCCAGGTCCGCCGCGCGCGAGATTCCGTCCAGGATTTTGGGCAGGTCGTCGCGGCCGGTGATCTCCTTGAAACGCGCCGCGTCCAAGCTGTCCACGCTGACGTTGACGGCGGACACGCCCGCGTCGGCCAAATCGCCTGCCAGAGCCGCGAGGCGCGAACCGTTGGTGGATAAGGCCACGCGCCTTATGCCGGGCGTGCCCGCGACCGCGCGCGCGATCGCGACGATGTCCTTGCGCACCGTGGGCTCTCCACCGGTCAGGCGCACTTTCCAAAAACCCATGCCGGCGAAGGCGGCGACCAGGCGGCGGATTTCGTCCACGGAGAGGGGCGGCTCGGATTCTTCCTTATGATAGCCGTGAGGCAGGCAGTATTGGCAGCGGTAGTCGCAGGCGTCCTCGACGGACAGGCGCAGGTAGGAGAACGTGCGGCCGTGGGAATCGACGAGGGTCACCCCTTCATTCTACCAGGACGGGGCCTTACTGGAACAGCTTCTTGGCCAGAAAATGCCCGGCCAGGCCGCCGATGGCCGCGCCGACCAAGGCGCCGATGGGGCCGCCCAGGAAGAAGCCGATCAAGCCGCCCAGGAGCCCGCCGCCGCCGG
>JAGWMT010000378.1 GCA_028871595.1 Elusimicrobiota bacterium
CCGGTGCCCCAGCCGACGGCCAGCGGCAGAAGCCCCAGGACCATGACGGCGGCCGTCATCAGGATCGGGCGCAGGCGCTTGAGCGCCGCGGCCAGGACCGCGTCCTCCAGGGACCGCCCCTCGCGCAGCATGATGTTCATGTAGTCCAGCAGCATGATGCCGTTGCGCACGACGATCCCGACCAGGAGCACCGCCCCGATCATCGAGGAGACGTTGATGGTTTCTCCGCACAGCCAGAGCGCCCAGACGGCGCCGACTCCGGCCAGCGGGATGGTCAGGAGGACGAGGAAGACCTGTCCCAGGGAGCGGAACTCGAGCCACAGGATGAAGGCGACCACCGCGACGGCCAGCAGGAAGACTTCTCCCATGTTGCCCATGGCCGCGCTCTGCGACGCGAATTTCCCCGAGAAATCCCAGGAGTAGCCGGCAGGCAGCTTCAGCGCTTCGACCGCGCGGCGAATGTCCACGGCGGCGTCTTGGGCGTTGCGGCCGCTGACGTTGGCGGTGATCGTGATGCGGCGCGTCATATGATCGTGCTGGATCTCGCTGGGGATGTCCCCGTAGCCGACCGTCGCCACCTGCTCAAGCGGGACGGTGCTGCCGCCGGCGGTCTTCAGGGGAAGACTCCGCAGCGCTTCCAGATCCAGATCGTGCCCGGCCGGAGCCAAATGGACGACGACGTCCACCTGCTTCTGCACTTCCCGGATCGACGTCACCGTCAGGCCCGACGAGAAGGCGCGCAAGGCGTCGTCGATCTCGCGCTGGGAAATCCCCAGGCGCCCGGCCTTCACCTTGTCGACCGCGATCTTCAGCGACGGGACGGGCAGGTCCTTGGGCGGACGGAGGTCGATGAGGCCCTTCACGCCGTTCAGCGCCGGCATCAACCGGGCGGAATAGCCGTGAAGGACGTCCAGGTCCGGACCGTAAAGGTTCACGCCGATATCGGCGGGGACGCCGCCGAGCGCGTCGTTGATTTTGTCGGCCAACGGCATCAGATAGTCGATCAGGACGTTCGGCAGAGAGGAGGTTTTCTCGCCCATCAAATCGATCAGGCGGTTGAGCGGAATTTTGCGCTGGTTCTTCGGGAGCAGCTTGAGCATGATGTCGCTGTGGTTGACGTTGTCGGTGTCCTCGGCGCCGGGCGCGTGGCCGGTGCGCCGGACGACGGCCACGACGCCGGGGAGGCCCTTCGCCCAGGCTTCGATCTTCTTGTTGACGCGCTCGGCCTCCGGCAAGGATGTGCCCGGCGGCATCGTCGAATTCAAAAGCAGCGCGCCTTCGTCCAGGTCCGGCAGGAACGAGAGGTCCAGGTTCCGGAACGCGTAGACCGCCAGCAGGGCCGGCGCGAAGCCCAGGAGCACGAAGGTCTTCGGCCGCCGGAACGCGGGCGCGAGCGCCCGCGCGTAGAGGCGGTGCAGGACGCCTTCCTTTTCTTCTTCGACTTCGTGGCCCGACAGGAACCGGTCGGCCAACGCCGGAATGACCGTGAGCGCGACGACCAGCGACGCCAGCAGGGCGAAGGTCACCGTGCCGCTGACCGGCGCGAACAGGCGTCCGGGGAGGCCCGCGACCAGCACCATGGGAAGGAAGATGCCGATGTTCGCGAACGTCGAGGCGACGACCGGGATCGCGACCTCGGCGGTCGCGCGCGCGACCACCTGGGGATGCGTGAGATTGGCCCGCAGTTCGGGCGTGGCCAGCCAGCGGAAGATGTTTTCCAGCACGATGATCGTGTCGTCCACGATGATGCCGGTGCCGATCGCCAGGCCGCCCAGGGACATGATGTTGACCCCGATTCCGGCCGCCCGCATCCCGACGACGGCGGCCAGGACCGACAGCGGGATGCTCAAAGTCGCGATCAAGGTGGTGCGCGCGTCGCGCAGGAAGGCCGTCAGGACCAGCACGACCAGGAGCGCCCCGATCCAGACGCTTTCCTTGACGCTGCCGATGGAATCGTCCACGAGCTGCGCCTGGTCGTAGTAGTTGTCGATGACCTCTCCGGAGGGGAGGCCCGCGCCGAACTTCGCGATCTCGCCGCGCACCGCGGCGGCGACGGCGCCGGTGTCGAAGCTCGGTTGCTTGAGGACCTGGATGAGCACCGCCGGGCGCCCGTTCTCGGACGTGTCGCCGCGTTCGTACTGGAACTCCTTGTCCACGCGCGCGACGTCCTTGACCCGAACCGGCAGGCCTCTCTTGACCGCGACGACGGTGTCGGCGATCTCGGCCGCGTCCTTGAACTGGCCGTTGACGTGCAGGACCAGTTCCTGATCATAGGCGTTGACCACGCCCGGACTGGACAGGATGTTGTTGTCGTCGAGCGCCCTGCGCAGGTCGGACAAAGCCGCTCCGTATTTGATCATGAGATAGGAGTTCGGGTAGATCGCGTATTCCCGGACCTTGCCGCCCATGACCAGGACCTTGTAGACCCCGGGGATGCGCTGGAGGCGCGGCTTGAGGTTGAAGAGCGCCGCGTCGCGCAACGCGACGAGGTCCGTGCCTCCGGTCAGGCTGTAGCCCTCGATCATGGACAGCGTCGCGCTCAGGTTCTCGATCGTCGGCTGCGCTCCCGGCGGCAGCTGGCCCTGCGCCGACGAGAGCGCCTCGATGAGCAGTTGGCGGGCGATCAGCATGTCGGTGCCCCACTGAAAGGACACCGAGATCATCGCGATGCCGGTCCCGGAGACCGAGCGCACGCCCGTGACTCCCAGCACGCCGCTCACCGCGCTCTCGATGGGCACGGTGACCTGCCGTTCCATTTCAATGGACGAAAAACTCGGCATTTCGACGATGACGTTCAGGACGGGAAAGTTCAGGGGGGGGAAGAGATCCACCTT
>JAGWMT010000051.1 GCA_028871595.1 Elusimicrobiota bacterium
CGTAGGAGTATGGCCCGTGTCTCAGTGCCATCGTGCCCGTCCGGCCTTTCAGCCCGGGTACCCGTCGTAGCCTTGGTGGTCCGTTACACCGCCAACTAGCTGATGGGCCGCAAACTCCTCCTTGAACGACCCTTGCGGGTCTATCCTCCTCGGAAGATGCCTTCCAAGGAGAGTACGGCGCATTAGCCTGCCTTTCGACAGGTTATTCGCCATTCGAGGGTAGATTGTTTACGTGTTACTCACTCGTCTGCCGCTAAATACGTATTGCTACGTATTCCGCTCGACTTGCATGTGTTATGCACTCTGCCAGCGTTAATTCTGAGCCAGGATCAAACTCTCCATTTAAAGTTTTGGTGGTTACGCCGGTGTAAGGAACCAGCTTATCCCATCTACGCCTAAATGAGAATTGACTCTAGTCAATTTACTTGTTTATTCCGACTTCAGCGACGAAGTCGAAATCACACCGAATATTTTCCTTACGCCCTCTCTCCCGGGGGGGAGAACAGGGCGCCCATTCGCTCGCAAAAACCGATTTGTTAAAGAACAAAAAATTTGTCCGGGCTTCTTGCAGCTTCTCAAGAAGCCGGGGGCAAACTTACTTTGCCGCTTGACTGCCTTTTGAGGGGCAGCCGAACGATCAATATCTTAGCATGAGATCCGGAACGTGTCAACAAATCTTTTCAACATATTTTTTTCACGACACGCTCACGGGTCAATTCCTCGACGAGAAACGCCGTTTTTCGCGGATCGAAATATTTTTAAAAATAACCGTTGACGCCGCGGAAGCCGCGCGCGAAAAATTTCAAAAAACGCGCGGGCCGCGCGTTTACGGCGCGATCGTGATGTCCGGACGCGGCGACAATTTCAGCGTGGACAGGTCGTGCGCCGGCACCACCACCAGGCGCGGCACGGCCTCCACCGCCAGGCGCATGGCGCGCGTGTTCCACGCGAAGCTGGAGACGTCCACCACGAAGCGGCGGTCGGGCAAAGCGTCGTCGAAGACGTTGTCGTACACGTAAGCCGCCGGACCGGTCAGCAGCACGGGGCCGGAATCCAGGTTCAACCACAACCCCATCCCCCCCGTCGCGCCGCCGGCCAGGTCCACCAGGATGACGGTGCCGTCCCCGAACAGGTCCTTGCCGTGGTCAAACGGCCCGAAGGGCTTCTCGACGGAGAGATCGACCAGTTTGAGCCTTTCCTCGGGAACGAACGCGCGCGGATCAGGCAGATCGGCCTCCAGGGCCCGGCGTCGGGGATCTTTCCAGGCCTGGGCCGACATGACGACGGTCGCGTTCGGAAACGCCCCCGCGCGACCGGCCCACTCGGGAGCCAAGTCCGGCAAAATGACCCATTTGACGTCCTCGGCCCTCACGCCCTGGGCCGCCAACTGGGACACGATGTCGCGGTTCGGCGCCACTTTAAAAGGAGACAGCGCGGCGCCCTTCACCCGCGCCGCGCCCAGGCCGCCCAGGTCCTCGGGAAGACCCGCGCCGAACAGAATGGCTCCTTCCTTGGGGTGCGTCACGAGAAAGGCCAGGACGGGCGGCTTCAAATGGGCCTCGGGGCTTTTCTCCTCCGACACCAGGTTCCCCCGGACGTGGCCTTCCCCGACGACGAACACCTCCAGCCTGAGGCCGTCGACCATGCGGTGAGCGATGAGCGCGGCGCCGAACGTGGCCGAGGGCGCGCGCTCCGGCCGCAGGACGGGACGCGCGGCCGGGGGCGCGGGCACGCCGTTGGGCACCAAGCCGATCTCCGCGCAGCCGATCAGCCCGAGAAGGGCCGCCGCCGCCGCGGCCGCGACGGCCCTCACTTCTGCTTCACCAGCAGGTTGATCCGGATTTCCGCGTCCGTGCGCTGATACACTTCCTCGACGAGAAGAAGGTGCTCCAGGATTTCCTCTTGCGCGGCGGCGGCGGAAGGAACCTTCGCCAGTTCCTTGGCGTGCTCGCTCTTTTCCTTCATGATCAGATTGATCTTCGCGCGGATTTCGGCGATGGGGATGGGAGCGCCCAGACGCTGCACCTCGGGATCGGCCATCCGGCCCAGCTTGCGCAGGGCCTTCATCACGCCTTTCGACTTCTTGCCGGGAACCGACACGATGAGCTGCTGGGTCTCCGCGGTCCGGCTGGAAGCGGAATTCGACGGCGGCTGATCCAGGGAGCCGCCGTTTTTCTGGATGGCGGCGACGATCTTCGGGAGCTCGGCGTCCAAATTCTTCACGACGAGCTCCGCGCTCCAGATCTCTTTATACGGCGCCGTCGAATAGAACTTGAACCAGTACGGCTCCCCGGGCGCGGGGGCCACGTCGAACGAGGGCACGGGCGCGGTCGCGGCCGACAGCGGCGCGCACAGCGCGGCGACGAGAATCAAGGTCTTCATTTTTCCGTCGGTCCCCCGGCTTCCTGCCAGCCGCGCCAGCCTCCGTCCATGGAGATCACGTTTTTATAACCCATCTTCTGCATGTTGTCCGCCGACAGGGCGGACCGGAAGCCGCCGCCGCAGTACAGAATGATCTCGGCGTTCTTGTCGGGAATGGTCGCCTCGACGTCGCGCTCGATGATGCCTTTGCCGAGATGGATCGCGCCCGCGATCCGGCCCTTGTCCCACTCGCCGTCCTCGCGGACGTCGACGAGCAGAAGTTTTTCGCCCTTCTTCACCCGCGCCAGGACGGCGGGGATGTTCGTTTCCTTGACGCGGGACTTCGCGTCGTTGACGATCTTCAGAAATTCGGGAGAGTGGCTCATGCCACCTTTCTACAAAATCCGAATCAGGAGTGGGAGAGGGCGCGGGCGCGCCGGATCACGCCCCGGGAGTAGGCGCGGAAGCGCGCGCGCCCCTCGGGGGTGGCCAGGAAGCCCAGATCGCGCTCGATCCAGCCGCGGTTGACGGCGTTGTCGCGCAGGCTGCGGTCCAGCGGCTCCAGCGCCTCCTGACGGTGCGCCTCGATGGCGCTCTCGGCCATGCCGTTCTTCTTCATGCTGGCCAGCACCCGCTCGACCGCCGCGCGCTTGCGCCGCGTCTTGGCCTCGGTCTTCTCGTTGGCCTTCAGCTTCTTCTGAAGCTCGGCGACGTACGCGTCCATCTTCTCGCCGTGCAAAACGATGTTGTTCTTATACTGCTGGCCCAGCCACGTGAAGAACTTCTCCGGGTCCTTCGCCAGGCGGGCGCGCGCGTCGCGCGCGAACGAGCCCGCGGCGGGCTCCACGCCCAGCTCGTTCCACACGCGGCTCTCGACGGTGTAGGACTCGATCTCCAGCTCCAGCGCGTCGGCGGGAATATTCTGAGCGCGCTGCAGGACATGCTGCAGCTCATGCGCCAGAATGGGCGCGCTCTGGTACGGATCGCGCTTCAAGTGCCCGGCGTCCATCACCAGCAGATCCGAGTCGTAACGAAATTCGCCGTTGTTGCCGATCGCCGCCACGTCCATCATCACCGGCACCCCGCGTTGGGCCGCCATCGCGTCGATGTCGCGCAGCACCCGCCGTCCCGTGCGCGAGGTCTTCAGCAAACCCACCACCGAGTTCAGCCACTCCTCATGCTCGACCCGCGCCATGCGCAGCCCCGAGCCCATCGGCGCCTTGGCCGCGGCCGCCGGCGTTTCCACCGGAGCCGGGCCGGCCGCTTGCCCTCCGTCGAACTGCGCGCCCGACTTCGCGGCGTCATTCTCCGCCGCCGGCGCCTCCGCGGGTTGGACCGGAACGTTCTTCGCCGGCTCAAGACCTTCCGCGGCGGCCGGCAGGAGCGCCAAAGTGGCGGTCAGCGCCATGGGCGACACGGCGGAGACCGGGGTGATGAACACAGCCGAGGGCGCCGCAGGCCTCATCGGAACGACGGCGGTCAGCATCGCCGCCGACGCCGACAGAGGCGCGGCCAAGAGGACGACAAGCCCCGAACGCAATGTGCGGGTCACGAGGCGAATATAGAAAACGACCGGCAACGACATGTAGGACATTGGGCCTAATTAATTTTATGCATAGGGCCTACGCTTCAAAGCGCTTTGCTCCGGCGCTGCCATGCACGGGTGGCGAAGGCTCGATTTACCCTTTATAATTCGAGAATCCCCATTATCGGTTGCCGTAAGACATAGCCCAGCATACTCAGCCGAGCGGAATTAGAGGGAATATGCAGAAAGTCCATAACCTAAAAATGGTCCCCGATCAGAACGTCGATGATCCCAAGTTCAGATCACCGATGATGACGAAACACCTTGGAGCCTTGGCGGGCAGTGAACGGCTCTACGTGAATATCGACTACGTGAAGCCCGGAGGAAAGAGCGTTAAGTACCATGCGCATTCGCTTCAGGAGGAGTTCTTCTTGATATTGGCAGGCACTGGTAAACTTCGGCTCCAGGGGCGGATGATCCCAATTAAAGCAGGTGATTTTTTTGCAAAGCCGAGCGGAAAGGGAATCGCGCATCAATTCATTAATGACGGAAAAACGGTTCTCGAGATACTCGACTGCGGAACCGCGGACAGGGGGGACATCGTCGAATATCCCGACGAAAATGTTGTCCTGTTGAGAGACAAGAGAGTCGTCCTCAAAGGTTCTGGTGTCATCGCCAATTGGTCGTCCGATCCCAATGAATAGGCCGCGGCTAACTCAGCGCTTCCGCCAACACGCGCTTTTTAATTTTTAATTCCTGATTTATGACCATCATTCCCTTTTCAATCAAGAACGAACGCGGATCCATCTCCGTAAGCATGGCTCGCAATGCCGGAGCGAAACATTCGGGATTCGACATCGGACCGATGGCGCATTGCGATCTCAAGGGGTTTCCCGTCCTAAAAGCGACCGTCGCCTTCACGGGGACCGGCTATCGCGCGATTTTCGGCTGGATTCAGGTCGTGCATCTTGATTTTCCGCACGAGGGCGGGAAAAAAACGGTCGTTGACGTGATGCCGTCGCACATCGGATTAGGTGTGCCCTTCGCTTACTTTGGGCACCTCCCGACATTCTTTGATGCGCCGGCGCTTCATCCGCGAACGGCCGGAAGCTTCGCCGCCGAGGCGTTTCTATGCAAACCGCCGCTTCACACTCGCGCCGAATCGATTGAATTTATCGCAGGCTTTCGATGGGGCTACAACATCGAGGGCGCTTCGGGGAAGCCGAATCATTTTCCCGTCAAACAGATCGGGGCATCGATTTGGGCGAAGAACCGCCGTTTGATCATGACTAAGCATCCAAAGTGGAAACTTGGCGGGAGCGTCTAAGCGGAAGAATCCAGGGGACGCGGCCGCTATTCGCAGATGTGGCAGACGCCGAGACCGTCGACCGCCGTCGGCTTGTCGCGCTCGGAGTTCACGATGCAAAGAAACCCGAAGGGCTCCTTCGCGTCCGCGGGGCAGCGGAACTGGTGCGGATCCGACGGGGACACGTACACCACGTCCCCCACCCCGACGGTCCAGATGTAGCAGCCGGCCTGGGCCTCGCCCACGCCGCGCATGGGGATGACCACGTGCTCGTGCTCGTGCTTCTCGAGCGTGGAGTGGCCCCCGGGCGCGATCTCGAAGTAGCGCACGTGGAACTTGGCGCTTTCCCCGCGCTTGCCCACCAACTCGCGGCGGGAGATTCCCTTGTAGTCGGCCGTCGTGGTCTTGTACGCCTCCAGCGGCACGTCCTTCCAGTCGAAGCCCGCGGGGAGCTTGCGGATGACCTTGCTGTGGTTGCCCTCGATGGGCGGCGGCGGCGGCGCCTTGATCCCGCCCACCGTCTTGTCCGCGTCCAAGACCTACTCCTGCTCGCTCGGGTCGTTGCTGGGGTAGCCCTTGCCGCGCCGCGAGACCCGCAGGCGGACCTGCGCGCGGCGCATGTCGGCTTCCATCTGCGCCAGCTGCATGGGATCAAGACCGGGCTTGACCGCCGCGGCCTTCGCGCGCTCCAGCGCCTGCTCGGCCCGCGCCGCGTCGATCTGCTCCGCCGTCTCGGCCGTCTCGGCGAACAGGGAGATCGTGTCGTCCTTGATCTCCGCGAACCCGCCGGACACCGCGAAGCGCTTCACCCGGCCCTTGTCCGTCACGCGCACTTCTCCGGCGCCCAGCTGGACCAAAAACGACATGTGGCCCGGGAGCACGCCCATCTCCCCGTCGTACGCCGGCAGGACCACCATGTCCGCGGGCGCGGACCAGGCGACCTTCTCCGGCGTGACCAGCTCCAGCGTCAAGTGCTTGTCGGACATGGGGACCTCTTTACTTCATCGACTCCGCGTTGGCCACGGCCTCGTCGATGCCGCCGCACATGTAGAACGCCTGCTCGGGCAGCGAATCGTACTTGCCCTCGATCAGGCCCTTGAAGCTGGCGATGGTTTCCTTCAGCTTCACGTACTTCCCGGGCCGCCCCGTGAACTGCTGGGCCACGAAGAACGGCTGGGACAGGAACTTCTGGATCTTGCGCGCGCGGAACACCACCATGCGGTCGTCCTCGGACAGCTCGTCGATGCCCAGGATGGCGATGATGTCCTGCAGGTCGCGGTAGCGCTGCAGGATCTTCTGCACGCCGCGCGCCACCGTGTAGTGCTCCTCGCCCACGATGTTCGGGTCCAGCAGGCGCGACGTGGACTCGAGCGGGTCCACCGACGGGAAGATGCCCAGCTCCGCGATCTGGCGGGAGAGCACCGTCTGCGCGTCCAAGTGGGTGAACGTGTTGGCCACGCCCGGGTCCGTCAGGTCGTCGGCGGGCACGTACACGGCCTGGATCGACGTGATCGAGCCCTTGTTCGTGGACGTGATGCGCTCCTGCAGCGCGCCGATCTCGGTGGTCAACGTCGGCTGATAACCCACGGCGGAGGGCATGCGGCCCAGCAGGGCGGACACTTCCGCGCCCGCCAAGACGTAGCGGAACACGTTGTCGATGAAGAGCAGGACGTCCTGGCCTTCCGTGTCGCGGAAGTACTCGGCCTGCGTCAGCGCGGTGAGGCCGACGCGGGCGCGGGCGCCCGGCGGCTCGTTCATCTGGCCGAACACCAGCACGGTCTTGGAGAGGACCGGCGCGCCGTCGGACAGCTTGGCCTCCTCCATCTCGCGGTACAGGTCGTTGCCCTCGCGCGAGCGCTCGCCCACGCCGCCGAACACGGACACGCCGCCGTGCTCCTTGGCCACGTTGTTGATGAGCTCGAGAATCGTGACGGTCTTGCCGACGCCGGCGCCGCCGAACAGGCCGACCTTGCCGCCCTTCATGTACGGCGCCAGCAGGTCCACGACCTTGATGCCCGTCTCGAAGATCTGGGGCTTGGTGACGAGGTCCGTCAGCTTCGGCGCCTCGCGGTGGATGGGGAGGTGCTCGGCGGACTTGATCGCCGCGCCGCCGTCCTTCGCGTCGCCCAGCACGTCCATCAGGCGGCCCAGGCACGCGCGCCCGACGGGCACGGTGATCGGCGCGCCGGTGTCCTCGACCGGGGTGCCCCGGGTCAGGCCCTCGGTGGCGCCCATCGCGATGGTGCGCACCACGTTGTCGCCCAGATGGCTGGCGACCTCGACGGTCAGCGTCGCCGCCGTGCCGTTGCCCGAGTTGGGCATCTTGATCTTCAAGGCGCTGTAGTTCGACGGGAGCTTCCCGGAAGGGAACTCCACGTCGACGACGGGGCCGATGACTTGGACGATTTTGCCGGTGTTCATGATGTCGCTCTCTCGGTCAGTTGGTGTAGCCGATCTTGTGGAAGCGCACGCCGTAGCGGCGCTGGCCCGCGACGGGCGCGCCCACGTGGCGCACCTCGCCCCGGATTTCGATCTGGGTCGGAAGCTTCAGGTGAAGGGTCATTCCCTGCTCGAGCAGGGCGTCGCTCTTGAACGTCATGCCGCCCCGCGACAGGTCGGTGATGACGCCGCGGCAGCGGCCCGCGGCCTCGCCCGAAAGACGGATCTCGAACGCCGCGCCCACGGCGGTGCGGGGGTGGCGTCTCTGCTCCGGTGCGGCGAAGGTCTTATCGGTCAATGGAGTCTCCTTGAAATGGGTCCGTCAGCCCGCGAGCGCCTCGGCGCCGCCGACCAGCTCCGCGATCTCCTTGGTGATCAGCGCCTGGCGCGTGCGGTTGGCGGTCAGGTTCAGCGCCTGGCGCAGCTCCTTGGCGTTCTTGGAGGCGGCGTCCATGGCGTTCATGCGCGCGGCCAGTTCGGCCGCCTGCGACTCGAGAAGGATGCGGTACACCTGCGCCTTGACGTGGCGCGGCAGCAGCGCCGACAGCAGCAGCCCGCGGCCCGGCTCGAAGCCGAAATCCGGAAGGACCACCGTCTCGGGCACCCGCTCCGGCGTCGGGATGGGCAGGAGCGCCGACGTCAGCAGGCGCTGTTGGGCCACCGACTTGAACTCGTTATAAAGGACGGTGACCTTCGCCACGCCCTTCTTGAGGTAGGCGTCGATGACCGCGGCGCCGACCAATTCGGCGTGCGCGTATGTGATCTTCGGGAACACGCCCGCCAGCTCGGAGACGATCTCGATGTCGTGCCCGCGCAGGCGGTTCACCATGTCGCGGCTCTTGCGCCCGACCGCGACGCAGTACGTCTTGCGCCCGGCGCGGGCCTTGAACCACTCCAGCGACGCGCGCAGGACGTTGGCGTTGAAGGCGCCGCACAGGCCCTTGTCGCCGGCGACGATCACCAGCAGCTCCGGGCCCTCGGTCCGCTTCTCGAAGAACGGGTGCAAGGTGCTGACGCGGCCCAGCTCCAGGTCCTCGCGCTCCTGCACCAGCGCCAGCTCGCGCACCATGCGCTCCATCTTCGACGCGAACGGCCGGGAGGACAGGATCGCGGTCTGCGACCGGCGCATGCGCGCGGCCGCGACCATCTTCATGGCCTTGGTGATCTGCTCGGTGGACTTGACCGACTTGATCTTGGTGCGCA
This sequence comes from Elusimicrobiota bacterium, assembly GCA_028871595.1. Next base: position 8,835 of record JAGWMT010000051.1, read on the forward strand.
GTTCTCTGAGCGATGCCATATCAGACTCCGACGGCGGTCTTGCCGCCCGCGATGTAGTCCTGGATCCCGCGCTCGGCCGTCCACTGCGCCGCGAAGCCGAAGGCCTTGCGCGCCTTGGCGGGATCGCCCAGGGTCTCGTTCTGGAAGAACGAGTACGGATTCTTGAAATACTCGGGGGCCAGGCCGGTGCCCAGCGCCGCGTTCAGGGCGGCGATGACGGCGTTGAAATCGGTCTTGCGGCCGGTGCAGCAGTTGTAGACGCCGGGCGCGGCCTTCTCGAAAGCCTTGAGGTTCGCGTCCACCACGTCCTTCACGTAGATATGATCGCGATACTGCTCGCCGAACTCGAACACGCGCGGTCGCCGGCCGGCCTTCATCTGCAGGGACAACTGCCAAATCATGCTGGCGTACTTCTCTTTATGCGCTTCCCGGGGGCCGAAGACGTTGAAGTAGCGCAGTCCGACGGTCTTGACGCCCTTGGCGTTCGCCGCCACCGTCTCCATGACCGCCTTCGAGAACGCGTACACGTTCAAAGGTTTCGGGGTCGCATCTTCCCGATGCGGGACCGGAAGATCTCCGTAGGTGCCCGCCGAGGAGGCGTAGACGACTTTCTTGACCTTCGACTTCGCGGCCCAACCGAGAAGATCGCGGAAGGCCTCGACATTGACGCGCATCATTTTGCGCTGGTCCATGACCGTCGTGTCGGTGATGGCCGCCTGGTGGAACACGGCGTCGATCTTGCCGACGCGCGGAGCCCAGTACGACACGTCGCCGACGTCGGCCGCGATGACGTCGCCGGCGAAGCCCTGCAAATTCTTAAACGTCCCGACCGACATGTCGTCCACCACGACCACGTCCCACCCGCGCGCGGATAATTCCCAGCTGAGATTCGAGCCGACGAAACCCGCGCCGCCGGTGACGAGAGCTCTCACCGCTTTCTCCGGGTCACGATCTCTTCCAGCGGCACCACCGTGGACAGCACGCACTGGTTGATCTTGGACATCCGCGCCTCGTCGGGCTTGCCGAACGTCGCGGCGATGGGGGACGCGTAGAGGTTGACCAGGCTGGCGCAGACCGCGTGGTCCCAGTCGGTCAGGCCGTTGGCGGCCTTGCGGTCGCCGTCCAGCTTCGACAGGTACAGCTTCATCGCCTTCTTGTCGCGCGCCAGCAGGTCGGCGAACGCGAACGGCGCGTCCTTCTCCGCGATGAACGAGAAGATGCCGGCCAGCTCCGGACGGCGCACGGCCGTCAGCGCCTCGATCAACGACAGGCTGACCATCCCCCCCGACGACATCGCGGCCGAGCCCGAGACGTTCGGGGCGGGAGCCGCGAACGCGGGAGCGGACAGCGCGATGACGACGAGCAGGGCGCGGGCGATCACTTGAACTGGGCCTTGAATTCCTTGATGAGCGCCTCGAGCTTGGGCTTCATCGCGTCGTCGATGACCTTCTTCTCGGCGAGCTCCTTCATGGTCGCGGCGTGGCGCGCGCCCGCGTAGGCGGCGAGCTCGGACTCGAAGCGGCGCACGTCCTTGACCGGAATCTCGTCGATGAAGCCGTTGGTGCCGGCGAAGATCGCCAGGACCTGGTTCTCGACGGCCAGCGGCACGTACTGGCCCTGCTTGAGGACCTCCACCAGGCGCTCGCCGCGCGCCAACTGCTTCTGCGACGCGGCGTCCAGCTCGGAGCCGAACTGCGCGAACGCGGCCAACGCGTTGTACTGCGCCATGTCCAGGCGCAGGCGGCCGGCCACGCCCTTCATCATCTTGGTCTGCGCGGCGCCGCCGACGCGGGACACCGACAGGCCGACGTTGACGGCGGGACGCACGCCGGAGTAGAACAGGTTCGACTCCAGGTAGATCTGGCCGTCGGTGATGGAGATGACGTTCGTCGGGATGAAGGCCGAGACGTCGTTGGCCTGCGTCTCGATGATGGGCAGCGCGGTGAGCGAGCCGCCGCCGTTCTCCTTCGACAGCTTGCACGCGCGCTCCAGCAGGCGGCTGTGGAGGTAGAACACGTCGCCGGGGTAGGCTTCGCGGCCCGGCGGGCGGCGCAGCAGCAGCGAGAGCTGGCGGTAGGCCGCCGCGTGCTTGGAGAGGTCGTCGTAGATCACGAGGACGGCCTTGCCCTTCCACAGGAACTCCTCGCCCATCGCGCAGCCGGAGTAGGGCGCGATGTAGAGCATGGGCGCGGGCTCGGACGCGCACGCGGAGACCACGATGGTGTAGTCCATGGCGCCGGCGTCGGTCAAGGTCTGCACGACCTGGGCCACGGTGGACTGCTTCTGGCCGACGGCCACGTAGATGCAGATGGGGCGGTTGTTCTGGTTCTTCTGGTTGATGATCGTGTCGATGGCGATGGCGGTCTTGCCGGTCTGGCGGTCGCCGATGATCAGCTCGCGCTGGCCGCGGCCGATGGGGATCATCGCGTCGATGGCCTTGACCCCCGTCTGCAGGGGCTCCACGACGGGCGCGCGCTGCATGACGCCGGGCGCGACGATGTCGATGGCGCGGCTGGAGGTGGTCTTGATCGGGCCCTTGCCGTCGAGCGGGCGGCCCAGGGCGTCCACCACGCGGCCGATCAGCGCGTCGCCGACCGGCACCTGGGCGATGCGGCCGGTGCGGCGGACCGGATCGCCTTCCTTGACCAGGGCGTCGGAGCCGAACAGCACGCAGCCGACGTTCTCCTTCTCGAGGTTGAGCACCATGCCCATGACGCCGTTGGGCAGCTCCAGGAGCTCTCCCGCCATGGCGTTCTCAAGCCCGTACACGCGGGCGATGCCGTCGCCGACCTGCAGGACGGAGCCTTCTTCCTTGAGCTCAGTGGAGCCCGAAAAGCCCTCGATCTGCGTCTTGATGACGGCGGTGATCTCTTCTGGTCTGATGGCCATGTTAGTTGAAGCTCTCCTTCATGCGGCGCAGCTGGCCGCGCAGGCTGGAATCGAGGACCCAGTCGCCGATCTTGACGGCGACGCCGCCGATCAGTTCCGGGTCCTCTTTCACTTCGAGTTCGATCTCTTTTCCGGCGAAAGTCTTGAGGCGCGCGGCCAAGGTCTTCTGCTCCTCGGCCGAGAGCGGGGTCGCGGTACGGACGACGGCCTTGGCGACGCCGCGCTTGTCGGCGGCCAGGCGGCCGTAAACGGACGAAAGCATGGGCAGCAGTTCGTAGCGCTTTTTCTCGACGAGGAGATCCAAGAAGCGAAGCGTCAGGGCGGTCACCTTCCCCATCAGCGCCGAATGGATGATTTTCTTCTTGTCCGCGATGGCCACGCGAGGATGGCGCAACGTCGCGTTGGCGTCGAGCAGCAGCTTCTGCGCCAAAGACAGGTCCGCGAGGACTTTCTGGTCCTCGCCCTTGTCGGCGGCGGCCTGGAAGAGCGCGGCGGCGTAGCGGCCGGCCAGCACCCGGTCGGAGGCCTGCATCAGTTCTGCCCCGCCTTCGTGGACTCCAAGTCCTTGAAGAATCCGTCCAGGACGGTTTTCTGCACGCCCGCGTCCACGGTCTTGCGCATCAGCTTCTCGGCCGCCAGCACCGACAGGCTGGCCACTTCCTTGCGCAGCTCGCCGACCAGGCGGTTCTTCTCGGCGGCCAGATCGGCGGTGGTCTTATCCTTGATGGCCTGGGCGTCGGACTCGGCCTCGGCCTTGAGCTTGGCGCGCAGGGCCTCGCCGTCCTTCAGCGCGGCGGCCAGCATCTCCTTCGCCTTCGCCTGCGCGCCGGCCATGTGGGCCTCGAACTCCTTCTGGATGCGCTCGGCCTCGGAGCGCGCCTTCTCGGCGCCCTCGCGGTCGGCCTTGATGCGGCCCTCGCGCTCCTCGATGGCGTGCAGGAGCGGTCCCCACGCCGCCTTCTTCAGGATGAAGACCAGGCAGAGAAAGGTGACGATGGTCCAGAACATCAGCCCGGTGTCGGGGACGATCAGCTTGTCCATGATGAGCGCTCCTACGTCTTAAACTCGTGCGTCAAATTGTGCTCCCGGGCGGGCGGACCGCCCGCCCGGGAGGCTTGGAACGGTCTTACGGGTGCGCGGCGGCCGGAGCCTCGCCGCCGTTGGAGGCGACGGGAACGCCCTTGTTGAGGGACAGGACGGCGAGCAGCGCCACGACGAGCGCCAGCAGGCCCAGACCCTCGATCATGGCGGCCGGGATGATCATCATCGTCTGCAGGGGGCCGGAGGCCTCCGGCTGGCGAGCCGCGCCCTCGAGGGCCGCGCTGGCGAGCTTCGAGATGCCCATCGCGCCGCCGATGAGGATGAGTCCCGCGCCGATGAACACGCCGATGTAAGCAAGTCCGAGTTGCATGTGAATCTCCTTGATTCTTTTTGATCCGGATCGCCGACGGGCTTCCGGGGTGCGAACTCCGCGGTTTAGTGCGGGTGGACGGCTCCGCCGACGAACAGGGCGGTCAAGATCGTGAAGATGTACGCCTGAAGGAACGACACCAGGACGTCCATCAGATAGATGAACAGCGCCAGACCCACCGCCATCGGAGACACGGCCAGGCCCAGGGGCTTGCTCATCTCCGCGAAGATGAAGATCAGGAACAGGAACGAAAGCGAGACGATGTGGCCGGCCAGCATGTTGGCGAACAACCGGATGCACAGCGAGATGCACTTGGCGAACATGCCGAACACTTCGATGACGAACAGGACCGGCCACAGCCACCAGGGCACGCCGCCGGGGACGATGTGGACCACATAGGAGACCAGGCCCTGCTCCTTGATGCCGGCGAACTGGATCAGGCCGAAGGTGCACAGCGCCATGGAGGCGGTGACGGCGATGTTCGCCGTCACGCCCGCGGCCTTGGGCACCAGGCCCAGCAGGTTGCAGGTGAGCAGGAAGAAGAACAACGTGAGGAAGTAGGGGAGGTAGGCCTCGGTGTGATGGCCGAAGATGGGCTCTAAAATATCGTCGCGCACGAACAGGACGGCGGGTTCGATCATGCCGCGGACCAGGCCCGAGGAGGAGCGGGCGGCGAACGACAACGTGACGATGGCGATCAGCGCGGCGACCCACATGGTCAGGATCAAGGGCGACAGCCCCAGATCGAGGGGGCCCACCATGAAGTGGAACAATTTGTGGTCGATGAGGTGGTGCGAGAGAACGTGCTCGAATTCCATCCGTTTCAGAGCCTCATGTGCCTAATTTCAAGCGTCAACAGCGTCGCCAGCAAGGTGAACACGTACGACAACGTCAGGCCTTCCAGCGACGAGCCCGGATGCGTCAGGCCCCAGCCGAACAGTCCCGCCAGCACCGCCGCGCGCAGGGCCATCCCTCCGCCGAACGACCACCAGAAAACCGTCATCTCGCGCCCGCGCGCCCACAGCAGCCAGGCCACGCTGACCGACGACGCGGCCCACGCGGCGGCCGCTCCGACCCGGGCTCCGTCGACGACCACCCGGTCCTTCCAAATCAGCCCGGCGATCCACGCCATCGCCGCGGCCAGCACGGCGCCCTCAGCGGCGGCGCGTGCCGCCGTTCGAAGCACCGCTGAACGTTTTGACGAGTCTGTAGAGAGCAACGGAAATCCCCGCGATCGTGCAGACGAGGACCCCCCACGGCGACGACCGGAAGCGCCCGTCGAGCCAATAGCCCAGCCAGAACGAGAGCCCCGTGCAGACGGCCAGTTCCCAACCCACGCTCAGCGCGACGGCCAAGGCGCTGCGCTGGGCCTCTTGGGAAGTCTCTTTCTCCTCGGGCATTTCGGCGACGACGGGCCATTCTATGAATTGTAGGGGCACCTGTCAATTTCGCGGAAAAAGGGCTATCCTCAGGCCGTGAGCGACGTGGCCCGCGGACCCGCCCGAATCCTGATCGCCGACGACCTTCCCGACCTCCTTCAGGCCTTGAAGGAGACCCTGGAACGGGAGGGCTACGCCGTGGAAGCCGTCCCGGACGGCGAGGCGGCGCTGGCGTCCATCCGCGTCGACCCGCCGGACATCGCGGTGCTGGACCTCAAAATGCCGCGCATGACCGGTTTCGAGGTGTGCCGCGCCCTGCGCGCCGATCCTTTGCTGGAAAACCTGCCGGTGGTGATCCTGTCGGCTTCGGGCAGCCGCGAGAGCCGCGTCGAGGGCCTGGACCTGGGCGCCGACGACTTCATCACCAAGCCCGTGGACATCCGCGAGCTGCTGGCGCGCATCCGCATGATCCTCAAGCGCACGCGCCAGGGCTTGGACGCCAATCCGCTGACGCGGCTTCCCGGCAACCTCTCCATCGAGTCGCGCATCGACCGGGCGCTGGCCGAGCAGCGCCCCGTGGCCGTGCTGTACGTGGATTTGAACCAGTTCAAGGCGTACAACGACGCCTACGGCTACGACGCCGGCGACCGCGTGATCAAGACCTTGGCGCGCGTGCTGGTGGACCAGGTCCGCGCCGGGGGCGACGCGGACTTCATCGGCCACATCGGCGGCGACGACTTCATCGCGCTGAGCACGCCGGACCGGATGGAGAAGGCGGCGGCGAAGATCTGCGCGGACTTCGACGCGGTGGTCCCCTCCTTCTATAGCGAAGAGGACCGCAAGCGCGGGAGCATCGTGGCCAAGGACCGGCAGGGAAACACGCGCGAGTTTCCCCTGCTGTCGGTGTCCGTCGGCATCTGCCACAACCGCGAGCGGCCGCTGAAGAACTTCGCGCACGTCGCCACGTTGGGCGCGGAACTGAAGAAAGCCGCGAAGGCCAAGCCCGGCTCGTCCTACGTGGTGGACCGCCGCCGCGCCGACGACGTCAGCCGGTAGAAGCCGCCGCGCACCGACTCCAAGGTCCCCTTCCAGCGGCCCAGCGACTTCCTCAGCGACAGCGCGCGCCGCGACACCGTCTCGTACTCCACCTCGCGTCCCGAGACCGCGCTCAGCTCGGAGAGCAGGCGCTCGCGCGACACCGGCTCGCCGCGCGCGCCCAGCAGGCTCCACAG
>JAGWMT010000379.1 GCA_028871595.1 Elusimicrobiota bacterium
CGATGCGCGCCTTGCCGCCGAAAACGCCCTCGGCCTTCTTCAAGCCGCCGCCCTCGCCGGGCCCCTCGGTGACGTCCTTCCAGCGCGTGCCGGCCGGAGCGCCGCCGGGCGTCTCCGGGATGGCGGGATCCACGATGTCCGACGGCGCGGAAGCCGCGGGAGCGCCCAGGGAGAATTCCAACGTCAGCGGACGGCCGGCCAAGGCGGCCAGGCATTCCTCCATGAACGTCCTGGAGCGTTCGGCGGCGTCCAGGTCGAACTGTTTCGCGAAGCGGATAGTCCAGCCCCCGTCGGGCCGCGGCTCATGCGCGCACGCGCCCAAGGTGGCGCCCAGCGATATTTTTTGCTGCGACACGGCCGCGACGAAGGATTCCCAGGAAGCCCCGGCGTTCACGACGGGCGCGGCGGACGCTTCCGCGGGCGCCTCACGAACGGGCTGAACGGCGACGGAAGGGCGGGGCTGAGCGGGCACGTTCGTCAATGCGGGACCGCCGCCGCCGGCGGAGAGGCGTTTCTCGAGGGCTTCCAGGCGCATGACCCAAACGGAAAGATCGTGGGCCGATTCAAGAGCGGAAAACAATCCCAACTCGAGCGCCAATCGCGGCGAATCCCCGAAGCGCAGTTCCTCGAGCGCCCGGTTCAACCGTTTCAACAAGAATCCCAGCGCATCGGGCGTGGCGGCCGACAGTGCTTTTGCCCAAACCGGATCGGCCCCCGATCCCGCGCCCAACTTCTCCAAATAGACGGACTCCAGCGCGGCGCGCAAATCCTTCAGGAACTGCGCCGGCTCCACGCCTTCTTCATAAACTTTCTTCAGCCAGCCGGCCAGCGACTTGGCGTCGCGGCCCAACAAGGCCTGAGCGGCGCCCAGCAGCATCTCCTGCGGAACGAAGCCGAACATCTCGCGCACCGACTCGAGCGTGACCTTGCCCTCGCCCACGGAGCGGCACTGGTCCAGCAGGCTGACCGCGTCGCGCAGGGAGCCCTCGGCCGCGCGGGCCAGGAGCTGCAGGGCCTCGGGCTCCACGGAGATCTTTTCCTTTTTCGCGATCCCGGCCAGGTGCTCGGCCAGCGGCTCCGGAGCCACGGGCCGGAACTTGAAGCGCTGGCAGCGCGAGGCGATGGTGGCGGGAACCTTGTGGAGCTCGGTGGTGGCCAAAATGAAGACCACGTGCGGCGGCGGCTCCTCGATGGTCTTCAGCAGCGCGTTGAACGCCGCGGCGGAGAGCATGTGCGTCTCGTCGATGATGAAGATCTTGTAGCGGTCGCGCGTGGGCGCCAGGGCCACGGTCTCGATGATGACCTGGCGCACGTTGTCCACGCCGGACTGAGAGGCGGCGTCCATCTCCAGCACATCCAGGGAAGACGAAGTCGTGATCTCCCGGCAGGAGACGCATTCGTCGCACGGCGTCGCGGTCGGGCCCTTCGCGCAGTTGAGTCCCTTGGCGAGGATGCGCGCCGTCGTGGTCTTGCCGCAGCCGCGCGGGCCGGTGAACAGGTAGGCGTGGTGGATGCGCTTGCTGGCCAGCGCGTTCGTCAACGTCTGCGACACGGAAGCCTGGCCGACCAGCTCCTCGAAGCCCTGCGGCCGGTATTTGCGGGCGAAGACCTGGTGCGCGGCTTTGTCCTTACTCACGCCGGCTTCCTCCGCCTTCCAGGCTGATGGGCCCGGGGCCGAACGACAGCACGTGCAGGAGTCCGCCCAGGATGGCCAGGTTCTTCAGCAGTTGGATGCGCTGGTCGGGAGCCGTGTGGAACACCCACGTGGCGGCGATCAGGAACACCGACAGCGCCGCGGCGCCCCAGCGCGTCTTGTAGCCCAGGATCAAGGACGTGGCGCCCAGGGACTCGATGAGGATGGCGGCCACGCAGAAGAAGCCGGCCGAGGGCATCCCGTGGGCCTCCATGAACTGGATGGTCCCCGCGAAATTGGTGATCTTCCCGAACGCGGACGCCAAGAAGATGATCGCGATGAAGAGGCGCCCCACCAGGCCCAGCACGTCGTCGGTATTCACGGTGTGATCATACCAAAGGGCCGCGACCTCCGGTCAATCCGATCCGCATGACTCCGTGTTCCTCTTCGTCCGAAAATGATTTTTCGGGGCCCCTTCCATAATAAGGGACCATGACCTATACTCTCGTCATGACGCGACCCGCCCCATGGATCGCCGCCCTGCTGTTCGTTTTGGCCGCCGCCCCGGCGCGCGCGATTCTGGACCAGCCGCCGACGCTGTGGCAGGAGCGCTTCTTCTGGGACGCGCTGCTGAGCGCGCGCGACAAGATGGCGCGCCAGCAAAGCGACCCCATGATGGTTCCCGTGATGAAGGCCATCGCCGGGCAGATCGCCCAACAGGTGGCCAATCTGGGACAGATCGATCAATATGTGAAGACCCAGTCGGACAACCTGCGCTTCGCCTACGCCCAACCCGACCCCAAGCCCAGCCTCTCCACCATCTCCGACAACTTCACCACTTTGACCACCGGCTGCGACCAGGTCCGCCAGAATCTCTATTACCTGACGGCGCGCCAGCGGCTGGCGTCCACCCAGGCCCTGCCCGATCCGGAGATGTACCAGGCGGGTCTGCTGATCCTGGGCCAGGTGCAGCAGCTGCAATTGACCCTCAACACGCTTTACTACGACGCGGTGGCCGCGCGCGGCCTGGTCAACGACAACAAGTGGGCCAACGACAAGTTCTTCACCCACAAGTCCGAAATCCTGATGAGCAGCGTGGTTCACGTCCAGGATTCCGTGTTCACCGTGTACAACGCGGGCTACGACCTCACCATGCGCTGCCGATGAACCTCCTCCCCTTCGT
>JAGWMT010000380.1 GCA_028871595.1 Elusimicrobiota bacterium
ACAGCCGTCCAGAAGAACGGCCTGACGATCTCGTCGTAGGCGAAGCCGGCCGAACGCAGGGCCATGACCTCGCCGGAGTCCGTCAGCGCCCCCAAGGTGATCATCGTCGCGACGAGGTAGGCCATGGGCACGGTCAGGCTGGCGAAGGACGGGAGCAGGCGGGCGAAGCACGCCAGAATCCAGGCCGGCGGGAGGCCCTTCATCACGGCCAAGGTGAAAAGGCGCAGGAACTGGTTCATCAGCAGGACGCTGAAGAACAGGACCAAACCCGCTCCGAATGTCGGGAGAAATTGCCGGAGAACGTACCGCGGCAGGATCGGCATCGACGGGGATTCTACCAATTCAGTAGAATCCCGGGCATGGACACCAATAAAGCCGTCGCCTACGCCGCCGAACACGACTCCGAATTTCTCGAGGACCTGAAAGTCCTCGCCCGCATCCCGAGCGTGAGCTTCCCGGGGTTCGACCCGAAGGAGGTGGTCCGCTCCGCCGAGGCCGTCGCCGCGCTCTGCCGCGCGCGCGGTCTGGAGAATGTGGAAATCCTCACGCTTCCCGGCGCGCATCCTTATGTTTACGCCGACTGGCTTCACGCCCCGGGCAAGCCCACCTTGCTGCTGTACGCGCATCACGACGTCCAGCCCGCCGGCCGCGAGGAGCTCTGGAAGTCCCCGCCGTTCGAGCCGACGGAACGCGACGGGCGCCTGTGGGGCCGCGGCACGGCCGACGACAAGGCGGGCGCGGTGGCGCACACCAGTGCCATCTCGTCGTGGCTCAAGACGCACGGTTCGCTTCCCGTGAACGTGAAGCTCATCATCGAGGGCGAGGAGGAGTGCGGTTCGGATAATTTGGAGCCGTTCCTGCAGAAGTACGCCAAGAAGGTCATGGCCGATGCGATCGTCTTGACGGACACCGGCAACTTCGACGCGGAGACGCCCTCCATCACGGTGGCCCTGCGCGGCATCGTGGCGCTCGACGTGACGGTGCGCTCCATGGACCACCCGCTCCACTCCGGCATGTGGGGCGGCGCCACGCCGGATCCCGTGCAGGCGTTGGCGAAAATGATTTCGTCCGTCGTCGACGCCAAGGGCCGCATGCTGATCCCCGGCGTTTACAAGGACGTGGAGAAGCCCGGCAAGGCGGCGGAAGCCAGCCTCAAGGTTCTCAAGTACTCCGAGAAGACGTTCCGGGAGCAGTCGGGATTGTTCAAGGGCTCGAAGCTGATGGTGGCGCCGAAGGATCTGCTGCGTTCCAACTGGTACTGGCCGACTTTCTCGGTGAACGCCATTCAGGCATCATCACGCAAGGACTGCGCGAACATCATCAACGACTCGGCCTGGGCGCACATGGGCATCCGCGTGGTGCCGGGCATGGACCCCGACAAGACGCTGGACCAGCTCAAGAAGCACCTGGTCAAAAACGCGCCGTGGGGCGTGAAGGTGGAGTTCTCCGGGGAGTCGGCCAGCCCGGCCTGGACCACGGATACCGACGCTCCCGCGTTCGCCGCCGCGCGCCGCGCGCTGCAGAAGGGCTACGGCCGACCTTCGGTGGACATGGGCTGCGGCGGCTCCATCCCGTTCGTGGGGCCGTTCGCGAAAGCGCTCAAGGGCGCGCCCGCGCTGATGATCGGCGTGGAGGACCCGCTCTCCAACCCGCACTCGGAGAACGAAAGCCTGCACCTGGGCATGTTCAAGAAATCCATCGCCTCCGCCATCCATCTGTACGCCGAGATCGCGGCCCTGCCGAAAGTGAAATAACGTGTCCATTCACGACGAGGCGGAGTACTACCGCAGCATCCTGGACAACCTGAGCGGCGGCTTCATCAGCGTGGACCTGGCGGGCAACGTCGTGTACGGCAACCAGACCGCGGGACGCATCCTGCACATTCCGATGGGCGCGGTCCTGGGCATGCCTTATCTGCAGGCCCTGGCGCCGTATCCCGCGTTGTGCGACGTGCTGCGCGCGGCGCTGGACACGCACAAGATCGTCCATCGCGGCGAGATCTCCGCCAAGCACGGCGACGCGGAAATAATCATCGGCTATAGCACGCTGCAAGTCCGCAACAGCGGCGGAGAGTACCTGGGCGTCGGCGTCACCTTCCAGGACCTGACCTTGGTCCTGGCCAAGGCCAAGCCGCGTCCTTAGGGCTTCTTCTTCAGTTTCGCCAAGCTCCGCCGGCAGTCCTTCTCCGTGTCGCTGCCCTTGGGGGGCAGGTCGACGGCGGCTTTATACGCCTCGCGCGCCTCCGGCTTGCTGGCGCCGTCGTCCTTCGCCTTGCCCTTGCCGAACATGTCGAGGTAGATGCGGCACGAACCCGCGTCGTCGCCGGACGGGTCCGCCAGCGAAAGGCACTTGGCGAAGTGCTTCAGCGCGGCCTTATCCTTGTCGTCCGGATTCTACTTGGAGCAACAAATAAAGACCTGGCGCAGCGCCTGTTGAGTGGGTGGTCGCTGCTGGTCCTTGCCGAATAACTCGACATGACAAGGCGGGAAATTCCAAGCTAAATAAAGCCGCGGCGACCAAGCGGGCCCGCTGCGGCTTCGTTGTATTTTCAGAGTGGCTGCGGGACTAGGATTCGAACCTGGGCCGGCGCCGGAAGTGGGTTTAAACTGCCCAAAGCAGATGTTCTAGTCCAAAACCGACCACGGGAATAGGACACTACTCGAACGAGGCGGCGGCGGCGGATTCTGCGACGAGGCCGGATGTCGTGCCGAAGACCGTGTTCGAGAACGCACGCCCCCAGTTGATCGAGCCCGATCCGGAGCTGGCGGCGTGCCGGGCCAGCATCCCGCCCGCATGGGATCCGAAGTG
>JAGWMT010000052.1 GCA_028871595.1 Elusimicrobiota bacterium
GTTCGAGCCCTGGGCGCGGTCGCCAGCACGGCGATCGCGTCCGCCATTTTATTCGCCGCGGCTTCCGCCGCGAGCGCTCAGTCGGTCCAGGTCACCGTCAACACCGCGTGGGTGCACGCGTCCGCGTCGGGGAAGCCGTTCAGCTGCGGAATCACCGGAGCCATCCCGCCGGAAATTCTCTGCCCGATCCAGGTCAACCCGCAGCCCCAGAACGGCAACATCTCGAACGATCCTGAAATCCAGTTCGCCGACAACGGTCAGAGCCGCTGCTCGATCCCGGCGGGCAACGTCAATAATTTCATCGCCGGCACCCTGAGCTATAACGTCTGCAACTCACAGGTCTTCCTTTGCGCGCAGATCGGCATCAACGACGGCAACAACGTGCTGGCGTTGGACCTGGTGGAGTTCGAGATCTTCCGCTTCGTGGACGGCGCCAACCCCTTGGACCCCGCGTCCACGCCCCCGCTGCGCACTTTCTTCATCGACGCGCCCGGGTTCGCGCCCGCCTCAACGTCGCTGGTGCACATGCCCAACGACAACGACGGGTACTGCGTGATGTGGGACGCTTCCCAATCCCTCCAGGGCGGCTTCGGCAAGATCAACGGCTCGTACGGCTTCCGGGTGACGGTGCAGACGAACCAGCAAGGGCAGAGCGGAAACGTCATCATCACGCAGACGCGCGCCTATCCCTCCGGCTTCACCGAAGACAGCCTCGGCGCCACCGTTTCGCAGAAGGCGATCACCGTGGAGGTCACCGACGTCCACGTCGTGCGCTCCACGCCGACCGTCGTCGGCGCGATCACCGGCGTGTCCGTGGAGCCCTATAATTTCACCTATCGCCTGTCCAAGGACGCGACGATGTACGTCAACATCCTGCAAGCGATCCCGCCCTTCGCCACTTTGCGCGCCGTCGTCCCGGGCCTCCCGCGGACGGGAGAGGGAGTTCTGGGGACCTCCAGCACGCCGCCCCTGCTGAACGGCGATTCCTGGGACGGCCGCGACAATTTCGGCAACATCCTTCCGCCCGGCAATTACCTGGCCGTCTTTCAGGCGAATTCCGCCGACCAGTACAGTCCGTCGTCGAGCGGCGGCGAAAAGAGCGACCTGTCCGCCGCCACGACGATGCAGATCGCCTTGGACCCCCTCCAAATCACGGACATCCGGGTCCAGCCCCTGCTGGGCGGCTCGACGTCCTTGGCCGTTCTCTCCTACCAGTTGACCGAGCCGTCCACGGTGTACGTGGACATTTATCCCCCGGGGACCCAGTTCTGCAACGACTCCGCGGGTAATCCCGCGCTCAACGACATCAACAATCCCGTCACCGACGGCGGCAACGTGACGAAATTCCTGTCCGCCAGCCTGGATAATTGCGCGACCACCGGGGTGGCTCCGATTCGTTCCATCTCCCAGCAACAGGCCTCGCGCACCTCGGTCATCTCCTTCTGGGACGGCCGCGACTTCAACGGCAACGTGGTCGGCGACGGCGATTACGTATTCGCCATCTACGCGGCTCTCCCGTCGCAGGCCGGCAAGGCATACCGCGCGAATCCCGGCGACAAGCGCGTCTGGACCTCCACTGCGAAGATCGGCTTCATCTCGGTTTCCCGCGGCCTGGTCGGCGTCACCCAGGTGACCCCGATCTCGTCGGTGATCGGTTCGAGCCCCTCCATCGCGGGCCTCAACCCGTTCTCCTTCCGCTATCAGCTTTCCCGGGACGCCATCGTGGGCATGAAGATCTTCGACGCGACGGGCACGAAGCTGATCAAGACGCTGGTCAAGAATGAGACGCGCCCGGGGCTGTTCAACAACGTCGAGACCTGGTCGGACGGGACCGACGACAACGGATTGGCCGTTTCCTCCGGGGTCTACCTCGTGCAGTTGACCGCGGCCGATCCCGCCTTCCCGGCGAAGATCTCGACGACCACGGCCCAATTCCCACTCGATATGTTCCGCATCACGGACGTCACCGTGACGCCTCTCCTGTCCGGCGCCTCAGACCAGGTGGTCCTCAGCTATCAATTGTCCCAGCCCATGTTCGTCGCCTGGAACATTTATCCCGCCGGCTCGGTGATCGCCACCAGCGTGTCCTCCTGGCCGCCCTGCGCGAACGTGTCGCCTCCCGGAGCGTGCACCAGCTCCTCCGTTCTGACCGGAACGGGCGCCAACGCCGTCCCGGTGGTCACCTTCCACGGCCTGCGGCCGGGACGCCTGAAGATCTCTGAATTCTGGGACGGCCGCGACGCGAACGGCCTGTTCGTGCCGGATGGGAATTATGTCTTCACGTTGACCGCCCAGTCCACGACGACCCCCGCGAATTTCGCCACGGATCGCATCTACGGGAACCTGACCGTGGCGCGGGGAGCCATCGTCTTCCTGAACTTCAGCGTCGAGCCGGACGTTCCCACGCTGTTCAATTCGAGCAACACCATCACGCTTGATCCCTTTACGATCAACTACACCTTGTCGCGGCAGTCGTCGGTGACCGTGCAGATCATGAACACCGCTGTGCCGCCGGCTGTGGTGCGCACCTTGGTCGCCGGGTCCGTGCGTCAAGGCAACATCCTTCAGACTGATGTTTGGGACGGGCGTGACGATCTCGGGAACTTCCCGCCCAGCGGGTTCTACCTGGTCCGGGCGGTGGCCGTGGACGTGGCGTCCGTCCTGTCGTCCGGTTCCACGGCCCAGGAGACGATCTCGTACGACCCGTTGCGCCTCTACGATCTGGCCGTGACCCCGCTGCGCGCCGACACCGGAGGCGCCGTCATCGCCTACCAGGTTTCGGAGTCCATGAAGGTGGCGATCAAAATTTACAAGCCGGGAACGGCCTTCGACAATTCCGGAAATCCGCAGCCGCCGGATTCGTCGTCGTTGGTTCGGGTCATCACGGGCATCAGGCCGGCGCGCACCCAAATCCTCGACACATGGGACGGAAGGGACTTCCGCCTGGCTCTGGTGCCCGACGGCAACTATAAGTTCAAAATCGTGGGTTCGACCGATCCGACGGCCATTGACAGCATCAGCGGAAACGTCCTCACCCCGGGTGTCCTGGCCGAGGACCGCCTGATCGACGACGTGCCCGTCGCCACGAACGGCTCCCTCAATCCGACGGCGGACTTCGAGGGCAACACCTTCGCCTATCCGAACCCGGTCGCGGGTCCGTCCGCCACGTTCTCGATCTACACGCCGTTCCGCGCCCGCGTCCTGTTGAAGCTGTACACGATGTCCGGCCAGCTGGTGCTGAGCCGGGACTTCGGCGAGAATCCCGCCAGCTATCAGAACGGACCCGTCACCTACGTCTGGAAGAAGATCAATCAGAGCGGACGCACGGTCGCCCGCGGCCTCTATTACGCCGTGATTCGCGTCGAAGAGACGGAAGGCGGCGCGAACGTCCTCCAGACCGTGAAGAAGGTCCTGGTCCCGTGACGACCCGCCGACTCGTCGTGCTGCTCCTCGTCGCGTGCGCCGCGGTCGCCTCGCGCCCCGCGGGGGCCACGGACTCGGGGGCCGGCACCAGCGGCGCGCAATTCCTCAAGTTGGGGCAGGGCTCGGCGCGCTCCATGGCCCTGGCCGGCGCCTACGTGGCTCTCGCCGAGGGCTCCGACGCGATGACTTCCAACCCCGCCGGTTTGGCGGCGACTCAGCAGCGCGAGTTCGCGTTCTCCTATCTCCGCGCGGTGCAGGGACTGGATTCGCCCATCTATCTCGGCTACGCCCAACCCATGGGCCGCACCACCTGGGGCGGCAACTTCGGCTACATGAGCGACAACGGCTTCGACGTCCGCGACGCGAACGGCGTCCCGCAGCAGAACGCGAACGTCAACGTCCGCGACGGCTACGGCGCGATCGGTCTGGCGCGCTCGTTCTGGTACGAGAAGCTCTTCCTGGGCGCGGCGGTTCGCGAGATCCATGAGGACATCGCCGGATCCGCGCATGACACCTTGGCCGGTGATTTCGGGGCGATGCTGAAGCCGACCAACATGCTTTCCCTCGGCTTCTCGGTCCAGAACTTCGGCGCCAGCGCCGCCGACGTCGCCCGCGTGACGCGCGGCGGCGCCGCCCTGCGCCTCAACGATTTCGTGACCGTCTCCGGCGAGCTCAGCAAGGCGTCCGACGCCGGCGCGCAGCTGGCGGTGGGCGGGGAGTTCCAGCTTCCGGAGGAGTATCTGGATTTCGGCCAGCTGACTTTGCGGGTCGGGTATAAGAACGTGGACAGCTACGGCCAGAGCTTCAGCAGCGAACTCAAGACGCTCAAGGTGGACCAGACCAGCGGCCTGACCTTCGGCTTCGGCGTCTATACGTCCCAGGCGTTCGGTTACGGTCTATCCCTGGACTACGCCTTCGTTCCATATGGGGCTTTGGGCACGGTCGATCAGCTTTCGTTCAAGTTGAAATTTTAATGGTTTTTTAACGACGGCGTCTTGACACGTATCGTGTCGGCTGTTACACTCAGACTCATGCGGAAGCGAAATTTCCGCCGTTTGCTAATAGGGAAGCGAGGGCAGACCGCCGTCGAGTATCTGCTCACGACGGTCGCCTTGGCGGTCGCGTTTTCCGGACTGTTCGCGATTCTTCAGGGCCAGTTGAAGCGGTTGTTCATATTCGCCGGGGTCAAGATCTTAACGCCGTATTACTGACGGAAATCGAAGCGAGGGAGAAACTGCGACCATGAAATTGTCTCTGGTGGGGAAAGGGATGAAGAAGCGCCTGTCGAGCCGGCGCGGACAGAATACCGTCGAGTATCTGTTGATGCTCACGGTCGTCGTGGGATTGGCGCTCGTCGTGGGCGCGTTCTTGAAGAACAAGATGCCTGGCGTCATGAGCGGCGTCATCGACAAGATCACGGGCGCGACGAACTCGCTCGGCAGTTCGGGCGGTTCCAACCCGTAACGACTTCATCCGTCCTCGCCCCGGCCCATTGGGCCGGGGCGAGGCGGTCGGAGTCGGAGGAAAGATGCGGAGGAAGTCCGGGCGCCGTCGAGGGCAGGTCGTCGTGGAGATGCTCCTCATTCTGCCGGTGTTCTTGGGGATCGTCTTCACGATCATGGAGATCGGGTATATTTCGTTCCAGTTGATCCTTCTCAATCACGCCGCGTACGAGGCGGTTCGTGTCGGGGGCATGACCTATTACCCCTCGAAGAGCTGGCAAGGGGCGGCGTCGGTGATGTCTCGGATTTTGCCGGGGGTGACGTTGGACTGCTACACGGAACCGACGGTGTACGACAAGCAGGCGGAGCAGCAGAACATGGACTTGGTGTGCAAGGCGACGGAGAACGTTCAATTGATCTTTCCGATCAGCAACATCATCCTGGCGAAGCCGCGCGGCACCGGGAAGAGGCAGTTGATGACGATCGTCCGCATGCCGATCGAGCGGCCGTTGCTGAAATGACGGATTTCGACTAGGACAACCAATGGAAAAGAAAGGCGTGCTCATCCCGATGGTCCTCGCGATGCTCGCGGCGGTATTCTACCTGATGGTGCTGACCAGCAAGGAAAAGGCCCTGTCGAGCGACTACGAGAAGGTGAAGGTCCTGGTCGCCCGCGCCGACATTCCCGAGCGCACCGTTCTGCACGAGGACATGGTGGATACCATGGACGTTCCGCGCAAGTTCATGCAGCAGGACTCGTTCGAGATCAAGACGCCCTCGGACATGAAGCTGATCGTGAACTTGGTGACGCGCACCCGCATCCCGAAGGGCAACCAGATCTGCCAGTCGTCTCTCGTCTCTCTGTCTCCTGAATCGGGGCTGAGCGTCAAGATCCCCCCGGGCTACCGTGGAGCCATGCTTCCGATCGAGCCGGAAATGAAGGTCTTGATCAAGCCCGGCGACCGCGTGGACGTTCTCGTCACCTTCGACGCGATGATGAACGACGGCCGCAAGGAGAAGGTCACCGCGACCATCCTGCAGAACGTGCTGATTATCGCGGTCGGGACGAATCTGGGCCAGGGCATGAACGCCAAGCAGTTCAAGGGCATGACCGCATCCGAAGACAAGGGCGCGGCGTTCTCCGAGAAGGCGACGGTGAGCCTGGCGCTGAACCCCAACGAGGCGCAGTACCTGGCGCTGGCGCTCAAGCAGGGCGAGCCGACGGTGATCATGCGCGGTTTGGGCGACGTCGAAATGCATCCGATGGAGATGGCCAGCTTCCGCAAGCTTTTCCGTTGATCCGAAGGTAAAGGCGCGACAACATGAATAGACAACTCTGGGCGGCGTTGGCGCTGTTGGCGGTGCTCGCGACCAAGGCCGCGGCCCAGCCCGAGGACTCGCTGATCGCGGTTTCAGCCGATATCGTGGAGATTTCCGGTTCGTACGAGAAGGACCTCGGATTTTCATGGACGCCGTTCCAGGCCGGAGTCAACTTCGCGGAGAAGGCCATTCCGGCGGGGCAGATCATCAAGGTGGGGGATTTCGCGCGCCAGACTCAGTTGGCGACGTCGTTGAAGCTGCTGGAGACGGAGGGTAAGGCGCAATTGCTGTCCAATCCCAAGGTCATCGTCCAGGCCCAGTCCCAGGCCAACTTCGTGGTCGGCGGCGAACAGCCGTATCCGACGGCCAACGGCAACGGCACCGTGACCACCGATTTCAAGAAGTTCGGCGTCATCATGAACATCGTTCCCGTCATCAATCCGAACAAGAAGGACACGATTCGCGCGGAACTGCAGCTCGAGGTCTCGAACGTGGACTTCTCGAAGACCGTGCAGGTCGGCAACACCTCGGTCCCCTCGGTCGTGACCCGCCAAATCCAGACCGCCGTCGAGGTCAAGAGCGGAGAGACCTTGGTGATCGGCGGCCTCAAATCCAGCACGAAGAACTCGGCGAAGACCAAGATCCCCTTTCTCGGAAGCATTCCGCTCATCGGTCTCCTCTTCACGCAGACGACGGTGACCGAAACCCAGCAGTCGCTCTTCCTCTTCCTCACGATGGAAATAGTCAAGTAAAACCATGGCCGAGCCGCTGATCAGCACCGACGCGCCGCCGCCCCTGACTTCCATCAAGGAGCCGGGGCGCGTCGTCGTCTTCACGGGTCCGAAGGAAGGCGTCGGCAAGACCACGGCGTGCCTGAACCTCGCGCTGGCCTGGGCGGGGAGCCAGAACCGCAAGGTCGTCATCGTGCACATGGATCCGCTCTGTCGCAACGACCTGAATTTCGCCCTGGGCCTGAACCCGCCCTCCCTGGCGAGCATGACCCAGATGGTCGGTGAAAATCCCACCGGCGGCCTGGGCCGCCTGTTGAAAGGGCGTATTCCGATCTCGCAATGGGGCGTCGGCCTGCTGCCCCTGGCCAGCTCCCGGACGGAGTTCCTGAAGCTCTCGCCGAACGTGGTCATGAAGATCCTGGGGTCGCTGGCCGAGACCTATGATCTGTTCCTGGATGTGGATCCGTTCTTCCCCATGCAGATCTTTTCCTTCGATCTCGCGGACCTGATCTACTGGGTCTGCCTGCCCCAGCGTTCCCATTTCGAGGCGACGTATTCCTTGTTCAACGAGATCAAGGCGCTTCATTTCGCCCTCGATAAATTCGAGATCGTGGTCAATCAGGCGAATCTTCCCGGCGCTCTCGCGCCGAAGGAGGTGGGGCGCTTCTTCCACGCCATGCAGAAGACCGTGTTGGCCTACATGCCCTGGGAGGACCTGATCCCGGAGTACGCGAACACCCAGAAGATCCTGGTCGTCGAGCAGCTGCAGAGCGATTGGGTCAAGTCCCTGCGCGTGCTTCTGGGGCGGACCATGGAGGTCAAGGCGACCGCCAAGCATTGGGAGAGCTCGATGGAGGCGGAGGAGTTCGGCGCCTCGGCGGATCTCCTGTGGAAGCCGTCCGCCTCGGCCGCCGCCCCGGCCGCCGAGAAGGGCACGACGATCTCGACCGCGCCGACGGGCCCTATCCCCGAATTCTGGGACGATTTGAAGGGGAAGATGCACAAGCTCGTCGTCGGCGCCATGGAGACCGAGCGCATCCGGATTTCCGAGGACCCCAAGCTCAACGAGGAGAACCGGTCCAAAGTCGGCCAGATCATCGAGAACCTTCTCCAGCGCGAGTCGAACCTGGCGCTGTCGCGGACGCAGCGGGAGCAATTCGTCACCGAGCTGGTCGACGAGATCCTGGGTCTCGGCCCCCTGCAGGCTCTGCTGCGCGATCCCAGCATCAACGAGATCATGGTCAACGCGTTCGACAAGATCTACATCGAGCAGAAGGGACAGCTGGTCCTTCTTCCCATGCGCTTCCGCAACGACGAGCAGGTCGTGCAGGTGATCAAGCGCATCGTCGCGCCCGTCGGCCGCCGCATCGACGAATCAGTGCCGCTGGTGGACGCGCGTTTGAAGGACGGCTCGCGCGTGAACGCGATCATCGCGCCGCTGGCCGTCTCCGGCCCGACCTTGACCATCCGCCGCTTCTCGGCCAAGCCGTTCACCCACAAGCAGCTGATCGGCTTCGGCGCCTGCACCGAGGGCTTCATCGAGTTCCTGCGCGCCGCGGTCATCATCAAGAAGAATATATTGATCTCCGGCGGCACCGGAACGGGAAAAACGACCTTTCTCAACATGCTCTCGAACTTCATCCCCGACGGCGAGCGCATCATCACCGTCGAGGACACGGCCGAGCTGCGCCTGCTCGCCGAGCATTGGATCCGTCTGGAGAGCCGTCCGCCGAACATCGAGGGCAAGGGCGAGATCACCATCCGGGACTTGATCAAGAACTGCCTGCGCATGCGTCCGGACCGGATCATCGTCGGCGAGTGCCGCGGCGGAGAATCGCTCGACATGCTCCAGGCGATGAACACGGGCCACGAGGGCTCCCTGGCGACTTTGCACGCGAACACCCCTTCCGACGCGATCTCGCGCCTGTCGGCGATGTGCCTGATGGCCGGCACCGATCTGCCGATGAACGTCCTCATCGACATGATCTCCAGCGCCGTCAACCTGTTCATTCAGATCACCCGGTTCGCCGACGGCAAGCGCCGCGTCACCTACATCACCGAGTGCGTGGGCCGCGACGGCGTGCGCATCCTGACCAAGGACATCTTCCGTTTCGTCCAGACCTGGATGGACGAGAAGGGCACCAGCTACGGCTACTTCACCGCGTGCGACTACGTCCCGCGCTTCTACGAGGAGATCAAGCTGAAGGGGCTGCCGATCCCCAAGGAAGCGTTCATGAGCGAGCGCACCAAGAAGAAGAACGGTCTGCCCAACGCGATCGACGACATGCTGAAGGCGGGCCTGCCGGTGCCCGACGACGCCGAGGCCGTCGCGTTCGCGCACGGCTCGGGGGGGCATTGATGCGGCGCGCGCTCCTCTCCGTCCTGTTGGCCGTGTGCGCGGCTCCGGCCGGCGCGCAGTTGTTCACGCGCCAGCAGGGAGAATTCCTGCTGGGCAAGAAGGACGGCGCCGAGACCAAGATCCAGATCTTCTACCACTACTTCAAGAAGGACCGCGATCCCGGACTTCAGGTTCCGAAGTGGGTCGATCAGACGCTCGACCCCATGCTCAAGCACCCCGTCTGGCAGGACCCCGACGAGGGGATCCTCAACGAGGCCCAGCTCTGGCAGGCCCCGGTGTCGGTGCTCTACGAGTTCTTCGAGCTGGTCCGCAAAAGCTTTCCCGCCGATCCGTACGGCGGCCAGTTCATGCCGCCGGGCAACTTGATCCGCGATTACGAGGACAACCGCATCCGCTTTCAGATGTCCCTGGACCGCCTGGTCCGCGCGCGCCTGGGCAACTCGCTGGACGGCCGCGGCCGCGCCGTCCTGGCGCATTTCGAGCTGATCAACAAGCAGATGGACAGCGTGATGGACGGGCTGATCAACGGCAATACCGAGCGCTACCGGGACGCGGTGATCGGAATCGGCGCGCTCAGCAACGCCTCGTTCGAGGTCCTGCAATCCGATCCCCGCGGTTACGCCCCGCCCGCTCAGCCCGACGGCCCCGCGCGCGCCATGGCGCTGCTCTTCTTCATGATGGGCATCGGCTGCATGTTCCTCGGCGGCTACTTCGTCGGCACCCTCAACGAGGACAAGATCCTCAAGATGGCCGAGGACTATAAGGCCAAGGCGAAGGAATGGGCGCACGAGTACGAGCGCCAGTTCATCGTCATCAAGATTCATTGGCTCGTCGGCGTGCCGATCGGCGTCGGCGTCCTGATGGGGCTGCTCACGTTCGATCCCTTCGGATTCCTGATCTTCACCGGCTTCGGCGTCTACGCGGGCCTGACGCTTCCGGGCTGGCTTCTGCGCAACATCCGCTTCAAACGCGGCATGCAATGCGAGGCCCAGTTGATGGACGCGATGATCCTCATGTCGAACGGCCTGAAATCGGGCATCGACCTGATCGGCTGCATCGAGATGGTGACGAAGGACTGCACTCCGCCGATCTCCGAGGAGTTCGGGCTTTGCCTGAAGAACTACCATCTGGGAACGGCGCTGGAGAAGGCCTTGGAGGGCGTGGAGGAGCGGGTGCAGAGCCGCCTGCTCTCCTACATGATCAAGGCCATCGTCATCCAGCGTTCCGTCGGCGGAAACCTGACCAAGATCTTCGACCGCATCGTGGAGAACATCCGCGAGGAGTCGAAGCTGGCTGAAAAGACGGCCGCGATGACGGCGCAGCAGCGCATCCAGGCCATCGTCGTCGGCGTGATGCCTTGGATCATGCTGGTCATCATGTTCTGCTTCCAGCCGGGGCCCATGAAGGACTTCTATTTCTCGCCGCTCGGCTTCTTCACGCTGCTCTTCTGCACCATCTGGATCGGAATCGGCATGAAAATCGTCAATAAACTCGGTGACATCAGCGTCTGATATGGGACCCATCGACCCGCAGGTTCATTGGTTCTTGTTCGCCATCGCCTTCCTCGGGTCGGCGGCGGCGTACACGGCCGTCAGCCGCATGTTCGCCCCGCCCCCGGATCAGGACGACAGCGACCTTTCGAAGTTGGCCAAGAAAGAGGTCGGAACCTCCAGCGCGTTCTCCGGCCTGAACCCCAACGGCGGGATGATCGACCGCCTGGACTTGTTCCTCCTCAAAACCCTCCATCTCGATGTGAAGATCGAGGAGTTGCATATGATGCTGGGCCGTCCGCAGAAGCCCACGCCTCTCGATATTCTGCACCTCAAAGAGGCGTTCGCGGCGGGGTTCGGAGTGGGCGCGGCCTACCTTTCGGGTCAGCCGGCCATGATCCTGTTCGGCGTCGCCGGCTTCTTCGTCCCCGATTCGATCTTCAACGGCCGGGTCCGTACCCGTCAGGCCGACATCATGCGCAACTTCCCGACCATGGTGGACTTGATGGCTTTGACCATCGAGGCCGGCCTGGACTACATGGCGGCCATCGAGCGCATCCTCAAGAACATCCGCCCCGACCAGCGCACCGAGCTGGAGAAGGAGCTGGAGAAGATGGTCAACGAGGTCCAGCTCGGCTACACCCGCCGCGACGCCTTGAAGCGCCTGGCCATGCGCACCGGCATACCGGAGATACGCTCCTTCGTGGGCCTCATCATCCAATCCGACGAACTCGGCACCAGCCTGGTCGAACTCCTGCGCAACTACGCGGCGGATATGCGCTTCCGCCGCCTCAACAAGGCGGAGAAGCTGGCCGCTCAGGCGGCGACCAAGATGCTGATCCCGCTGTTCATCTTCATTTTCCCGACCGTGTTCATCATGATGCTGGCGCCGATGATCAAGGGCCTGATGGCGGGAGGCCTTGGATTCTGATGAACGCGCGCTCCTGGGCCGTCGTCCTGCTCTTGGCCGCCGGCTCCGCCCGCGCCCAGGACGCGTCCGCCCCGAAGGTCAAGGAGACGGACGGCCTGTTCCTTGACATGTCCAAGCTGAACCTCGGGACGGTCACCTCGGACGACGATAAAAAGAAATACATCTACACGATCCAGCTGGAGAAGGCGCGCCTGACGCGCAAGACGCTCAAGATCGTCTACGAGAACGCGTTCGACCTCTACAAGGAGGGGCGTTTCGAGGAATCCAACGAACTGACCCGCAAAATCCTGGCCATCGATCCCGGCTACGAGGACGCCTCCATCCTCAACCGCGCGACGCTGGACCTCAAGGGTTCGGTCGCGCCGCGGGTGTCCGAGCGCCATATGCTCGCGGACCGGTTCGAGGAGGGCATGTCCCTCTACCGCCAAGGCCGGCTGGCCGAGGCCGCCGAGAAATGGGACGAGGTGTCCAAGCTGTCCCCCGGGAATTTGAAGGCGCGCTACTGGCTGCGCAAGGCCTGGGGCGAAATGGCCGACGAGCATTTCCGGCGCGGTCAGCGCGCCTACAAGCAGCACCGCCTGCGCGAGGCGCTCGATCAATGGTACGCCGCTCTGGTTCTCAACCCTCGCTACCCGCGGCTCACGGCCGCGATCGCGAAGGTCGAGGCCGAGGCCCGCGAGCAGGACGCCAACGAGAAGCTGCAGACCGCCCTGAACCTTTACAGCCAAGGCCTGGTCCTCGAATCCTTGAAGATGCTCGATCTCGTCCTCGAGGCCGGTCCGGGCAACGTCAAGGCTCAGAAGCTTCAGGCGGAAATCCGAGCGGAGGTCGCCAATCAGCACGTCGCCGAGGGCCGCCGTCTCTACGAATCGCGCCAATACGACAAGGCCATCGGCGAATGGAAGGCCGCCGTCGATTACGGGTACGACCCGAAGGCCTCCGATCAGTTGGTCGCCCGGGCCAAGGAGCAGATCCGCCGCGAGGAAGCGGCGAAAAAGCGCGCCGTCGAGGTCGCGAAGGAGCGCGCGGAAGACAATAAGAAGAAGGCCGAGGAGGAGGCGAAAGCCGACGCCGACGCCAAGAAGAAGGCCGAGGAGGACAAGGCGAAGGCCGACGCCGACGCGAAAGCCGCCGCCGCCGCGGGCCAGCAGACCCCCGCCGCCGCCGCGACTCCCGCGGGCATCTCCGACAGCGCTCGCCAGCAATCCCAGCAGGCTTATTTGGAAGGGGTGATCTTCTACCAGAAGGGCGACTACGAGAAGGCGCGCGACAAGTGGATCCACGCCAAGCAGCTCGACCCCAGCAACATCGACGCGGCCGCCGGCATCGAGAAGATCGAGAAGCTGTACGGCGCGGGGCAGTAGGCGATGAGGCTCGCCGCGAAGTGGTTCCTGTGGTTCACCGGGATCGGCATTTACGTGATGTTCCTGGGCGGAATTTTCTACTACAACCTCTTCAAGTGGACCTTCGACGAGAAGCTCAAGCAGGAATCCATCGACATCGTCCGTCTTTACGCGCCTTCCTTGATCGACGGCTTGGCCCGCAATCAGAGCGCGATCACGATGAACGAACTGGACATCGTGACCCGCCTGTCCAAGGACGACCGCATCGCCTCGTTGCTGTACTTGAATAAGTACGGCGAGGTGCGCTGGTTCAAGGACGGGAGCATGATCTCGAAGACTTTCGACGACTTCACCCACCAGATCAGCCTGCCGACCGACGCCATCGAGCAGGCCTGGCTGGCGAAGACGCCGATCGTGCGCGCCGTCCCCAATCTGCCGCTGTACGACATCGCCATCCCCCTGGCCCTGCGCGGCGACGTGCTGGGCATCCTCAATCTTCAGGTCAGCCGCGAGGGCGTGGTCAAGGTCATCAACAAGGCCATGAACAAGTACGCCGTCGGCGCGGTGGGGGTGCTGCTGCTTCTGGGCATACCCCTGTACTTCTTCCTGCATCATTTCGTGATCAATCCGCTGCTCAATCTCCGGGACGCCATCGAATCCATCTCGTTCAAGAATTTGGAGCTCAAATTCGCCTCCCCGAACGACGAGATCGGGGAGCTGTCCGGGGTGATCGGCATCTTCCTATCCAAGGTGAAGGCGGAGATCGCCAACTCCATGGTCAAGGAGAAACAGCGCGGCGTCGCCGAGGCGAGGTGGTGGGAGTCCATTTTGAAGGCGGTGGTCGCCAAGAACCACCGGGCGATCGTCGTCGACGAGGACAACAGCGTCCTGTTCACGAACTTCCCCGTCACCGGGACCGTCACCACGGACGGAAAACTGCACCTCCTGGACGTGATCGACAGCCAGCAGCAGGACGTTCTGCGCCTGGTCAGCGTCGCCTTGGACCGACCCAACCAAGTCGTCGAAGCGGACACCATGTTCCGCTCCGAGCCGTGCCACGTGAAGGCCGTCCATCTGGACGAGGACGGCGAGACGAAGCGCACGCTGATCCTGTTCGAGCCCAAGACCGCCGGCGTCCGTCTCTAGGCCGGCTCCCGCCGCTCTTGTGTTCCCGGTTTTCTTCTGTTAAGCTACGATCCTCACAGGCGTCGTCACCCAAGGAGACCGGCATGAGCTATCGAGTCAAGCGGATCGACCCGTACTGGATCAAGAACCCCGTCCTTCCCGTCGTCGCGATCGCCGGCGTCCTGGCGGCGCTGGGCCTGGTGACGCACGACATGGTGCCCTTGGCCATCGTCTCTGCGGTGATCGGCGGCTTGGCCGTCATTCTGGCCACCCAGCCGGCCGTTTCGGCGGTCCTGGGGACCTTGGGCTTTATCGGGGGCCTCACCACCTTCGTGCTGGTGCCCAACTCCCAGAACGCGGCGATGACTTTGCCCCTGAAGCTCCTCTCCACGGTGCTGTTCACTTTGTTCTACACGGTCCTGATGGACGGCGTCGTACTCTTGATCGCCGTCCTCTACAACCTCTTCGCCGGTGCCATCGGACTCGGCGGCCTGCGCCTCGATCTTGAGGACGACGGCGCCGAGGGCGGGGCTTAAGACCGGGATGCGCGTCAACGCCGTCTACGCCTCGCGCGAGCCGAATCGAGCGGCCGTCGTGTTGGAGGCGCTGCAAAGCGTCGGGATCACGGTGACCGTCGCGCAGCGCGCCAAGGAAGTCCAGGGACTCCTCGCCCATCGCGGCTGCGACCTTCTGCTGGTCGGCCAGAAACTGGTGGATGAGGACGGCGTGGAGTTCGTGAAGTCCCTGCGCACGAAGGGGCCGGCCAAGCAGCTTCCCATCGTGGCGCTCGTCGAGCACGCCGACCAGCCGACCGTGAGCGCCGGCCCGACGAAGCACGCGTATGCCCTGTTCGGGAAAGGCGGCCCCGCCCAGGCGGCCTCGGCGCCCGCGTCGGCCAAAGACAAGGTGTCTTTGCGCCTGGCGTTCTTCCAGGCCGGGGCCGACGAGTGCCTGTCCATGAACTGGGACGTCGCGGAGTGCCTGGCCCGGATCAAGGCCGTCCTGCGGCGCACGCAGGCCAGCGCGCCCGAGGAACTGATCAAGATGGGGGAGATCGAGCTGAACCTGACCAGCTACACCCTCCACGTCAGCGGCAAGCGCGTGCCGCTCACCTCCAAGGAGTTGGATCTCCTCTACGTCTTCCTGAGCTCCGCCAATCGCGTCCTGTCGCGTCCGTACCTGATCGAGCGCGTCTGGGGCTACAACTATTTCGGGTCGCCGCGCACCGTGGATGTCCACGTGCGACGCCTGCGCGAGAAGCTGGCCGTCGCGGCCAAGTACATCACGACCATACCGTGCGTCGGCTACAAGCTGGTCCCGCCCGGCGGGGAAATGAGGAGATGACATGACGAAGCTGCCGAAGCTGCTCATCATCGACGACGACGCCCATCTGCGCGAGAGCCTGGCCGAGGTGCTGGAGCTCGACGGATTCGAGTGCCATC
>JAGWMT010000053.1 GCA_028871595.1 Elusimicrobiota bacterium
AAAGACGAACCGGCGGGCTACGCCCTGCTGGTGGAGGCCGCCAACGCCGGCGTGGCCGACGCCGCGTTCGAGGCCGCGCAGTGCCTGCGCCTGGGGCGCGGCGTCACCCCGGACGCGAAGCTGGCCTACGGCTTCTACCGCGTCGCCGCCCAGGCGGGCCACGCCCAGGCCGCGTTTTCGGCGGCGCTTCTTCTGGGCCAAGGCGTGCTGGGTCAACCCGAACCGGAGAAAGCCGCGGAGCTTTACGGCATCGCCGCCGCCGCCGGCCACGCCGCGGCCGCGCACAATCTGGGCGTGATGTTCGCGCGCGGCGTTGGCCGCGCGCCCGACGCCGCCGCGGCGCGCGACTGGATGACGCGCGCGGTGAACCTGGGCTTCGATCAGGCGCTGTTCAGCCTGGGGCTTCTCGTCTTGCTGGGGGGACCCGGCCTGGAACCGGACCCCGTCGAGGCGTTGAAGTGGGCGCTTCTGTCCCAGCGCCGCGATCCCGGCGGTCCCGGCGGGAAATTGGCCGAGCGCGTGACCCCGTCGTTGGACGAAAACGGGAGGGCCGAGGCGCGCCGCCGCGCGGAAGCGTGGACGCCGAAGGTCTAAGCTACCAGCTTCCCGACGCCCCGCCCCCGCCGAACGACCCGCCGCCGCCCGAGAACCCGCCGCCGCCGGAAAATCCGCCGCCGGAAAATCCGCCGCCCGTGAATCCGCCCCCGGTTAGCCCGATGCCGAAGCCGAGTCCCGCGGCGCGCCTCCGAATCCGCGCGCGGCCAGGAGGGTTGGCCGTCGAGAACCACACCGGGGAGTCCTCGCCCCGGCGCTTCTTCGCGGCCCAGGCCGGGACCGCCAGGCGCAGGAAGAGGAGAAGGATCGGCGCGCCGATGAACGCCGGCCCCGCGTCGAGTCCGAACCATTTCTCGAAGACGATTGCGGCGACGCCGTCCGCCATGAGGAATTCCGGGATCAGGTGATAGCCGGACAGGAAGAAGATCTGCCAGCCGAGACTGGAAGTGAGCCAGGCCAACAGCCCCGCCACCACCAGGATTCCGAAATCGGAAGGGTGATTCTCGTCGTCCGGGCGCGCGCGCCGAGCGAGAGGGCGGACCGGAAACGCGGGGAGCGGCGGCTCCCCCGCCGGGACGGTGGCCTCCGCCGCGTTCAGCGCGGCGAGGACGGCGGACGCTCCCGCGGAGATTCCGCCGGCGAGGTCGCCGCCGCGGAAGCGCGGGACGATGACGTCGCGGATGATGCGTCCGCAGACGGCGTCGGGAAGCGCTCCTTCCAGGCCGTAGCCCACCTCGATGCGGATCTTCCGGTCGTCTTTGGCCACCAGCAGAAGAATCCCGTCATCGGCCCCTTTGCGTCCCAGCTTCCAGGTCCGGGCGACTTTCAGCGAATAATCCTCCAGGACCTCGCCCTGAAGGGAAGGGACGGTCAGCACAACGAATTGGCGGCCGGTGCGGGCCTCGTAGTTCTTGAGCTGAAGCTCCAAGGCCGCGGCGGCGCCGGAGTCGAGCAGGCGCGCGCCGTCGTTGACGCGCCCCGACAGGAAAGGGACGTCCAGGGCGGACGCGGCCGGACCAAGGAGAACCGCGGCGCAGACGGCCAGGAGCGAGGGGCGCATGGGAATCTACCAACTCCCCGACGCCCCGCCCCCGCCGAACGACCCGCCGCCGCCGGAAAAGCCTCCGCCTCCCCAGTCCGAGGAGCCTCCCGACGACCAGCCGCCACCGCTGGAGAAGCCGCTGCCGCTCGTCGTGTGGATGTTCTTGGCCATGTTCTTTCCCCAGTCGGTGCCGGAGAGAAGGCCCTTGAGTACGGGAAAGCCGATCACGTGCGCGAGGAGCGTCCCCACGCCGAAGCGGGCGCCCCAGATGGCCATCGGGAAGGCGGTCCAGAACGGAATCAGGAAGAAATACAGGAACCAGCCCACGCCCGGGGTGAGCACGCCGACGAATTCGAAGATTCCGAGGATGCCGAACACGAACACGCTCATCAGGATCTTCTGGGAGAGGGGCATGTCCCCGACGCCGGAATCCGACGTGACGGGATCCGGAGGCGGGGAATAGGTGCCGTTGAGGACGCCGGTCACCGCATCCACCGCGGCCTTTATGCCGCCCGCGTAATCGCCGTTCCGGAAGCGCGGCGTCATCTCGTCGCGGATGATCCGGCCGCAGAGGATGTCGGGAAGAGTGCCCTCCAAGCCGTAGCCCACCTCGATGCGGATTTTGCGGTCGTCGCGCACCACCAAGATTAGAATGCCGTCGTCTTGACCTTTGCGCCCCAGCTTCCACGCGCGCGCGACCTTGATCGAGAAGTCCTCCAGCGCGTCGCCGTCCAGCGAGGGGAGGGTCAGGACGACCAGCTGGCGTCCGGTCTTCGCCTCGTAGGCCTTGAGCGTGGCGTCCAGGTCGCGGGCGGCGTCCGCGTCCAGGAGATGCGCCTCATCGTTGACGCGCCCGGTCAGATACGGCACGTCCAGCGCGAAGGAAGGGGCGGCGAAAGCGGCGGCCAGGACGGCGAGCGCCAGACGCCTCACTTCGAATCCCCTTCGACAGGATCGTCGCTCAGCTCCCCGCCGTGCGCGCCGGACGCGCCCGCGGCCTTCAGGGCGGCGGCGACGCGTTCGACGGCGGCGGCCAGCCCGTCGGCCACCCGGCCCTCGGCCGCGGCGGCGGTGAACGCGGAGATCGCCGGCGCCCAGTCCGCCGGCTTGACCTTGTCGCGCAGCGACTCGTCGGCTAGGACCACGACGCGACGCTCCAGCAGGCTGGCGAAGATGAGCACGCCGTCGCGTTCCTTCGTGAGGGCGATGCCGCGGTCGAAGAACACCTCCTTCGCGCGGCGCTGGACCGCGTCGTCCAGGCGGTGGCGGCCGATGAGCAGGCGCTTGACCGGCGCGCACCAGCGTCCCACCGCCGCGCCCGCCAGCCCCGCGGCCGGTACGAACAGAATCAAGGTGGACAGCGGAAGCCAAATGGGCTGGAACGCGTCCACGATGAACAGGACGCCGCAGGCCAGTCCCACCGCCGCGGCCGCGCCGGCCCAGACCGTTTCCGGATAGGGACTGCTCTGCGCGAACACGCACGGCACTATTTCCGCGGCCAGGCCGGCCTCGGCTTTTTCCACGGCCGCGCGCACGCGGGCGCGCTCGTTGTCGTTGAGCATGCAGCAATCATGCCCCCGGAACGCCGCCGCGTCAATCCCTGGTACAATAAGGTCCCTTGGCCCTCGTCCTCGAAGCGAAGAACCTCGTCAAGCGCTATCCCGGCTCCGCCGCCAACGCGGTGGACGGCCTGTCCTTGGCCGTGCGCGAGGGGCTGTGCTTCGGCCTGCTCGGCCCCAACGGCGCGGGCAAGACCACGACGGTGGAGATCATGGAGGGCATCACCGCGCCGGACTCCGGCCAGGTGCTCTACCGCGGCGCGCCGGTCGGTCCCCAGTTCCGGGAGCGTTCCGGCATCCAATTCCAGGAGACCTCCCTCCAGGAGAAGCTCACCGTCCGCGAGCTCCTGACGTTGTTCGCCAGCCTCTATCCCCGGACGGCGAAGATTCCGGAGCTGGTGGAGCTGTGCGATCTGGGGGAGTTCCTGGACCGCGACGCCAAGAAGCTGTCCGGCGGCCAGCGCCAGCGCGCGCTGCTGGCCATCGCCTTGGTCAACGACCCCGACATCGTGTTCCTGGACGAGCCCACCACCGGCCTGGACCCGCAGGCGCGGCGCAACTTCTGGGACCTGGTGCGCCTGATCAAGGGCCGCGGGAAGACCTTGCTCCTGACCACGCATTACATGGAGGAGGCCTACGCGCTGTGCGACGAGGTGGCCATCATGGACCGCGGCCGGGTCATCGCCCAGGGCGAGCCCGACCATCTCCTGAAAAAGCACTTCGACGGCGTGACCATCGAACTCCCGCGCGCGGACGTGAAGTCCACGGCGGGTCTGCCGGGTCGGGTCGTCGAACGCGAGAACAGCGTGGAGATCCTCACCTCCGAGGTGGACGAGGCGCTCGGCGTCCTGATCGCCTCGGGCTCCAGCCTGGCCCGGCTGCAGGTGCGGCCGCGGACGCTCGAGGACCTGTTCCTGGAGCTGACCGGCCGGGAGCTGCGGGAATGAGCGCTCTGCGCCGCTTCTGGGCCGTCTTCGTCTCGCGCAACACGGAGTTCGTGCGCGACCGCGGCGCGCTGGCCTGGAATCTTTTATTTCCGATTTTCGTGGTGTTCGGCATGGCGTTCGCGTTTTCGGGGAAGAACCAGGACGTCTTCAAGATCGGCGTCCTGGGAGAGACGTCGGCCCTGCCGCCGGGGTTCACCGCCACCAAGTACCTGAGCTTTGTGCCGTTCTCCGACGAGGCCGCGGCTCAGACGCGCCTGCGCCACCACCAGATCGACCTCCTGGTCCGCCCGGGCAAGCCGCTGAGCTACTGGGTCAACGAGACCTCCCCGAAGGGCTACCTGGTCGAGAAAATACTCCTCGGCACCGACGCCGCGGTTCCTCCGCCGGAGCGCGGGACGGTGACCGGGCGCGAGATCCGCTACGTGGACTGGCTGGTGTCGGGGCTTCTGGCGATGAACATGATGTTCTCGGCCCTGTTCGGCGTCGGCTACTCCATCGTGCGCTACCGCAAGAACGGCGTGCTCAAGCGCCTGAAGGCCACGCCCCTCAAGGCCGTGGAGTTCCTGGCCGCGCAGATCGCGTCGCGCCTGGTGCTGATCATGCTGGTGTTCGCGATCGTCTACCAGGGCTCGAATTATTTTCTCCGCTATCAGATGCAGGGGTCGCTGCTGAACCTGTATCTGGTCTTCATTTTGGGCACGGCCTGCCTGATCTCCCTGGGGCTCCTGATCGCCGCGCGCGCGACCAGCGAGGAGCTGGCCGGCGGCCTGCTTAACCTTCTCTCCTGGCCCATGATGTTCCTGTCGGGCGTGTGGTTTTCGCTGGAAGGCGCGCCCCGGGCCCTGCGCCTGTTCGCCGACGCCATGCCGCTGACCCACGTGATCGACGCCGCCCGGGCCGTGATGACCGAGGGCGCGACGTTGCGCCAGGTCTCCGGCCATCTGGCGGTGCTGGCGGCGATGACCGTGGTCTTCCTGCTGGTCGGCGCCTGGTCCTTCCGCTGGGAGTAGCGGAGAACGGCTAGTCGGGGGTGGCCGGCGTCTCGCGCTTGACCCCGCGCAGGCGCGCGGAGCGGACCTCTTCTTCGACGGCGGTCTCGCGGGCCAGCTCTTCCTGGATGGCGACCGCGCGGACGGTCCCCAGGAACGGGATCCAACCGGCGTCCACCGCGCGCCGCTCGAGCTCGAGGCGGTCGTTCTCCAGCGCGTCCTCGATGGACGCCAGGGCTTCGTCGCGGCCCGGCGGAAACGCGGCCGGGCGCAACTCCGGGAAGCTTCGGTCCAGGCGAGCGCGGAGGCCGAAGTGCGCGACGCCGGGCTCCTCGTCGTCGGTGAACAGGTCGGTGAAGACGGTCCGCGCGTATTCGCGCGGCGTGCGCGGGGAGTAGGGGATCAGCGCGTAATCCACGCGGTGTTCGCCCAAGGTGCGGCCGCAGACCTCGTCCCCATGCGAGACGCACAGGTCGCGAGCCTCCAGCAGGTCCATCAGGATCTCCGGCTCATGCTCATCCGAGGAGACGCCCAGGTCGCCGAGCAGGACGTAGGAATGGGTGGAGGACTCCGCGCGGACGAATTCGGCCAGATGGAAGAGCTGGGCCAGCCGCCGGGCGCCGGCGGGGGCCTCGCCCGGTTCCAGGCGCGCGGAATAGACGTCCACGTCCGCGCGGCCGACGCGCACCCGCGCGCGCAGGACGCCCCAGCCGCCGCCCAGGTCCCGCGACGAAGACGCTTCGATGGGCAGACGGCTGGTCACGCCCAGACCCAGCGCCGGAGCGGCGGCGGCATAGGCGTGTCCGGCCGCCTTCTCGAGCGCGTCCAGGTCCTCGCCGTGCCAGACTTCCTGGTAGGCGGCCGCGTCCACGCCGGCGTCTTTCAGGCGCGCGGTGAGCGCGTCGCGCCGCGTCTGCCAGCCCTGCTGGATGCGGCCCGGCCCGGCGACGTTGAGCGTCAGAACGACCAGGGAGAACGCGGCGGCTGTCACGCCGTGATTTTAGCAAGGAACGGAGCTATACTGGCCGCATGGGCGCATCCGCGGAGGAATTAAAGTACGCGCAGGACGAGACGTTGCGCTCGCCCCGGCGCCGGTACGGCTTTCTCGCGCGGCTGCTTTTCCTGGGGATGGACCTGGTCTACGGGAAGAAACGCTCGCTGGCGAAGTTCACCGTGCTGGAGGTGATCGCGCGCGTGCCGTATCAGGCGTGGGAGCACGTGGCCTACATCGCGATGACGCATACCTATTCCGTGCCCGGCTTCGCGCGGCGCGTCTTCGAATTCGTGAAAGAGTCGCGTGAACAACAGGATAACGAGCAGTGGCACCTGCTGATCCTCGAGGAAATGCTTCAAAAAAAGAAGCTGGGGGGCGGCTTCCTGCTCTTTCGTCTCGCGCCCCAGTTCGTGGCGTTCGGATATTACCACGCGAGTTGGCTGCTTTATGTGATCGACCCTCGGCTGAGCTACGCGCTCAACGCGGACTTCGAGGATCACGCGGAGCACGAGTACATGGAATTCGTCCGGGAAAACGGCGCGCTGGAAACGGCGCCGTTCATCAGCGATTTCGAGGCCGACTACGGCCGGTTCGCGAGCGAGGCCGATCTGTTCCGGCGTATCGCGCTCGACGAACGCCATCATAAACTGGAAAGCCTGGCGCGCATCGCGACGCCGCGTTTTTCCTAGCGGCCGGCGGGAACGATCTTCCCCAGGACGCGGACGCCGCGGGCCCCGGTCGCGGCGGGACAGTGGTTGGGCTTGCCTTCGAGGGCCCGCGCGGCCAGCCAGGCGAAGCAGGCGGCTTCCTTCGCCATCACCGGCAGCCCGTGGGACGCGGTCGTCGTCACCGGAACCGGAGAGAAGAGAGCGGCCAGGCGCCGCATCAGGTGCGCGTTGAGCGCGCCGCCGCCGGAGACGACGACCTCGGTGATCGGCGCGCCGCCGGGGGCGTTTTCCAATATCGAGAACCAGAGCGAGCGCGCCGTCAGCTCGGACAAGGTCGCCAAAACGTCGGGGAGAGCCCGGGGCGAGAGACGGGGGAAATAACGGTCGAGAAGCGCGGGGCCGAAGGTCGTGCGGTCGAGCGATTTCGGGGGCGCCTTCAGGAAATAGGGATGTTTCAGGAGGCGCTTCAGCGCCGTTCGATCGATGACCCCTTTCGCCGCCAGGCGCCCGCCGCGGTCCATCTCGGCGCGGCCGCCCGTGGCGCGGCGCACGGCCTCGTCCATCAGCGCGTTCCCCGGGCCCGCGTCGAACGCCGTCCACAGCGTCTTGCCGCCGACGACTGACGCGTTCGAGATGCCGCCGATGTTGACGACGGCGCGGCGCGCGCCGCGGCCCAAAAGAAAGAGGTCGAAGGCCGGCACCAGCGGCGCGCCCTGGCCGCCGGCCGCCATGTCGCGCGGGCGGAAGTCGGCGACCACCGTAAGTCCCGTCCGCTCGGCGATCAGGGACGGCTCGGCGATCTGCAAAGTGTTCGGCGGATCCGCGTTCGGACCGTGCCACACCGTCTGGCCGTGGGAGCCGATCACGGCGGGGCGCGCGCCGCGGGAAACGGCGACGGCGGCGTCGGCGAAGACGGCGCCCAGTTCGAAATTCAGGCGCGACAATTCCGGGGCGCGCAGGGCCGGCGCGTCCAGGACCAGCTTTTTCAGGCGGGAGGAATACGGATAGGTCTGGAACCTTTTGACATGGACGCCGCCGTTCCCAATGTCCACCAAGGCGGCCGTCACGCCGTCGGCCGAGGTGCCCGACATCAGTCCGACGGCCAGGCGGATCCGCTTCATCCGCGGTAGATGGCGTTCAGCGCCGCGGCGGCGTCGGTATATTTGAAGGCGTAGCCGGCGTCGAGCAGCTTCTTGGGCGTCGCGGTCTGCCCGCCCAGGAGCATGTCGGCCATCTCGCCCAGCGCGATCTTCAGCGCGAAGGCCGGCGCGGGCGCCCACGAAGGGCGTCCCAGCGCGCGCCCCAGGGCCGCGGAGAACTCCCGGTTGTTCAGCCCGCCCGGGGCGGCGAAATTGACCGGGCCGGAGACCGCGTCGTCGCCGAGAAGGAACAGGAGCGCGCCCACCACGTCGTCGCGGTGGATCCACGGAAAGCCCTGGGTTCCGCTTCCCAGCGGGCCGCCGGCGAAGAACTTGAACGGGAGCGCCATCTTGGCCAGCGCGCCGCCGTCCTCTTCCAAGACGATGCCGATGCGGGGCAGGACCACGCGCACCCCCAGCGGCTCGGCGGCGGACGCCTCGCGCTCCCATTGGCCGCACAGCGCGGCCAGGAAATCCCGGCCCTGGGGCGCGCCCTCCGGGCAGGCGCCCTCGGGCGAGCCGCCGTAAAAGCCCACGGCGGAGGCGTTGATCAGGACCTTCGGGCGCTTGGCGGACGAGGAGATGGCCGCGACCAGGGCGCGCGTGGAGTCCACCCGGCTCTTGATCAACTGGAGCTTGCGCGCCGGCGTCCAGCGCCCGTCGGCGATGCTTTCGCCGGACAGGTTGATCACCGCGTCGGCGCCGTCCACGGCCTTCGTCCAGTCGCCGGCCGTCCTGCCGTCCCAGGCCCGGGGAGAGACCCTGGCGCCCCAGCGCGTCCGCGCCGCCTCCGGCGAGCGCGTGAGCAAGGTGACCGTGTCGCCGCGCGCCGTCAGCGCGTCGATCAAGGCGCCGCCGATGAAGCCCGTGCCGCCGGCCAGGATGATGTTCATGGGGGGTGACCTCTTTTTATCAAAATCGCCGATCGGAAACACGGCCGCGATGATCTTCCGGCGGTAGCGGAAGATCTCCTCCAAATCCGCCGCAACGAACCGGCCCGCGGCCAGGTCGCCCAGGGCGCCGAACGGGACGGCGTAGCGCACGGTGTCGCGCACCAACGTCCCTTCCGGGACTTCCTCGAACTCATGCGTGTGATGCCAGGACGAATAGGGCCCCCGCAGTTGCTCGTCCACGAAGCTCCGGGGCGGGTCGTACGCGCTGATCAAGGAGCGCCAGCGCAGCGGCGCGCCCAGCAGCCGGATCCGGTAGTCGATGAGCGCGCCTTCCTTCATGAGGATCGGCGGCGGGGTCAGGATCTCGAAGCCCAGCTTCGGGGGCGTGACGCGCGCCAGGTTCTCCGGGCGGGAGAAAAACTCGAAGACTTCGCTCCGGGGTCTCCTGATCAATTGCTCTTTCCGGAGGATGTGGGCGGTCACGAGTTCAGCATACCGCGCCGTCCGGCCGGGGTCAATCGTTTTCGGCGTCCGGACGCGGCGACGTGGGACGGGCCATGGAACTAATGTCCCGCCTTTCCCGTATGGATAGATGGTTTATCGCCGGCTCTTGTTCTACGCGGTCATCCTGGGGGCGGCGGCGGCATTCTGGTGCCGCCGCGAGGGAGCCTTGGCGCCCGCGCGCGATCCGGGCTGGGCCGCGCTCCGGGGCCGGACGCGCGTCGAAGGCGTGCTTTCGGGCTCCGTCCGCCGCACCCGCGCCGGCTGGCGGACCACGCTGGATTTCGATTCGGCCACGGGGCCGCAGCGCGCGGTGCTGTGGCTTCCGAAGGGGGCCGCGCCGGAGCCGTTCGCCCCGGGGCGCCGGGCGGCGGTGACGGGCCGTCTGAACTTCCCGCGCCGTCCGCGCGATCCCGGCGACGATGATGAGGAGTCGCGCGCGTCCGCCGCCGGCGCCGGGTGGATCCTGCGCGCGGAGAGCGCCGCGCCGTCGGGAGAGCCCCGGCGGATCGAGGGCTGGGCCCAGGCCGCGCGCCTGTCGGCGGAGAGCGCGTTCCGGGCGCGGCTGGAGCCGCGCCGCGCGACGCTCCTGTCGTCGGTGACGTTGGGCGATGGCGGCTCCTTGAGCCGCGAGACGGCCCGCGCGGTGCGCGACTCCGGGGGGGCGCATCTGCTCGTCGTCTCGGGCTTGAAGATCGGCTTCGCGGCCGCCGCGGCCGCCTGCGCGGGCCTTTGGGCGGGACTCCGCCCCGGGCCCCGGACCGCGCTGGCCGTGGCGGCGGGGGGCTTTTACGCCCTGATGGCGGGCGCCGACCCGCCCAGCGTGCGCGCCTTCCTGATGCTCGCCGCCGCGGCCTTCGCGCGGCTTCGCGACCGTCCCACCACGCCGTCGGCGGCCCTGACCTTGGCCGCCGCCGTTCTCCTGGCCGCGGAGCCGGCGGCCGCGCTCTCGCCCGGGGCGCTGATGAGTTTCGGCGGCACCGCCGCGGTGCTCCTCGTCGCGCGGCGTTTGGAGTCGTCGGCCCCGCGCGCCTGGCCGCGGATCGCGCGGGCGGCGTGGATTTTGGCCGGGATCAACCTGGCCATCACCGCCGCCTTGTGGCCGCTGTTCGCCGCCACCTTCGGCCGCGCGTCGGTGATCGGTCCCTTGGCGAACCTGGCGCTCGTGCCGATCGCGGCGGGCCTGATGGCGGCCGGGGGATTTCTCTGGCTGACGAGCGCGTTTCTTCCGGCCGCCGCCGGAGCGTCGGCCAGAATCGCCGATCTGTTGTTGGCGCTTTTCGAGAAGACGTGCGCCCATGCCGCCGCCGTGCCTTGGGCCGCGGTCGCGCTGCGCCCGTGGCAGATACACGAAGTCGTGTCGTATTTTCTCTTCCTAGCCGCCGCGCTCTCCTGGCCTCGCCGCCGTATCTCCGTGATATTACTCGGTTCGTCGTTGGCGCTGCTCGAAGGCGCGCGTTTGATGTATCCGCCGCCGCCCATCGACGTTGTCTATCTCTGTCGCGTCCCCGGGGCCGTCCTGATCCGTTTCTCCGGAGGCCGGGCCTGCTACTTCGGCCCCAAGCCGCCCGACGCGGCGGTTCGGCGGGCCGCGGCGGCGTTGGGCGCCTCGCCGCTGGACCGGGCGGCCGTGGGGACGGCGCGTCTCCGTTTGGGCCGGATCGAAGTGCTCCTCGGCGACCCCCGCGGCGTCGCCGTCCGAAGCGGCGCGGGGCCTTTTGCTATAATCGACCGTCCTCGGGCGTCGGCGCTCGAGGGCGTCACCGATGGCCAGTCCTTCCGCGTCCAAGCGTACTTTCCGCCGCGCGTTCTCCTCGGCGCTGATCTTCCGCAACGAGTCGAAGCCCGACTCGGGGCGGACGTTGGCGCACGTCCGCTCTCTTCTGAAGGCTCGGGGCGTGCGCTGCTGGGTGGCCGAGGGCCGTCCGAGCGCGGACGCGATGCGCCGGGCGGAGTTCGCCATCGCGCTGGGCGGCGACGGAACGATGCTGCGCGTCGCGCGCGAGGTGGCCCCCCGGGGAATCCCGCTCCTGGGCGTGAACATCGGGACCTTGGGCTTTCTGTCGGGAGCGGAGGCCTCGGAACTCAGGAGCCGGATGGACGCCGTGCTGGCGGGGCGCTTCATCGTGGAGGAGCGCTCGATGCTGTCCGCGGAGGTGGTGCGCGGCGGACGGCGGATCTTCGGCCCGGATCTGGCGCTCAACGAGTGCGTGATCCGCTGCGGCGAGCAGGCCCGCGCGATCACCTTGTCCACGCGCTCGGGGGAGCGCTTCGTGGCCGACTACTTCGGCGACGGCCTGATCATCGCGACGCCGACCGGCTCGACGGCCTACTCGCTGGCGGCGATGGGCCCGATCATCGACCCGTCGTTGGACGTGACCTTGGTGGCGCCCATCTGCCCGCACACCTTGACCCAGCGACCGTTGATCGTGCCCGCGCACCTGCCGCTGACCATCCACCTGGGGCGCCGCCGCGCCGACGAGATGCCGCGCGTGCTGGTCTCCCTGGACGGCCGTTCCGGCTGCGAGTTGAAGGTGGGCGACGAGGTGCGCGTGCGCCGCGCCGAGACGCCGCTGCGGCTGCTGCTGCCTCCGGGCCGGACCTTCTTCGAGGTCCTGCGCCGCAAGCTGAAATGGGGCCAGAGATAGCGTGCTGAAGCGGATCAAGGTCGTCAACTTCGCCGTCGTCGAGCGCGTGGAGCTGGATCTGCCCGCGGGCTTCGTCGCGTTCACGGGGGAGACCGGCGCGGGCAAATCCATCCTGCTGGAGGCGCTGGGCTTCCTGCTGGGCGCGCGCGGCTCGTCGTCCTGGCTGCGGACCGGCGCGGACCGCCTGGAGGTGGAGGGGGAGTTCGACGCCGCCGACCTGCCCGCGGAACTGCGCGAGCGCTTCAAGGTCGTCTCCGGGACGTTCGTCGCGCGGCGGGAGTTGGACGCCGCGGGCAAGACGCGCGCCATGATCCACGCGCAGTCGGCGCCCGTCGCGGCGCTGGCCGCGCTGGGCGACGCGTTCGCCGATTTTCACGGGCAGAACGAGCATCAGGCGCTGATGCGTCCCGCCGTGCAGTTGGACACCTTGGACCGCTACGCGGGACTGGAGACGGAGCGCGACGCCGTGGCCGAGGCCCACGGACGCTGGAGCGCGCTGACCGCGCGGCTGGCCGCCTCCTCCATGTCCGAGGAGGAGCGCCGCCGCCGCGCGGAGCTGCTGCGCTTCCAGCTGGAGGAGATCGACGCCGCCAAGCCGCGCGTCGGCGAGGAAGAGGAGCTGGAGGAGAGCCTTCCCCGGCTGAAGAACGCCGAGCGCCTGCGGACCTTCGCCGACCAGGCCTACGGCCTGCTGTACGCCGAGGAGGACGCCGCCTCGGCGCGCCTGATGAAGGCCGTGCGCGCGCTCGGCGAATTGGCCCGGATCGACGGCGGCGCCGCGCGCCTGCGCGACGAGCTGGAGGCCGCGCGCGTGGCCGTCGAGGCCGTCGCGCACGAGGTCGGCGACTACCGGGACCGGACCACGGCCGATCCCGCCGCGCTCGACGCCCTGCTGTCTCGTCAGGAGGCGCTGTCGCGCCTCAAGAAGCGCCACGGCCCGTCGCTGGCCGACGTGCTCGCGACGCGCGAGCGCTTGGCGGCGGAGCTGGACGGGCTGGAGAACTCCGACGCGCGCATCGAGGAAACCAAGCGCGAGCTGGACAAGGCGGAGAAGACCCTGGCCGCTCTGTGCGAGAAGATCCACGACCTGCGCGTGAAGGCCGCCAAGAAGCTGGACGCGGCCGTGCTCAAGGAGCTGAAGGTCCTGGGCATGCCGCATTCCCGCTTCGCCTGCTCCGTGGAGATGGAGGAGGGGAACTGGTCGCGCTCCGGCGCCGACGCCGTCGAGTTCCTCCTGGCCGCCAACCCCGGCGAGCCGCCCCGCCCGGTCAAGTCCGTGGCCTCCGGCGGCGAGCTGTCGCGCGTGATGCTGGCGTTGAAGACGGCCTTCGCCAAGGCGGACCGCACCCCGTTGCTGGTGTTCGACGAGGTGGACGCGGGCATCGGCGGCGAGGTGGCCAACGCCGTCGGCGAGAAGCTGGCCGCGCTGGGCCGCGGCCGCCAGATCCTGTGCGTGACCCACCTGCCGCAGGTGGCCTGCCACGCGAAGACTCATTTTCACGTCGCCAAGGAAGTCGTCTCCGGCCGCACGCGCGTGCGCCTGGAACGCCTGGACGGGGATCGCCGCCTGGAAACCGTCGCGCTGATGTTGGGCGGCCGCGCCGCCACCGCCGCCAGCCGCAAGCACGCCCAAGAGCTATTGGAGAATTCACTCACATGACGACTAAAATCCGCACGCGCTTCGCGCCGTCCCCGACGGGCTTCCTGCACATCGGCGGCGCCCGCACCACGCTCTACAACTGGCTGTTCGCGCGCCGCCACGGCGGCGACTTCATCCTGCGCATTGAGGACACCGACGAGGTCCGCTCGACTCCCGAGTCGGTGACCGCCATCCTCGACTCGGTCCAGTGGCTGGGTCTCAATTGGGACGAGGGTCCTCTGGACGAGAAGACCGACAAGGGGCCGCATTCCCCTTATTATCAGATGCAGCGCGTGGCGATCTACCGGAAGTACCTGGATCAACTGGTCGCGGAGTCCAAGGCCTACCGCTGCTACTGCACGAAGGAAGAGCTTGATGAGATGCGCCGCATCGCCCAGTTGGAGAAGCGCCCGCCGCGCTACGACGGCCGCTGCCGGATTCTGACCGACGCCCAGCGCGCGGCGCAGGAGGCGGCGGGCAAGAAGTTCTCGATCCGCTTCAAGATGCCCGTCGAGGGCGCCACGGTCGTGGACGACAAGATCCGCGGCATGGTCAGCTTCGAGAACAAGCTCCTTCAGGACTTCGTGATCTGGAAGACCACCGACGGCCCCACCTACAACTTCTGCTGCGTGATCGACGACCACCTGATGGAGATGACCCACGTGGTCCGCGGCGACGAGCACCTGTCCAACACCCCGTCTCAGATCCAGATCTACTACGCGCTGGGCTGGACGCCGCCGGTGTTCGCGCACCTGTCCATGATCATGGGCTCCGACGGCTCCAAGCTGTCGAAGCGCCACGGCGCGACGTCGGTCCTGGAGTACCGCGACCAGGGCTATCTGCCGCACACGATGCGCAATTACCTGGCTTTGCTGGGCTGGTCCAACGCCGCCTCGCAGCAGCTGTTCACCGACGCGGACCTGATCTCCCAATTCGACCTGGAGGGCTGCCAGAAAAGCCCCGCCACCTTCGACACGGTGAAGCTCCAGTGGATGAACGGAGAATATATCCGTCAGACGCCGGTCGATCAATTGATCGAGCTGGCGAAGCCGTTCTTGGAGAAGGCCGGCCTGATCGGCCTGCCGGGACCGGACCTCAAGAAAGTCGTCGCCTTGGAGCACGAGAAGATCAAGCTCTTGTCGGAGATTCCGACCTTGATCGAGTTCTTCTACAAGCCCGTGGAGATCGCGCCCAAGGCCATGGAGAAGGTCCTCAAGGCGCCCGGCGCCAAGCAGGTCCTGCTGGACTTGGCCGACGCGCTGAAGGACTTCTCTCCGTTCGAGGACAAGGCGCTGGAGGCCCGCATCCGCAAGTTCTGCGAGGAGAAGGGCCTGAAGCCCGGACAGGTCTTCCACCCGCTGCGCGTCGCGCTCACGGGCCGACAGGAAGGACCGACCTTGTTCCTGATGACCGAGATCATGGGACGCGAGACCACGGTCGCGCGCCTGAGGGACGCCGCCGCCAAGCTGGCCTGACAGGGCCCTTTTGGGCCTTGCGCGGACACGGCCGCAGGGCTATCATGGGCGGAACGCTTCTTCCGGCGCGGCCCTCGCGATGCGGGGGTCCTTCTCTTTCATGAGAACGGCGCCCGCGACTTGCGGGCGGAGCGTCCGATGATTTATCATGACGGCCCCATCCCGACGGAGGATTTTATGACGAAGAAAATCGCGAAGAAGGCCGCGTCCGGCGCGGCCAAGTCCAATGCCGCCCCGAAGAAGACGGCGGCCGCCGGCGGCAAGGCGAAGGAGCTGGCCTGGCTGACTCCCGCCAAGCTCAGGGAGATCCGCGCGGATCTGGTCGGCATGCGGGACGACATCCTCAAAAACGTGCGCAAGCAGCAGGTCGAGGAGGGCGTGGACAACGGAGACTCCGTGGACCAGGCCAGCCAGTCCATCGAGAAGGAGCTTTCGTTCGAGCTGTCCGACAACGAGCGCACCACCTTGGACATGGTGGAGGCCGCCATCCGGAAGATCGACAACGGGACCTACGGCCTGTGCGAGGCCACCCAGCGCCCGATCGGCCGCCTGCGCCT
>JAGWMT010000381.1 GCA_028871595.1 Elusimicrobiota bacterium
TCCGCGATAAATACCTGCGCGACGCCCCGTCCGCGGAAGCTTGGCTGCGGGGGGTGGCCCGCAACGTGGCCCTGGCCGAGGTTCTCCTCCACCCGAAGGCGGAGCAGTGGGGCGTGTTCGCCGGCGTCGAACGCCAGGTCCTGCCCGTCGCCGCCGCGGGGCCGGCTCCGGCGTCGCGGCTGATCCTCTACCACCAAGGCCTGGCGGACTACGACGCGCGTCAGGCGAACTTCCGGCGCCTGCTCGAAAATCTGGAGAAGGTCTGCGCTCAGGTCCCGGCCGCGAAGGCCCTGCGCGAGGCGTGGGCGGAGAAGTTCTACGGCTTGATGGCGAACTGGGACTTCCTGCCGAACTCCCCCACCTTGATGAACGCCGGGCGGGAGCTGCAGCAGTTGTCCGCCTGCTACGTGCTGCCCGTCCCCGACTCCATGGAGGGCATCACCAAGTCCCTCTCCGCGCAGTCGTTGATCCAAAAGTCCGGGGGTGGAACGGGTTTCTCGTTCTCCCGCCTGCGCCCCGCGGGAGACCGGGTGATGAAGACGCAGGGCGTCGCCAGCGGCGCGCTTTCGTTCATGCGCCTGTACGACACGATGACGGACGTGATCAAGCAGGGCGGCACGCGGCGGGGCGCGAATATGGCCATTCTGCGGTACGACCACCCCGAAATACTCGACTTCATCGGGATGAAACGGACTCCGGGCGTCATGGAGAATTTCAACGTGTCCGTCGGGGTGGACGAGAAGTTCTTCCAAGCCGTCGAGGCCGACGCCGAATACGATCTGATCAACCCCCATGGCAACAAACCCGCGGGCAAGGTCCGGGCCAAGGCGGTGTTCGACGCCATGGTGGAGAACGCCTGGACGACCGGCGATCCCGGTTACGTCGTGCTGGATCGAATCAACGAATCGGGCTCCAACACGACGCCGCAACTGGGCGAGATCGAGAGCACCAATCCCTGCTTCTCCGGATCGGCGCGCCTCGCGACGGACAAGGGACTGCTGACCTTCGAGGAGTTGTTCCTCGACCAGACGAAGATCTCGGTCGCGACCGATGAGCGCGCCCGCGTCTTGCGCTCGTCCGCCGGCAGCGGAAACG
The DNA here is from genome assembly GCA_028871595.1 of Elusimicrobiota bacterium. The sequence goes on from JAGWMT010000381.1 coordinate 1,096, forward strand.
TCGCCGTCATGCCCGCCCAACCGGGAGTCATCTTCAGAGCGGCCGTCCCCGTCTTCAAGACCCGCAAGTCCTGGCCCGTCTTCCGGCTGCTCACCCGCCAAGGCTACGAGGTCGTCGCCACCGAAGACCACGAATTTTTCACGCCGGCCGGTCTGAAACGGCTGCGCGATCTTAAAGCGGGCGACGCGGTCCTGTTGCAGCCCGGTCGCGGCGCCTGGAGCGCGGACCATGCCCTGCCGCCCTTCACGCCCGGCGATCGTCTGCGCGCGCGCATCGGCCGCGGCGAGGCTCATCCGCCCGTCGAATGGTCCCGGGATCTGGGCGAGGTCCTCGGCTGGCTGATCGGCGACGGCTGGATGAGTTCCTACCGCAAAAGAACGGACGGCGCGCCGGTCCGCCAAGCCGGGCTGACTTTCGGAGGCGAGGAGAAGCGCCTCCTGGCCCCGCGTTTCCGGTCATTGATCGCGAATTGGACGGGATCACCGGGATCGGCCGTTACGCGCGGCGAGACCTACGTTCTCTATTATAAGTCGGGGGTCTGCGATCTCTTCGAAACACTCGGCGTCAAACCTGGGGACGGCCTATCCAAACGCGTTCCGGAGGCCCTCTGGCGCGCGCCGCGTCAAGCGGTCCTGGGCTTCTTATCCGCGCTCTTCACCGCGGACGGGACCGTCAATCTCTCCGAGCGCAAGAAATCCTGTTCCGTGAGGCTCGCGTCCAGCTCGCGCGGCCTGCTCAACGACGTTCAACTCCTGCTCCTGAACGAAGGCATCGTCTCGAAACTCTACACGCGCCGCGCGGCCCGGGAGGCCGTTCTGCCGGACTCGCGCCGCCGCCCTCGCGCCTACGCCTGCGCGGCGCAGTACGAGTTGGTCCTCGACGGCTCCAATCGGGACCTCTTCCTTCGCGAAATCGGATTCTTGACCTCCGCCAAGCAATCCAAAGCGGAGTCCTGGGTGGAAGCCAAGTCGCGCCGCTCCAACCGGGAGACCTACGTTGATGAGGTCGCCTCCGTCTCTCCCGCGGGCCGTGAGGACGTCTATTGCACCACAGAGCCGGAAACGCACTCGGTCGTCGTCAACGGATTCACGGCCGCGCAATGCGGCGAACAGCCGTTGCTCCCGTGGGAGCCGTGCAACCTCGGTTCGCTCAATCTGTCCAACTTCGTTTCCGGGGATATTCTCTCCGGAAAGTTCGATTTTCCGCGTTTAAAAGACGCCGTTCATCTCGCCACCCGCTTTCTCGAGGACGTCATCGAAGTGAACGACTACCCCTTGCCGGAAATTGAACGCCTGGCCAAGGGAAACCGCCGCATCGGCCTGGGCGTGATGGGCTGGGCCGAGGCGCTGGTCAAGTGCGGGACGCCGTACGACGACGAGAAAGCGCTGGCGCTGGGCGACAAGGTCATGTCCTTCATCAGCGGCGCGGCGCTGGGGGCGTCCGAGGCCCTGGCCCGGGAGCGCGGGGTCTTCCCGAATTGGCACGGGTCCGCGTATGACCCGGCGTCGAAATATTATCGCGGTCAAAAAGTCTATCCGCGCCATTGCGCCCGAACGACGATCGCGCCCACGGGCACCATCGCCATCGCGGCCGGGCTTCAGGGCGGCGGGATCGAGCCGTTTTTCGCCGTCGCCTACACGCGGTACAACGCAAAAGCCCTCGAGGCGAGTAAAAACGGGAAAAATCCCGAAGACAAGGATGT
>JAGWMT010000382.1 GCA_028871595.1 Elusimicrobiota bacterium
ACGCGCCTTCCACTCGCGAGGCAGCGCCTTCTGAACAAAATCTTCCCCGCAGGGCGGCGCCGGAGCGACGAATGCGCGTAGAACGAGACTCCCGTGCATTTCCTTTGGCATCAAGGGGCTCCTCGGGGTGGAGAATTTTGATATGGGTCCCAACCCTTTATCTCATATCGATTCGATGACGCGACCTGGCGCCAGCGCTTCACCGAGACGGGACGAACGAAGACGTGGCCGAGCCAGCCAGGGAAATCCTTTGGCTCCGTCCAAGCCGCTGCCATGCCTATCTCACTGGTCCGGTTCCGGCGCCCCAGATCGTCCTCGCCTCCATTCGAGCAGATCCGCCGCCAGCAGCGTCGAAGAGCCCTCCCCGCGCGTCAAGGTCGCGGTAAAGAGGCCGCAAATATCACCGGCCTCGTCGCCGGCGATATATTTGACGAAGCATCGCGCGAGGCCGTGAATCAACAATTTTCCTCCGCCTCCCCACGGACGCACTTCCGGCATTCCAGTCATCCAGCGGGTCAGCATCGGAACAAGCTTCGAAAAGCGGTCGTAGGCTTCGGCGGATCCGTATGCGTCATACGAGAGGAAGTCGGCGGGATCGAGCCCTGGAAGATCAAAGAAAATGCCGGCGTTGACGACATTTCTTAACTCAAGATCGTAAGACGGCTCAACCCGAATCAGTTTCGCTTTCCAATCCGCGGGCAAGGTCCTGAGAACCGCGTCACCGGACGGCCTGGGAGTTCCGGCAAATAGTCGCATCACGGGGCTGATCGGAAACCCCGGTAAACCGTCGCGGTGCCTGTCAGTTTTCTTCGGGTTCATATGGATACTCGCCTTGGATCTCGATATCGATCCTATTTTGCTGTTGTTTGCCGAACTCGAAGGATTTGCTGCCTCCACCGTGACTGGGAAGACTGAGATATTGACTCGCCTTCTTCACCGCCGACCATAGGTCCGTCTGGTCCTCGTTGCCGGCCAAGTTCAATATGTCGTTCTTGAGGTCGGTGAGCATCTGCTGTGCGGTCGCTTCATCGACATTCGACTTCACGCGGTCGCCAAAATGAGTCCCGGTGCCGCTGGCTCGCTCAAAATGAGCATGCATTCGGACCTTATTTCCTTTGCTCTTCTTACCTTCGACCTTGATGCCGACAGCTTGGCTCAACCGCGCTCCGGGAGCGGCGCGAAGCGCCGGCGGAAGCATCACGACTCCCGTGAGCTGCATCGCCATCGGTGCGCCCACTTGCATCGGTGATTCCGCCTTGTGCGTTGCTTTCGCCGCTTCCGCATCCAGAGTGTCGAAAGCCTCGCCGGCGTGATCCCGAACCTCCGAATTCGGCCCCGCCTCCTTCTTATCCTCGCTCTGCGGCGCCACCGCGGCCACGTTGGGGATCAAGCTCACCGACACCTGCGCGGAGCCGTTCGCGTCCACGTTCGCCTTGAAGGGCCCCGCCGCGCTCCCGGCGCCGAACCCCACGGACGCCGCGCCGGCGCCGTCCGCGGAAAACTCCACCGTGACCTGCTGCTTCTCCTGGACGGTCACGCTCTCGGTGAAACTCAAGGACGCCGTCAAGGTCACCGGCGAATCGGAGGTCAAAGTTCCCGGCTCCGCCCGCACCTGCAGGCCCGTGATCATCTTCGGAATGGGACAGCGCGGCTGCGCTCCGGCGCAGGCCACGATACTGGGATCCGCCTTGCAATAGAGACAGGTGCTCTGGCAGGAGCAGACGCCGCAGGCGGCCACATTCCACCGGCACTGGGGCCCGCCGGCTCCGGTCTCTGCGGTCGAGCCCAGGAGGGATCCCGGGAGCACGTCCGACGAAGCGCCCTCGCTCTCCGCCGGCGTCGTCACGAAAGCGAGGGCTTCGTTCCCGAAGAAGGCCTTCGTGAACATATCCGAGTAGGCGATCCGAAAGTAGCCGTTCTCGCCCCAGCGGGGGCTCCAGCTGTTCTTGACGATGAAGTACTGCCCGGCGTCGTCGAAGCCAACAAGGAGGACGGCGTGCCAGCCCCAGTCGTCGTTGTCGCGGCCCGCGGAATCCTTGCCGCCGCAGCCCCACTCGTCGCCCTTGATGTAGGTGTAGACGCCGGACTGGTAGTACTTCATGTCCTGGCGCAGGTCGAGGGTGATCGGCAGGGGGCCGTGCGCGACCAGGGCGCTCTTGATGGCGGCGAGGTTGTGCGGGACGGAGTACCACGACCCGATCTTGCGCGCGCGCTGCCGCCAGCCGCTCTTGGCGTCGCCGCAGCTGCCGTCGGCGGCGGTATAAGGGTAATCGGATTCCGGAGGCAGGCCGACGTTCTGGAGGAAGGCCGCGTTCATCTTGCCGCCGTTGCAGGAGCCCACGCCGCTGCAGGAGATCATCACCTGCTCGGAGAGCTTGGGATCCTCCGAGGACTTGTTGGCGATCATCACCTGCGACTCCAGGGCCTGGGTCATGGAGAAGGCCCAGCAGGAGCCGCAAGCCCCCTGATCGCGCACGCCGCTGACCGCGTGGTGCTCGCGCCAGTCGAAGCGCTTGGGCAGGACCGCGGCCGCGGCTTCCGTCAGCGGGAGAAACGGGGCTTCGATCGGAGCCAGCTCCAATCCCGTCATGGTCGGCTCGGCGCCCGGAAGCCGCACGACCCACTTGGCGCCGTGGGCCGCGATCGCCTTTTGCAGCTCGGCGGACTTGCCCTCGCAAAGGTCCTGCGCCCGGCCCGCCGTCGCGGCCGCGGCCAACGAGAGGACGATGAGCGCTGCGGCCCGGAGTCGATCCCTCATGACGCCATCCCTCCCGCGTGTAGAAGCGGG
>JAGWMT010000054.1 GCA_028871595.1 Elusimicrobiota bacterium
TGCTGGCGAAGCGCGCCTACTACGAATTGATCCTCCTGCGCACGAAGGACGCGCGCGAACACGTCCTGGCCGCCGCCGAGGTCTGCGACGCCCGCGGCGTCGGCTTCAAGATGGTCCCCGACATGCTGGAGATCCGCATGGGCGAGGTGCAGATGGATCACCACCTGGGCCTGCCCGCCTACCGGATCAAGCACACGTCGCTGACGCGGGCGAACTTCCTGACGAAACGGGCGCTCGACATCGCCTTCTCCTTCCTGCTCCTGCTGATCACGTGCCCCTTCTGGGCGATGATCTGCCTGCTGATCAAGCTGGATTCCGCCGGCCCGATCCTCTTCGCCCAGGAGCGCTACGGCTTCCGCGGCCGCACCTTCCGCGCGTTCAAGTTCCGCACGATGGTCGTCGACGCCGAGAAGCGCATCGCCGACGTGAAGGACCTCAACGACCAGAAGGGCGCGTTCTTCAAGGCGAAGAACGACCCGCGCGTGACCCGGGTCGGGAAGTGGCTGCGCCGTTTTTCCGTCGACGAATTCCCCCAGTTCTTGAACGTCCTCCTTGGCGACATGAGCGTGGTGGGGCCGCGGCCGCTCGCGCTCACCACCGGCGAGATCGAGGCGCTGGAGCGCGATTTCGGCGAGACGGCCAAGAAGCGCGCCAACCTGCTGCCCGGGATCACCGGCCTGTGGCAGGTGTCCGGCCGCTCGGACGTGACCAGCGAGCAGCGCTTCTCGCTGGACCTTTTCTACATCGAGCACTGGTCTCTGGGCATGGACCTGGAGATCATCCTGAAGACCCCGTACGTGATGGTCTTCGGCAAGGGAGCCTACTGACATGAGCGCGATCGCCTCGGACATCCCCCTTCTCTCCATCAAGGCGCAGAACGCCGCCCTCGCGGGCGAGCTCAAGGACGCGGTGTGCCGCGTGCTGGACTCCGGGGCGTTCATCCTGGGCCCGGAGAACAAGGCGTTCGACGCGGAGTTCGCCGAGGCGATCGGCGCGCCGTTCTGCCTGGGCGTGGACTCCGGCACCTCGGCCCTCGAACTGGCGCTCGAAGCCGCGGGCGTGGGGCCCGGCGACGAGGTGATCGTCCCGTCGTTCACTTTCATCGCCACGGCGACGGCGGTCTCGGTTCTGGGCGCCGTGCCGGTGTTCGCCGACGTGGACGAGACGGCCTTGACCTTGGATCCCCGGTCGGTCCAGAAGCTGATCGGTCCGAAGACGAAGGCCATCGTTCCGGTCCACCTCTTCGGCCAGCCCGCCGACATGGATCCGCTGATGGCCCTGGCGAAATCGAAGAATATTTCCGTGATCGAGGACTGCGCCCAGTCGCACCTCGCCACATACAAGGGCAAGACCACCGGCTCCATCGGCGACTTCGGCGCCTTCAGCTTCTATCCGACCAAAAACCTCGGCGCCGCCGGCGACGCCGGCGCGATCACCATGGCCGAACCGGCCCTGCGCGACCGCATCCTGGAGCTGCGCAACTGCGGCCGCACCATCGGCGCGGCCTATCATCACGCCCGCGTCGGCCACAACTGCCGCCTGGACGAGATCCAGGCCGCGGTGCTGCGCATCAAGCTGCGGCACCTGCAGGCCTGGACGGCGGCGCGCCGGCGCATCGCCGGGATTTATCACGACGGACTCAAGGGGCTCCCGCTGCGCCTGCCGCCGCTGGGCGCGGCCGGCACCGACCCGGTCTTCCACCTGTTCACCGTGCGCCTGGAGCGGCGCGACGCGCTGGCCGAGCACCTCAAGCGCCAAGGCATCGGCTGCGGGGTGTACTACCCCATCCCGGTCCACCTGCAGCCCGCGTACGCGGGACTCAAGCCCCGCGTGGCCCTGGACGTCTCCGAGCGCGCCAGCCGCGAGGCCCTGTCGCTGCCGATGTTCTCCGAATTGGCCGACGCCGACGCGGCGCGCGTCGTCGAGGCCGTCCGCGCGTTCCTGAAATAGCCCCGCGTGGCGAAAATCCTCTTCGTCAGCACGTCGACGACGGTGGGCGGAGCCGAGAAGACCTTGTTCGCCCTGGCGACCTTGCTGGACCACCGGGCGTTCCCCGTCGCCGGCGTGGTCAGCGTGAAGCCGGAAGGCCACTACGCGCGGCGCCTGCGCGACATGGGCGTGACGGTGGAATCCCTGAACCTGACGCGGGCTCCGCGGCCGGCCGACGCGCGCCGCCTGGCGGCGATCATCGAGCGCGAGCGCCCCGACATCGTCCACGCCGTCATGTACCAGGCCATCCAACTGGCCCGCATGGCCAAGCCCCTCGCAAAGGTCCCCTTCAAACTGGTGAGCTCGCCCCGCGTCAACTACCGCTCCCGCTCCTGGTGGACCTTGCTGCTCGACCGCTGGCTCAAGGAGCGCGACGACCTGCTGATCGCCGAATGCGAGGCCAGCCGCCGCTTTCTGCTCCAGAAGCTCTCCTACCGTCCGTCCAAAGTGGCCACCATCCGCAACGGCGTGGATCTCGCGGGCTGGCCCGTCTCGAAAATAGACCGGCAGAAGAAGCGCCTGGAACTGCGGCTCGGCGCCGCGGACGTGCTGGTGGGGGCCGTGGGACGCCTGGACCGCCAGAAAGGCTTCGCGACCTTGATCGAGGCCATGGCGCGCCTCAAGGGAACGGCGCTGCGCTGCGCCATCCTGGGCGACGGACCGGAGCACGACCGCCTGGCGGCGCTGATCCGCAAGCACGCGGTGGAAAAAAGCGTCTGGCTCCTGGGCGAGAAGGACGAGATTCCCTCCTGGCTGTCGGCCTTCGACGTGTACTGCCTGCCGTCGCTGTGGGAGGGCCTGCCCAACTCCCTTTTGGAAGCGATGGCCCTGGGTCTGCCCATCGTCGCCTCGAACGTGGACGGGGTGCCCGAGGTCGTGACCGACGGCGGGACCGGCGTCCTGGTGCCTCCTCACCGGCCCGCCGCCCTGGCCAAGGCGCTCCAGGCCCTGGCCGCCGACGCGGGCCGGCGCGCGGCCCTGGGCGCCGCCGCCAAGGCCGCGATCTCCGAGCGCTTCACCTTGCGCCGGATGATCGAGGAATACGAACAGGCCTACACGGGCGTCACTTCCCGTTCTTGACTCCTTAACACGCTCCCGCTATACTCCCCCCACGTCTCGCGCGCGTAATAAGGTACGCCGACCCTACGCGCGCTTTCTCCATTTCAGGGAAAACGACGTCTTTTGAACGACTTCCTGCACTCGCGGCACATGAGACGCACGGTCGGCGTGGCGGGGCTCCTCCTGTGGGGGGCCCTGGCCGCCGCGCCGTCGTTCGCCCAGTTCTCCACCCCGTACGATCCCGACTTCGCGCCGTCCGACCAGTCGGCGCCCGCCGCGCCGAAACCCGCCTCGCCGCCCCCCGTCCCGGAGCCCGCTCCCACGGCGGTCGTCCTGCCGCCGCCGACCGGCGGCGCCAAACCCGTCTTCCACCTCATCGACCGCGAGGACCCCGCGCACATTCTGCCGGCCGTGGAATCGACGGCGCCGGCGCGCGGGACTCCCCCGCCGTCCACCGAAATGACCTTGGAGCGATTCCAGAAGGTGCGCGACGAGGTGGACCGGGGCGAGGAGCCCGGCGCCGAGCCGCAGACGGTCCTGGGGGCCGGCTGGACTCCTCCGGGCCTGGACCTCTCCATTTCGACCGCGGCGCCGAAGCCTCCGCCGCCCGAGGTCGAGCTGCCCACGTACGGCACCAGCCTCTCGGTGACCGGCCGCAAGGTGATCGGCGTCAATTACACCGAAAAGCGCTACACCCGCGATCAGGTGACCAGCGGCCGCGCGAAGACGACCAACCTCATCGAGATCAACCAGCAGCTGCAGCTGCGCATGCAGGGCAAGGTCGGCCCGAAGATCACCGTGAACGTCGACTACGACGACACGAAGACGAACCAGCAGGACATCTCCGTCGTCTACCAGGGCGACCCCAGCGAGGTCGTGCAGAACGTCTCGTTCGGCGACATCGACCTGACCTTGCCCTCGACCGAATTCGTCTCGTACAACAAGCAGCTGTTCGGTATCCGCGCCGACGTGAAGTACAAGGGCTTCAAGGCCACCATCATCGGCAGCCGCACGAAGGGCACCACCAAGTCGAAGCAGTTCCTGGGCAACTCCCAGTTCGTCACCACCGACTTCCTGGACACGTCCTACCTCCGCCGCCAGTACTACGACCTGACCTTCGGCGTCGGCGCCCGCCTTCCGATCCGCACCGGTTCCGAGCGGGTGTTTCTGGCCCGCCAGGATCCCACTCTGACGAACAACGTCAACCAGCAGACGCTGACCGTCGACGACGTCGTCCGGAACGGCGTCACCAGCTCCTCCTTCACCGGCAGCTTCCTGACCTTGGTCGCCGGCCAGGACTACACGATCAACTACGCGAAGGGCTACATCCAGTTCCGCAACCAGCTGCAGCCCCAGTACGTCGTCGCGGTCAACTACATCGACGCCGCCGGCAACGAGCTGCGCTTTCAGACCTCGACCACCACGGTCGCGGGCGGCGGCTCCGGCCTGTTCAAGCTGATCAAGACCCCGTCCGACGTCCCGATCATCTCCTCCACCACGGAGGCCGGCTACAACCGCGAGATGAAGACGTTCTACTCGATCGGCCAGACCTCGATCATCCGCGACAACGGCCGGGGCAACTTCATCCTGAAGATCCTCGACCCGAACACGCGTCAGGAGGTCGGCTCGGCCCTCAACCCTCCGCAGAAGTATCCCGACACGATCACCGTGGACTTCGAGAACGGCATCTTCCAGCTGCTCAATCCCTTCTCGGCGTCCACGGCCACGCCCAACGTGCCCGATCCCAACGTCTACGCGCAGACGCCGATCACCTTGCGCACCATCCACGTGGAGTACAACTACCGCTTCAAGACCTTCAACCTGGAGCCCAACCTGGTCGTCCAGTCGGAACTCGTGATCCTGGACGGGCAGAAGCTCAACCGCAACGTCGACTACTTCATCGACTACGAAGCCGGCTTCGTCACGTTCTTCAACCCCGACCGCATCCTGGCCACCTCGGAGATCGACATCACGTACGAGGTGGCGCCCTTCGTCGGCGCCACCAACGACACGTTGCTGGGCGGACGCGTGTCGCACGACTTCAATCAGCATTTCGCGGTGGGCAGCACCTTGCTGTACCAAGCCGGGGCGAAGGCGCAGACGGTCCCGCAGATCACCGAGATCGCGAAGAGCCTGTTGGTCTACGAGTTCGATTCCCAGGTCAAGAAGATCAAGATCGGCAAGAAGCTGACGGTGACCTTGCAGGGCGAATTCGCCCAGAGCCGGCAGAATCCCAACCTGAACGACTTCGCCTTGATCGACAACATGGAGGGCATCAAGCAGGAGGACTCCACCTCCCTGCTGGCGTCCGCGTGGGGCATCGCCTCCAACCCCGGAGGCGTGGCCAGCGACCCTTCCAAGATCACGTTCACGTCGCAGGACGTCAACGTCCTGGCCATCAATCCCAAAGCCCAGGCCAACAACAGCGACACGCAGAAAGTCCTGGACGTCAGCTACGATTTCTCGAACGCCGCCAGCCAGGAAATGTCCGTGGTCTACCCGTTCTCGGTGTCCGGCGTGGACATGTCCCAGCGCACCTTGCTGGAGGTCGTCATGCTGGGCGACGCCAGCAACAACAAGATCAACTTCCATCTTGGAGGCATCAACGAGGATGCCGACGGCACCGGGGGCACGACGCTGCACTGCGCCGACGGCCGCGTCCTGTTCGGCGCGCCGAAGACCGAGGACACGGACTGCACGGGAGTCCTGTCGCCCGCCAAGGACATCGGCTGGACGTACGCGTACGGCGGCAATCCCGTCGCCGGCCGCTACGGCGCCGGCAACGGCATTCTCGACACCGAGGACCTCAACCGCAACGGCCGTCTGGATCCCGCGGACTTCACGGGCGACGACTTCGGCTCCGTCCTGGCGGGCCCCACCAACAATCCCTATCTCTACGACGCCACCAGCGTGAGCACGCGCACCTCCATCGATTTCAACGCGAACCAGTGGCACACCTTCCAGATCCCGCTGAACATCTCGTCGATCACGGCCGGCAACTGGACGAACATCAAGCAGATCCGGATCACGATCTCTCACGCCGGCGGCGGCGCCGTCACGGGCGATCTCAAGTTCGCGCGCGTGGCCGTGGTCGGCAACTCCTGGCAGCGCGGCCAGGGCGGCGACCCGGCCACCGCCGCCCAGCCGGCGGCCCAGGAGACCCTGACCGTCACGCCCGTCAACAACGTGGACAACGTCTACACGCCCATCTACAACGCCGGCGGCGACGCGTCCGCCGTCTTCAACGACCTGTACGGCAGCGTGTCGAACCTGCAGAAGTTGAACAACACCCACAACATCTCCGAGCAGGCGCTGGAACTGTCCTACAACGGCCTGGCTCCGGGGACGACGGTCTACACGCGGCGGACCTTCTCCACGGCCGTGGACATCAGCCAGCACCGTTTCTTCAACTTCCTCCTGTTCGGCAACGCCGACACCGCGCCGCCGGACCTTTCCGGCAACACCACGTTCTTCCTGCGCGTCGGCTCCGACCAGAATTATTTCGAGGTCCGGGTGCCGATCAAGTTCCAGGGCTGGCGGAAGATCTCGGTCCATCAGACCGACCCCGGCAACGGGGTGATGAACAACTGGGCGGCGAACATCCCCAACACGGTCATCGTCTCGAGCGGAAGCCCTTCCCTGCAGCAGGTCAGCGAGATCGTCGCGGGCGTCTACGGCGGGCAAGGCAACACCAAGACTCAAGGGGCCGTATACCTCAACGAAATTTACGTGTCCCAACCCGTCACGCGGGTGGGTTCCGCCCACAAGGTGCAGGCCGACTTCGAGTACCAGGGATGGGGCTCGTTCGGCTTCAAACAGAAGGCCATCGACCGGAATTTCCAGACGCCGACCTCCGTCGTCTCGAACCAGGACCGCCAGGACGACAACGCCTACTTGAACCTCACCCGCCTGGGGTGGATGCCGGTCACGATGAACGTCTCGCGCACGATCACCGACACGCCGAACACCATCCAGACCGGCGACCTCTCGAACCTGGTCAATCTGCTCCAGGCGGGCAAGGTCACCACGTGGAACGGCGCCGCCCAGGCGAACCTGGCTTACGGCGCCTTTCCCCGCCTCAACGCGGGCTACACGCGCAATCGCATCGAATACGACCTTCTCACGCGCATCGACGACAAGCAGAACTACACCGGGACGCTGCAGTACGGCGTGCCGATCCAGCATTGGTGGCTTCCGCGCACCCTGGACGCGAACGTGGGCCGCTCGCTTTACGACGTGCGCTTCCAATCCGACTTCGCCCGCGCGCAGCCCGGAGATTACGACACCAGCGAGCGCGGCCTCACCTACGGCGGACGCCTGACCTTCACGCCCTGGACCGGCTCCTCGTTCAACCCCACGTACACCCGGACGAAGACCACCGAGAAGCGGACCGACTATTCCTCGGGCTCGCCGGTCGACTCGGCGTACCCGAAAGCCCTGAACCAGTCCATGGGCTTCTCGTCGAACTTCCGCCTGCGCCCTTGGCTCAACCCGCAGATCAACTACCAGATGGACACCATCGAGAACAACGTCCTGACCGTGTCCTCGATCGTCGTGAACACGTCCACGTTCTCCTTCCTGCCCGGACAAATCAAGACGGTCAACCGCTCGGCCAACGGCTCGATCAGCCTGCCGATCGCGGTCGCCGATCTCCTGCCGCGCTCGCGGCTTCTCCACTCCGTCAACATCGTCTCCGGGTATCAGCTTCAAGACGGCGACGTCTGGAACAACGTGGAGAAGGACCTGGACAGCTCCAAGACCTTCTTCGTGCGCCAGACCCTGCGCCCCAACAACCCCGCCGCGCAGCGCGCGAACCTGACGTTGCGCGACACCTACAATTCGACGCAACGCTGGTCCCCGCTGGAGGCGTACAACCTGGGCGGGCGCTGGTCGGCGCTGCGCACGCTCTCGATCTCCAACAACTACGTGCTCAGCATCCAGCGCACCGAGGTCACCGGCACCGCGTCGAAGACGATCACGCGCACCTTGCCCGACGCGGTGGCCAGCATCTCCCAATTGGAGAAGCTCTGGTTCACCGAACGCTGGATGACCAACACCCAGATGGATTTCCGCTATTCGCGCCGCACCACGAAGAACGTGGGAACGACCCTCAACACGGAAAACACGTTCGGCACCAGCCTGCGCGCCTTGGTTCTCAAGAGGTTCGACACCTCGCTGGCCTACAACCTGCGCAAGACCGACAACCGCGATCTCCTGGTGGACGCGAACACGCAGAACACCAACCACGAGGACGCCTCGGGACAGGTCACCTTCGACGTGCGCAAGTTCCGCTTCACGCCGAAGGTGGACTATTCGCGCGACGTGACGACCTTGGGCACCGGCGTCCAAAACGCCAACATCACCGTGATCACGCCCAGCGTCCTGATGCGCGCCGACCTGTCCTTGCCCGCCGGCCTGCGCCTGCCCGGTTCCTCGCGCCCGCTGCTGTTCACCAACCGCATCATCTGGACCACGACGACCTCGCTCGCCCTGCGAAAATCGCCGGTGACGGTCGCCGACAACTCGCGGTTGGCCTCGCTGAACACCAGCGCCGACTACGAGCTGGCCAAGAATCTGCGGATGACCCTCAACGGCTCCGTCCAGCGCCTGTGGCACCTCTACCTGCCCGAGGAAAGCTTCCTGTCGTACGCGTTCGGCACCACCATGACCTTCCAGTTCTAAGGACCACGACCATGACCAAGTTCGCCTGCCTCCTCGCCGCGGCGGTCGCCCTCGGCGGCTGCCGCGCCAAATCCGTGGACGGCGCGGCGGAAACGGAGCCCGCCTTCGCTCCGCCGGCGGGAAAGCGCGCGTTCAGCCTGTCCATCGATAAGAGCCAGACGGAATTCCTCTCGCCGGGCGACGCGGCCGAAGTCGTCGTCCTGGTGGAAACCCCCCGCTCGGACGGAAGTTCCGAATCGCGTTCGGAGGTTCTCTCCCCCCGCGCCGAAGTCCTGCGCGTGGAGCGCGACTGGGGCGATTCCACCGGGCTGATCCAGCTCGCCCTGACGCCGGAGGAGGCCCAGTTCGCCGCCTTGGCGGCCGACCGCGAGGACCGTCTGTTCCTGAACAAGGTGGCCGACGCCGCGAAGCTTGAACCCGCGCCCGTGCCGCCCAAGCCGGCGATGACCCCCGGCAGCCGCGGCCTGGCCGTCCTCGTCTACCCGGACCAGCAGGAATTCCTGGACCCCGGGGACCGGGTGGACGTCATCGCCACGCGCCGCGGCGGGAAGGCCTCCGGCAAGTCGGAGCTCACCGCGGTGACCTTGTTCCAGGACGTCACCGTCCTGGGCGTCAGCCCGGCCGAAGGCAACGAGGAATGGTCCACGGTCCAGCTCATGCTGACGCCGGAGCAGACCCGGACCATGACGTTGGCCGTCGCGGCCGAGGACGGCGTCGTCTTGACCGCGCGCGCGCCCGGGGACCGAGGCACGCGCCCCGTCGAACCCGCCAAAATGAGCCGGAAAATCGGTTTGGACGCGGATCACCCCCCGTCGAAGTCGTAGTACAATAACCGCATGATCGTCCCGGTTCCGCCCGCCGTCTCGGCCCCCTCCCTGGAAACGGCGTTCCTTCTGGCGCGGGCGGCCGCGCGCCCCGCGGCGGCGCCCGCGGAGGTCTTATCCGGCTCGGGGCCGCTGGACGGCAAGCTGGCCGCCATCGACGTCCTGCATTCGCGCGTCCCGACCGAGCCGAAGCCGCGGCGCATCGCCGACCTGGACGCCCTGGCCGCGGCCGCGACCTCCGCCGCCCAACCGCCCGAGGTGCGCGCCAAGGCGCTCGCCTATCTGGGCTACGCGATGCCCCAGGTGCCCGACGACGCCGCGCGCAGCCGGGGCCTGAAGGTCCTGCTCGACGCGCTCCGCAGCCCGGCGTACCGGATCTACGCGCTGCGCGGCCTGGGTCCGGCCTGCCACGGCCTGCCCGAGGCCGACGACGCGCTCCTGCAGGGCGCCTTGCTCGACCTGCTGGACGGCCCCGTCTCCGGCGAGGAACGCGAAACCGCCCTTCTGGCCCTGTACGCGTTCGTCTCCACGCGCGACGATCTGGCGACGCGCGCCCCCGGCCTCGTCTCCCAGTTGGACGACCGGCTGCTGGCGCCCATCGAGGCCAATCCCGCGGGCTTCGTCGCCGACGGGCGGGAAACCCCCGGAGCCCGCGCCTTGACCGCCGCGATCCTCTGGTCGTCGGCGCGCCACCGTCAGACCTTGGGTAACCCGGCTCCGGCGGCCAGAGTCAACGCCCTGCTCGACCGCCTCCTTGCGCTCGAACCCGACCCGGCGACCCGGGACTGGCTCAAGAACTACCGGGACGCGGCGCCGCCGGCCCCGGGCTTTCGCGACAGCACGGTCAACCGCGCGCCCGCGGGCCCCGACGAGCCGTAGTCCTCGCTCAGTCCGCTCCACGTCCGCACCGGCCGCAGCCCCGCCTTGCGCAGCGCCGCGAACAACCGCGCCCGGTCGTAGGCGCGGACGACGAAGCGCGAACGCTTCGGCGCGCGCCCGCCCTTGAGCACCGTCCACTCGTTGACGACCTTCGGGTCGAAACCCCCGACGTACACCGCGTCCTCCAGGACGTAGGCCCCGTCGGCGCGCCGGCTCCAGCTGCGCGAGTGCAGGCGCCGGCGGATCGCGGTGATGTCGGCCATGTCGATCAGGAACAGGCCGCCCGGCTTGAGCGCGCGCGCGACCGAGAGCAAGGTCCGGGCGTCGTCCGCGGGATCGGAGAAGTAGCCGAAGCTGGTCCACAGGTTGATCGCCGCGTCGAATTCGTTCTCCAGCGGAATGCGGCGCATGTCGCCGCGCACGAAACGCACGTTGCGCAGCTTGCCCGCCGAGCGGCGCGCCTCGCGCAGATAGCTCTCCGTGATGTCCACGCCCAGCACGGAGGCTCCGCGCCGCGCCAGGCGCACGGCGTGACGGCCCGTGCCGCACGGGATGTCCAGGACGCGGGAGCCCTTCTTTAAGCCGAGAACCTTCCAAAGGAACTTCACCTCGTCGGGCGCGGCGGACACGGCTTCGGGAGATCCGGGGGTGAAGATTTCCTTCCGGAAGAACGACTTCGTCCAATCGCGGCTCACACGCCCTCGAGCCAGGCGCCCAGTTCGAGCACGATCTCCGGGGGGATGGCGTGGCCGCCCTCGAAGCGGCGCAATTCCCCCTTCCAGCCCGCGGACTTCAGCTCTTTCTCCAACGCCAGCGCTTGGGAAAAATTGAGAATTGGATCGACGGAACCATGGCTCTGGAAGAACGGCGTTCCCTTCTTGCTCGGAGCCAGCGCCGACAAATGATCGCGGTCGACCAAGGTCCCGGAGAGAATCGCGACGCCGGCGCAATGTCCCGGCAAGCGCAAAGACATATCCACCGACATCATCGCGCCCTGGGAGAATCCCATCAGCACCAGCTTCTCCGGCGGGACCTCCAGTTCCTCGAGCGCCGCGGAGAGCTCGGCGCGCGCTTCGGCCATGCCGGCGGGTTCGCCGCCCGACAAATCGCGGGGCTTACCCGTTCGTTGGGCTTCCTCGAAGACCTCGACGTCGATGGGGAACCACGCGCGACCGCCCCAATCCAGAATCTCCGGAGCGTCGGGGAATACCCACCGGACCGGCCGCTCGACCGGAATCTCCGGCGCCAGCGGCGCCAGGTCGCGCATGTCGGCGCCGTAGCCGTGCAGGCAGACCACGGTCAGCGCCATGGGGTCCCGGGACGGATACTCGATGGCGTCCAATTCGCCGAACCGCATAAGTCTTGGTTTATCCATTTGATTACTTCCAGGAATTTCTTATTACAGGACTTAATTTTACTCTTTATTTATAGATATTTTTTAAAAAAATTAAAATAGTATCAGCATATTGACTCTATTTAAAAACGAATATACAATAAGATCAACCATCTAATCTTATATGAAAGAAATATCAAGTCTTGAAATCTGCAATCGCATCAAGTTCGAAAATCCTTGGTGGGAAAAAAACACGATTGACCTCGAAAAAAAATCTCTCAGGCCACGTGCTTACTTAGAACTCCTGCTTAAACTTGTCGGCCAAAAAGACCCCGTGCGCGCCGTCGTCTTGATGGGGCCACGACGCGTCGGTAAAAGCGTCCTCCTGCATCACGCCATCCAAGCTATGTTGGATGGCGGCAAGCCTTCAAACACTATCTGTTATATGTCAATCGATTCCCCCCTTTACGCGGGGAAAAGCCTCGATTCGCTTCTGCATCTATTCGGAACAATCACCTCGAGAGAGCGCTTTGACGATTGTCTAATTATTTTTGACGAGATTCAGTATTTAAAAGGCTGGGAAACCCACCTTAAGAAACTCGTCGAAGATCACCCGAAAGCGAAATTCATCGCCTCCGGTTCAGCCGCAGCCGCGCTTCGTCTCAAGAGCATCGAATCGGGAGCGGGACGATTTTCTGATTTCATGCTCCCTCCCCTCACATTTCATGAATTTCTTTTGCTCACGGATAAAAATGAACTCGCAACTCAGGCCAAAGATCCAAAGAATCCGGGCGCGCTGGAATCGCTGAATCGGGAATTCGTCAACTATCTAAACTACGGAGGCTACCCGGAGGCCGCGCTTTCAGAGACGATCAAAAGCGATCCGCAGCGATTTATTCGCAGCGACATCATTGATAAAGTCTTACTCCGAGATCTTCCCGGGCTTTACGGCATCGAGGATATCCAGGAGCTCAATCGACTATTCACGATGCTCGCCTATAACACCGGGAACGAGGTGTCTCTCGAAAATCTTTCGCAAGGCTCCGGCGTCGCGAAAAATACGATCAAGCGCTACCTGGAATACCTCGAAGCTGCGTTTCTCATTGTCATACTTAACCGCGTCGATCAGAGGGGGAAGCTTTTTAAACGCGCGAATTTCTTCAAGGTCTACTTAACGAACCCCTCGATGCGCTGCGCGCTCTTCGACCCCGTTACGACGGATCATCAAGCAATGGGGCAACTAACGGAAACCGCGGTAATCAGCCAGTGGCTTCATTCCGCCAGCTTCAAGAGTCTTTACTACAGCCGCTGGCAAAAGGGAGAGGTCGATCTGGTGTACCACAACGGCCATAATATCGATTGGTGCACCGAGGTCAAATGGACAAATCGTTTTTTTGAGCGACCGGGGGAATTAAGACCTCTTGCGAGATTTTGCAAAGAGAACAAAATCGCGGCCGCGCCCCTCGTGACAACCATAGACAAAACCGGCAAGCAGACGATAGACGACGTCGAAATCGAATTCATTCCCGTCAGCCTGCACTGTTATCTTCTCGGCTACAACACCGTATTTCACAACGTCCGTACTTGGACATAAAAGCCCATCCGGTCACCGCTTCCCCTCCCGCCGCCCCCAGCCGGCGCGGCCGGGGCGGTAGCCCGCCTTGGGCGCCTTGGGCGCGTCCTTCTTCATGTGCGTGTGCTCATGGAAATCCTTGTCGGCGCGCTCGCGGCGGGCCAGGATGGCCTCGCGCGGCGGCTCCGACGCAATCAGCGCGTCGCAGCCGCTCCCGATCAGGTCGCGGCGTCCCGCCTTGAGCAAGGCGTCGCGGACCTCGAAATAATTCTCCGGCTTGAAGAATTGGAGCAAGGCGCGCTGCAGACGGCGGTCCTTCATCCCGCGCGCGATGGCGACGGGCTCCCCCGTGTCCGGGTTCTTGCCGGTATAGTACATGGCCGTGGCCAGGTCATGCGGCGTGGGAATGAAGTCCTGCACCTGATCGGGCTTGTAGCCGTTGCGCTTGAGGAAGACCGCCAGCTCGATCATCTCCTTCACGCCGGAGCCGGGGTGGGACGAGATGAAATAAGGGACCAGGAACTGCTTCTTTCCCGCTTTCTCGTTCTCCTTCTTGAACTTCTCGGCGAAGTCCTCGAACGTGTCATGCGTCGGCTTCTTCATGAGCGCCAACACCTTCGGACTCACGTGTTCGGGCGCCACCTTCAGCCTCCCGCCGACGTGGCGGGAGGTCAGGTCGCGCATGTACTCGGGCGACAGGCGCGCCAGATCCATGCGGATGCCGGAGGCGACCAGGACCTTGTTGACGCCCGGGACCGCGTCGGCCTTGTTCATCAGCTTCACCAGCGGGCCGTGGTCGGTGCCCAGACACTTGCAGATGGTCGGGCTCACGCAGGACAGCCGCTTGCAGATCTTCTCGATCTCGGGCTTGCTGCAGCGCATCTTGTACATGTTGGCCGTGGGACCGCCCAGGTCGGACACCGTGCCTTTGAACTGCGGGTCGGCGGCCAAGGCCTCAAGCTCGCCCAGGACGCTGGCCTCCGAGCGCGACTGGATGGTGCGGCCCTGGTGCGCGGTGATGGAGCAGAACGTGCAGCCGCCGAAGCACCCGCGCATGATGGTGACCGAATCCTTGATCATCTCCCATGCCGGGATCGGGGCCGTGTAGGCCGGATGCGCGCGGCGCGTGTACGCAAGGCCGTAGTACTCGTCCATCTTGCCTTCCGTCAACGGCAGCTGCGGCGGGGTGACGACGACGGCGCGCGCGCCGTGGCGCTGGACGACGGTCTTGGCGTTGAAGGGGCTGGTCTCGCGGTGGATCAGGTGAGCGGCCTTCAGGAACTTATCCTTGTCGGCCAGCACGTCCTCGTAGCTGGGAAGCTCGACGATGTCCGGTCCGGAAGGGGCCGTCTCGCTCGCGCCCAAGGCGTAGGCGACCCCGCGCAGGTCGCGGCACTCCTTGACAGTCTTGCCGGCCTGGATCCGCCTGGCGATCTCGACGATGGTCTCCTCGCCCATGCCGTAGCAGACCAGGTCGGCCTTGGAGTCCATCAAGATGGACGGACGAACCTTATCGGACCAATAGTCGTAGTGCGCCATGCGGCGGAGGCTGGCCTCCACGCCTCCGGCAATCACCGTCACGCCCGGGAACGCCTCGCGCGCGCGCTGGCAGTACGGAATGGTCGCGCGGTCCGGACGAAGCCCAATTTTACCGCCAGGCGAGTACGCGTCGTCGTTTCGTACTTTTTTATTAGCGGTGTAATGGTTGATCATCGAGTCCATGTTGCCCGCGGACACCGCGAAGAACAGGCGCGGGCGGCCGAAGCGCTTCCACGGCTCGGCGGATTTCCAATCGGGTTGGGACAGGATGGCGACGCGGAAGCCGGCTTTCTCCAATACGCGGCCGAGAATGGCCATCGCGAAGGAATAATGGTCGATGTACGCGTCGCCGGTGACGAAGACGATGTCCACGGCGTCCCAGCCGCGCGCCTCCATTTCGGCGCGGGACATGGGGAGGAAGCGGGGATCGAGGCGGAGGGAGGGAGCTGACACGGCTGAGGACATTATCGCATTTCCCCGGGGAATTCGCCCTTGCGAAACCGGGGTTCCGGGGCTATTCTTCAGTCGGAGATCCCCCCATGA
>JAGWMT010000383.1 GCA_028871595.1 Elusimicrobiota bacterium
AGCGGGTGATGGGAATCGAACCCACGTCTAAAGCTTGGGAAGCTCTCGTTCTACCATTGAACTACACCCGCATCGGTCCGTCGCGGCATTGTAGCGCTCGTGACCCGCGAGCGTCAAGCGAGGTTTGACAGGTCCGTCCAAATCCGATAAATTGGTTGCCAGACCCTCGCAAGGAGAAATATATGCCTAAAATCGAGTTTGCGCTCCGGTGGCTGCACGTGTTCGCCGGAATCACCTGGATCGGCTTCCTGTATTTCTTCAATTTCGTCAACGTCCCCCTCCAGGGCGCGCTGGACGACTCCGCCAAGAAAGCCGTCAATCCGCAGTTGATGCCGCGCACGCTGTGGTGGTTCCGCTGGGGCGCGATGGTCACCTTCTTCTCCGGCCTGTTCCTGTTCGCGTCGATCTTCCTTTATACTCCGGGCGTGGGCTTCGGTGCCAACGCGCTGCTGCAGGGCGCCGACGGCATGCTGGCCGATCGCGCGCGCTGGCTGATGTGGGGCATGCTGTTCGGCTCCATCATGTGGTTCAACGTGTGGTTCATCATCTGGCCCGCGCAGAAGGCGCTCCTGTCGGGCAAGGTCACCGGCGACGCCGCCGCCCCGGTCCGCCGCCGCGCCTACCTGGCGTCGCGCACGAACACCTATCTGTCCGGTCCCATGCTGGTCGGCATGCTGGGTGCCAATCACGCGAACATGGGCTTCGGCTACGGCAAGCTGGCGGTCCTGTGGGTCCTGGCGCTGGTCGCCGTCCATGCCGCGATCTTCCACTCGCCCATCGTCGGCAAGTCGGTCTAAGCCCATGTCCGGCATCCAGAACAAGCCCTACGTGTGCGAGGAGACCCCGGGCCGCAAGGCCTGGTGCGCGTGCGGCGAGTCGGCCAACCAGCCGTACTGCGACGGCTCCCACGCGCGCCTCAACACGGGCAAGTCCCCTGTCATCTGCGAGATCGCCGAAGCCAAGAAGGTGGCCTGGTGCGGCTGCCGCGAGTCGAAAAACAAGCCGTACTGCGACGGCACGCACCGTTCGCTCCCGCCGAAGTAATTCGGCGTGAAGTTCGAGGAATTCCGGAAGCGGGCCGGTTTCGGGCGCGACGAGGTGATCGCGTTCTCCGAGGGCCGCCTTCTGGAGGACGCTCCCGCCGGCCTGCCGGGCCTGCCGGGGTTCAGCCTTCTGCCGTTCCATGAGGTTCTCCGCCTGGAGTGGGACGAGGCCTCGGGCACCGGCGTCATCGAGGCGGCGCGGGACAACCGCGTGGACGACTGGTTCTACGGCTGTCACTTTCTCGGCGATCCGGTCATGCCCGGGTGTTGGGGAGTGGACGCCGTTTGGCAATGTCTTAAATTTTTCGCGGCCTGGCGCGGGCTGACAGGCTGCTCCAAGACCTTGGGCATGGAGAACGTGTCGTTCTTCGGGCAGATCCGGCCCCACGATAAGAGAGTGACGTACCGGGTCGAGATCACGTCTTTGGAGCGTTCCGGTGAGGACGTGCTCTTGACGGGCAAAGCGTCCGTTTCCGTCGACGATACGCCCGTGTACACCATCGCCTCCGCGCAGATCGGCACGGCGTTCTGGGAAGCCCCGGTCTCGGACCAGAAAAAAATCGAGGCCATGGCGGCCGACATCCCCCTGAAGCGCCGGCTGACCTACGCCGAATTCCGCTCGCGTTCCGCTTTATCCCATCACGAAATACTCGCTTTGTCGCGCGGGGCGCTGGTGTCCGATCCTCCGGGCGAGATCGCCTTGCTGCCGTCGGACCAGATGTTGGAAGTCGGGCGCGTGGATCGCATCGCCGGCTCGCTGGATTCCGGGGAAGGAGAGGTTCGCGCGTCCCGGATCAACGGCCCCTTGGACTGGTATTACGCGATGAGCCCCGGCGCCAAGCCCGCGGCGCTGTCCATCGACGCCGTCTGGCAGTTGATCGGCGTGTTCCAGGCCTGGGGCGGCAGCCCCGGGACCGGACGCGCCCTGGGACTTGAGCGCGTGGAGGTCTTCGACGACGTCCGTCCCGCGGACCGCGACATCCGCTACGAGGTCCGCGTGGTCAAGGTCGTCCGCTCGGAGGCCACCGGCGACGCCTTCGTCCGCGCCGACGCGACGGTCTTCGCCGACGGGCGCCCGATCATGAGCGTGGCCAACGCCAACGTGGGCTGCCACAAGAACATCCGCTACTCGGACTACCCCGTGGCCAGCGAGATGGGCTTCGGCGGCAAGGTCAAGACGCGCCACGACGGAGCAAGCCGATGAGCCTGTCGTCCGCGGCGATTCTCAAGCACATCCCCCAGCAGCGGCCCATGCGCTTCGTGGAGGAGATCCTGGAGGTCGACGAGGAGCATATCCTGGGCGCCTACACGTGGAACGCGGAGGACTGCCTGGGCTATCGGCCCGACGGGAAGCTGGTGCCCCCCTTCAAGCTCATCGAGATGGCCGCCCAGATCGGCAGCGTGGCGTGGTGCATCTGGCTGATGTCTCAGGAGCTGCCCGTCGAGGAGATCCAGCAGCTGGTGGGCTTCTTCACCGAGATCCGCGGCGGCGAGTTCCTGAAGCCCGTCCACGCGGGCGACCGGCTGCTCTGCCAGGCGACCTTCGACAACGACGGCTACTTCCGCAAGAACAAGCTCCTGACCAGCGTCGAGATGCAGTTCGACGGCGGCCCGAACGACGGCCAAACCGTCTTCGCCGGGATGATCTCCGGCATGTGGGTCCCGAAGATCTAGAGGGGTCAGGCTTTGACTTAATTGACTTGTTCGAACAAGTCAATTA
>JAGWMT010000384.1 GCA_028871595.1 Elusimicrobiota bacterium
ACGGATCTTCTTGTCGTAATTCCCGTCGGGTAAGACGTACATATCTTTCGCCGCGCTTCGCGCGGCGGGAGAGAAACGGACGGTGATCTCGTCGCGGAGCACTCCGTTCGGGAAAGGCTTTAACGACGAAGACGCCGCGCTTCGCGCGGCGGCGGGCGGCCGTTGGAAGACGAAATACGAATCCGGGGGGAGGATCATGATGGAGCCGCGGCGGTCCGGTTTCGAGGAGGCCAAGATCGGAGCGGTTTTGTCCGGGCCCACATCGTAGGCCATGCGATCCGGCGCGGTGTTGAAGACGACCAGGTAATTCGCGCCTTCGGAGGTCACGCAATACGACAATATTCCCGCCGCGTGCGCGGCGGCTTCCACGGCGACCTTGCCCGTCGCCAGGCCCGGATGCTTCTTCCGGAAACGGATGAGCTTCTTCAGCAGCAGGGACGCCCGTGATTTCTCGTCGAAATATTTCTCCGCGAACATGTTCTGCCGCGCGCGCGTGAAGCCGGCCTCCGTGCCGTAATACACGCACGGGAGTCCCGGCAACGTGAACAGCGCCACGAGGGACTGCCTCACCGCCGGCCACGTCGCGCGCGAATGCATGCGCTCGACGTCGTGATTATCGAGAAAGTTGACCCACAGGTCGTGATGACGCCGTCGCGCCCCCAGCGCCGCGCGCAGGGTCTCCGTGGGTGCCTTCCGGTAGAAAACCTGAGTGAGCGCTTCGTTGAGCGGCAGGTCCACGGCCGAGTCGAGACGCGAGGTCTTGCCTTGCTTTAAATACCGGCCGATGGCCTTGTAGTCGTAGCTCCAGACTTCGCCGAACACGAGAAAATCCTTGATGCCGCGGCGCTCGGCGAAGCGCTTGATCCCGGGGCTCTTGGGATCTTCGTCGTACAGGAACTTCTCGTAGAAGTCCTCCGGCGTGTAGTAGACCGTGTCCACGCGGAAGGCGTCCACGCTCGCCTCCTCGATCCAGTAGCGGTAGATCTCCTTCATGCGCTCGACGGCCAGCGGGCTCTTGAGGTTCACGTCGTCCAGATCGCCCATCGCGTAGGTCAAGGTCTGCTCGCGGCTGCGGAAGTCGGAGATGTTGGGCGTGAAGTTATACACGGCCGCTTGCTTGTGCTCCGGAATATGCGGGTTGTTCATCCGAAACACCGGATCGTTGGGCGCCTTGCCCACCGCTTTCCAGTTCAGCTCCGGCCGTGAGGGGTCGTACCCTTCCGGAGCGACCGTGAAAAAATTGCCCGTGTGATTGACCACGATGTCCTGAATGACTTTCATGTCCAGCGCGTGCGCGTCGGCCACCAGCGCCTTGTAGTCGTCCAAGGTCCCGAAGTGCGGGTCGATCTTCGTGAAGTCGTACGCCCAGTAGCCGTGATAGCCGCGGGTGCGGATGTATGGGTTCACCCACTGGTTGTGGACCGGCGGCGTGATCCAGAGCGCGTCGAATCCCAGTCTTTTGAGATAGGGCAGTTTGGCGCGCAGACCTTGAAGGTCGCCGCCTTGGAAGCTTTCATCGTCGGTGGGCGAGTACTCCCCTTGGCCCTGGTCGTCGCTCCTTTTATCGCCGTTCTGAAAACGGTCGATCATCGCGAAGTAGATGACCTTGCCCTGCCAGGAAGGAAGGCTCACTGGGCGGGAGCGGGCGGGGGCGCGAGGCGGCGGAACAGCGCCTCGTATTGATCGAGGGCCGGACCCCAGGAGGAGTCCTTCGCCATGGCCGATCGGCGCGCGGCGGCCAGCGCCGCCGGGTTCCGGTAGCCGGCGTACGCGTCGTTGATGGTCTCCCAGATGCCGCCGTCCTGCGCGGGGAGGACGAACAGGCCGTCCCCGTTCTCCGGGTCGTCGCGCAGATCGCGGACGGTGTCGGCCAGGCCGCCGGTGCGCGCGACGATGGGCAAGGTGGCGTAGCGCTGGGCGATGAGCTGGGACAGGCCGCAGGGCTCGAAGCGCGACGGCATCAGCAGGAAGTCGGCCGACGCGTACACGGCGTGCACGAAGGCTTCGTCAAACGTGTGGAAGGCGACGCGGCCGTAGTAGGAGTAGAACTTCACGATCTCGGCGACGCGCTTCTCCAGTTCCGGGTCGCCGGCGCCGGAGATGACCAGCTGGCCGCCGCGGCCCACGATGGAGTGCACCGCGTCCAGCACGATGTCGATGCCCTTCTGATGGCTGAGGCGCGAGGCGACGGCGAAGATCGGCGCGTCCGGGTCCTGCTGCAAGCCCATGCGGCGCTGGAGATCGGCCTTGTTGGCGGCCTTGCCCGCGGCGACGTCATCGATGCCGAACCGGTGAGCGATGAGAGGGTCGTTCGTCGGGCCCCACAGCTCCGGGTCCACGCCGTTGACGATGCCGGTCACGTCCTTGGAGCGCGCGCTCAGGATCTTCTCCAGTCCCATGCCGAACTCGGGGCCCGATTGGATCTCCTGGGCGTAGGTGCGGCTGACCGTGGTGACCGCGTCCGCGGTCACAAGGCCGGCCTTCAGGTAATTGGCGCCGCCTTCGTGTTCCAACACGCCCCCAGGCAAGGCCGACGCCGGGTCGAAGCCGATCTTCGGCGCGACGCTCAGGTCGTACCGCCCCTGGAAGGCGATGTTGTGGATCGTGACCACCGTGGCGGCGCCGACGCCCTGCGCCTTCGCGTACGCGGGGACGAGGGAGGCGTGCCAGTCATGGACGTGGATGATGTCGGGAGCGAGGTGGAGGGCGCGCGCGGCCTCCAGGACGGCGCGGGAGAAGAACGCGTAGCGGGACTCGTTGGC
>JAGWMT010000055.1 GCA_028871595.1 Elusimicrobiota bacterium
GTGGCCATGATCACGCGGCCGCCGGGCTTCAGGACGCGCCAAAACTCGTTGTAGGCCGCGCGCTGCTGGCGCGGGTACAGGTGTTCGAAGACCCCCAGGAAGAACACCAGGTCCAGTTCCCCGTCGGCGTAGGGCAGGCGCTCCGTCTCGGCCACCCGGATGTCGGCCGTGGGGCTATGGGAGCGGGCGATGGCGACGGAGGCCTTCGCGTAGTCCAGCCCGTGGGCCCGCGCGCCGGCCTTCACCAGGTGGTAGAGGATCTCGCCGCGGCCGCAGCCCACGTCGGCCACGTTCATGTCCTTGTTCACCTGCGCCCGCTTCCAGCACAGCTGCATCATCGGCTTGAGGACTTTCGGGCCGTACAGCTTGTAGAACTCGATGCCGCCGCAGGATTGGAGGAAGTACTGATCGTCGTAGATGTCGGCGGAGACCTTCGCCTCGGGCGCGGGAGTCTCCCGGCTCATCGGTTCGGGTCGGAGTCCGGGAGGCCGGCGATCAGGGACTCGGCGTCCGTCTTGTCGCCTTTGCGCACGCGGTCGATCTTGGCGACGGAAGCGTCCAGGCGCTTGAAGGACTTCTGCTCGATGTCCGCGTACAGCTCGCTCAGCTTGCCCAGCTTCTCCCCGAAATCCGTGAAGCGGGTCTTGAAAGTCTCGTAGGTGGCGCCGAACTGGCCGATGAGCTTGAGGACTTCCTGGGTGGCCTGAGTGAAATGGAAGTGGTCGAAAGCCTGGCGCACCACGCCCAGCACCGCGTACAAGGTGAACGGCGAGCACATGACCACCTTCTGGGACAGCGCCTCGTCCACCAGGCCGGGGAAGGCCTCCTGGATGAAGGCGTACACCTGCTCGTTGGGAATGAAGAGCAGGACGTAGTCGAGCGTCCCCTCCCCCGGGTTGACGTAGTCCCGCTTCTGCAGCTCCTTCACGCGGGCCTTCACGTCGCGCTCGAAGTCCTTCTTGAGCCGCGCGCGGTCGTCGTCGGTGACCGCGTGGGAGAAGCGCAGCCAGTTGTCGAGCGGGAACTTCACGTCCATGTTCAAGGTCTTCCCGTCGGGCAGGAGGAAGGTGAAGTCCGGGCGGGAAGAGGAGGTGTCCAGCGCCTTGTTCTTGCGGTACTGCACGCCCTCCTGGAGGCCGGAGGCGCGCAGGATGTCGTCGGCCATGCGCTCGCCCCATTGTCCGCGGGCCCGGGAGTTGTCCAGCAACGAGCGCAATCCTTCCGTGGAGGACGCCAGCTTCGCGGTCTGCTCGGCCGCGTCCTTGAGGCCCTTCTCCAGGGAGCCGTACTTGACCGCGCGGTCGGTCTCGAATTTATGGACCAGCTCCTCGTAGGACTTGAGCCGTTCGGCCAGGCCCGCCACCGCGCTTTCCACGGCGGCCTTCTTCTCCTCCAGCTCGCCCTTTTGCCGCGCGCGCTCGGTCTCGAACTTCTGCTCGGCCAGGTCCAGCAGCTGGCGGAAATCCTCGCGCATCTGCAGGCGCGCCGCGCCGTCGTTCTTGCGCGACGAGAAGAAGACCAGGTAGAACACGACGCCCGACACCGCGGCGCCGGCGATCATCGCGAACAGGAGGGTCAGGGCGCTCATCGGCGCGGCCTCGTCAGGATCCGGGCGGTCTCCAGGTCCATGGATTCCATTTTGCAGGTGCGTCCGGTTTCCAGATAGAGCTTCAGCTTGGCCAGGCCGTCCTCCCAGGCGCACGCGTAGCCCTGGCACAGCTCGTCGTAGGACGGCGCGGACTTGAACCCGGCGTGCAGCAAGGTCACCTCGCAGCCGCCCCGGCGTTTGTCGATGAACACGCTGACCAAAGGCGGCGCGCGCCGGTCGCCGCGCGCGGGCTTGAACAGCCAGGCGACCTTCTTGCCCGGCTCCAGGTCCACGAAGACGCCCTCGCGCTCGCCCAGGCCGTCGCAGCGGGTCCCGTCGCCCCGGCGCACGCGCGGCCAGACCATGCGCACGCGGCCGGCGTTGCGCGCGTCGGTCTCGGCGCCCAGAAGCCACCACCGGGTCAACTCCCGCGCCGAGGTCAGAGCCTGGTACACCGCGGCGGGCTCGGCGCGCAGCTTCACGGCGAAGCGGACGTCGCGCGTCTTCAGGAGGTGGCGGCGGGGGACGGCGGCGGGCATAAGTTTGAGTGTAGCAGAGGCCCCGCGCCGGGGCCAGGGGTCAGCGCTTTTCCGCGGGAATAACGGGGTGGATCTTGATTTTCTCCCCGCCCGGCCCGTTGGTCAAGGGATGGAAGGAGGCCGCCAGGACATTGAAGCGATCGACCGCCTTGTCGTGGCCTTTCTGAGTGGCCGGATAGCAGAGGACGTAGAAGCCGCCTTCCATGGGGATCACCGCGTACTCGTGATAGCGCATGTTGTGCCAGTTGCCGTCCACGTCCTTGACGGCGCCGATGGTCCCGGCCGCGGCCGGCGCGGGGGACAGAACGGCGAAGTACTTGGCCTTCAGGCCGGATTCCCGGAGCGTCACCTCCGGGATCGGGCCCGACAGGGGATCCTGCTTCTCCCCGGATTCTCCGCCCTTCATCAGGATCGACTTGGGGCCGTAGACCTGGCGCAGCATCTGGTTGATGAAATCGTCGGCGTCGGCGTACATCTCGATGCCCCCGCCGCGCAGGGAGTGCGCGCGGTAGCGCTTGTACCAGCGCACGCTCAGGCTGGGAGCGCCCAGGAAAAAATCCGCGTCGAACGGACCGATGAACTTGACCTCGGAAAACGCGTCATGGTCGGCTTCGGCGATCACGTTCCAGCCCCACGGCACCTGGACCGAGAAATCCCCGGAAACGGACTGGTAGCGGGTATACTTGGGCGGGCTGCAGGCGGCCAGGAAGGCCGCGAAAAGGGCGAAAATTCCGAGGGCGCGCGTTCTCATCTTGGGAGCCTGAGTATAACAGGCATGGGAGGCTTTGTCCAGAACGCTACCGGGCCGCGCCGGAAGAGCGCCGGCGCCGGATCTCGGCCGCCAGCACCGGGTCCCCCAGGCGACGCGCGGCGCGTTCGGCCGACGCGTACAAGGGCGCCGCCTCCGCGGCGCGGCCGCGAGCGGAGAGCACGTCGGCCTCCAAAGCGCGCAACTCCGGGTCCCAGGCCAGCTCGGGGCGGTCGTGGACCAGTTCGATCAGCTGGTCGGCCTTCTCCCCCATCTTGAACCGGTTGAGGGCGTAGGCCTTCCAAAGAAGGGCCTGCGAGCAGTCCGGCGCCGACAGGGCCCAGCGGTCGAGCTCCTCCAGGACCTTCGGCGCCCGGCGCGGATCGGCCAGGGCCGGATCCAAGACGTCGGGCCACAGACGGTTCGGGGTCAAGGTCTTGAACGGCGACTGGGGCACCAGCCAGGCGTTGGCGCCGGCCACCTTCAGGTAGACCAAGGCGCGGTCGTCGGCGTAGGCCAGGCGCCAGCCCGGGTCTTCGTCGAGAATCCGCGCCTCTCCGCCCGCGCGACGGTTGCGGAGGACGGCGTAGTCGAACCGGTAGATCGCGTCCAACTGCGGAAAGATCCGCGGCCAGTTCGCCGCGTCGCGCCGGAACGCTTCGGGGTACAGGGACTGACGGCGATCGGAGAAGACGGGCCTTCCGCCGAGGCCGATCAGTTCGGCGCCGGTCTCCGCCTCGTTGAACATGCGGCCGCGGACCCCGCTGGTGTTGAGGAAATGAACCGCGCCGGAGAGCGCCGGGGCTCCGTAGCCTCCCGAAGGAGCAAGGGGGCGCGTGACGACCTGGACATACCCGGCCAGCAGCAGGGCGGCCAGCACGCCCCAGCGCGCCACGCGCGGCCAGGTGTCGTCGCGCGGCTTCAGCGCGTGCCCCAGGGCCAACGCGGCCACCGGGCAGGCGGCCAGGACGCCCAGCGGACGAAGTCCGGGGAGCATGATGGCCAAAGCCAGCACCGCGGCCGCCGACAAGGTCGTCACGAATTCCTGCTGGAGCGTGAACCAGCACGCGACGGCGCCGCCGAAAAGGAATAGGCCGCCCGGCGTGGCCAAGGACAGGCGCCACGCGCCCGCCCCCGCCGCGGCGTCGGCGAACACGTGGGAGAGCAGGCCGTAGCC
Source organism: Elusimicrobiota bacterium (assembly GCA_028871595.1). Next base: position 4,053 of record JAGWMT010000055.1, read on the forward strand.
GAGGGGATTCCATGAGAACGCGATCACGCAGGTCAGCATCATGGCCCAATAGCCGAAACGTTCGCGCGCCGCGGTGCGCATCGTCGTCTTGAAGACCTTCATCCCGACCAGCCAAAGCGCCAGCGGGGCGGTGGCCCCGTGCAGGTTCGCCCACAGCGCGGTCAGGGCGGCGCCGGCGGCCGCGTCGGTCCAGCGGAAGCGGTGGCGCGGCCGCAAGAGGCGCACGAAGAGCGAGAAGAACAGGAAGTCGAACGCCAACGGCGTCTCGGCGAAGCCGGTCCAGGCGGCGCAGGCGCCCAGCGACAACAGGGTCGCCGCGACCAGGGGATTGCCGTGGTTGATGGGAAGCAGGAGCGCGAACGCGGCGGCCAAAGCCAGGCTCTTGAAGGCGGTGAGCAGCAGAGGTCCTCCCCACGCGTCCAGCTTGGAGAAGACCACGTCGGACAGCCACGAGTGCGTGGTCCACGGGGCGCCGGCGGCCCCGTACGAGAACGGCTCCACGCGCGGAAGCCCGTGGTCGGCGAGGATTTTCGCGCCCACCTTGATCCGGATCCACGTGGAAGGGTCGTGGACGGACAGCATCCCCAGGGCGAAGACGAACCCGAACAACAGGGCCGCCAGCGGCCAATGCGGGTGATGCGGTTTTTCGTGGGGCTTGCCGTCGCGGGACTTCATGCGGCGCTATTCTACCAATACGGGAAGCCGCGGATTCGCTACAATGGACGCCCCGGAGGACGAACATGGATTTCAACCTGAGCGACGACCAAAAAACCATCCGCGACAGCGTGCGCAAGTTCGCGGAAACCCGGATCAAGCCCCGAGCCCACGAGCTCGACGAGAAGGAGGAATTCTCCGCGGAGCTCACGAAGGAGATGGGCGACATGGGCATCTTCGGGATCATCGTCCCCGAGGAGTTCGGCGGGCAGGGGTTGGATTATCTTTCCTATGTGATCGCGGTGGAAGAACTGGCGCGCGTGGACGGCTCGCACGCCGCGACCGTGGCCGCCGGGGTGTCCCTGGGCATCGCCCCCCTTCTTTACTTCGGCAACGACGAGCAGAAGAAAAAATACCTGCCGCGCCTTGCCGCCGGCCAGGGCCTGTTCGCGTTCGGCCTGACGGAGCCCGGCGCGGGGTCGGATTCCCGCGGTTCCAAGACGAAGTCCGCGGAGAATCCGGACGGCTCGTGGAGCATCAACGGCTCCAAGATCTTCATCACCAACGGCTCCTGCGAGCTCACCGACGGCATCATCGTGCAGACGGTCAGCGGCGGCGACGCGGAAGCGCCGGAGTTCACCTGCTTCATCGTGGAGAAGGGCGCGAAGGGCTTCACCACCAAGACCATGCACAAGAAGCTGATGTGGCGCGCGTCGAACACCGCGGAGCTGTATTTCACCGACGTGAAGGTCCCCGCCTCGGCGATGCTCGGCAAGCGCGGAGCCGGCTCCAAGCAGATGCTGAAGACCCTGGACTCCGGACGCCTGTCCATCGCGGCCATGGGCCTGGGTTGCGCGCAGGGAGCGTACGAAGCCGCTCTTTCCTACGCCCGGCAGCGCAAGCAGTTCGGCAAGCCGCTGTCGCGCTTTCAGGCCATCTCCTTCAAGCTGGCCGACATGGCCATGAAGATCGACCACGCCCGGACGTTCCTTTATAAGGCCTGCTGGCTGCGCGACACCAAGCAGCCGTTCGGCACCGAATCCGCCATGGCGAAGTTGTACTGCTCCGAGGTCGCCCAGTGGGTGGCCAACGAGGCCGTGCAGATCCACGGCGGCTACGGGCTGATGAAGGAGTTCGAAGTGGAACGCTTCTACCGCGACCAGCGCCTGCTGCAGATCGGCGAGGGCACGTCGGAGATCCAGCGCCTGGTGATCAGCCGCGCGATCGGCTGCTGAGCCCTACTTCAGCTTCGGCCAGGTTTGGGGGTCGCCGCCGTCGAAGCCGGCGTCCCGGAGCACGGCCTTGGCGTCGGCCTCCCGGGCGGCCGGGACGACGACCTTGATGCCGCCCGCCCAGAGCGACAGCCAGGGCTGCATGGACACGAAGTTGCCGTCCAGCACGCGGGCCATTATGCCGCAGCCGTCCAGAAGACTGCGCACCTGCTCGGCCTCGAGCAGATTGGTGCTCGCGAACACCACGACGGGGCCGTCCTCATCCGCCATGACGGAATCATACCCCCCTTCCCGGCGAAAAACGAGCCCCCTCCCAGAATCGAACTGAGGTCAGCAGTTTACAAAACTGCGGCTCTGCCACTGAGCTAAGGGGGCGCCCCGGAAGTTTAACAGGTTTTCGCCGGGTCCGGGAGAGGCATGGCTAAGACGGGCCGACGGACGCCGAAAGACGTATTCCCTGCTGGGCCGCCTCGGCCGTGAGAAGAAGCAGTTCCGCCCGCGCGCGGTTCTCCAAATCGACTTCCGCGAGCGGTCCCGACGGCGTCCGCAGCGGCCACAAGACGCGCTCTTCCCAAGCGAAATGCTCCCGCAGGCGCTCCGCCAGCGCGACGACGCGGGACCCCAAGCCCGGGGCGCTCATCCGCTCCGGGTCCTTCAACTCCGCCTGGATCTCGGCGCGGATTTCGGCCAGCCGTCGGTGCTGGCCGAGGAGTCCATCCGGCTCCGGACCCGTGACCCCGCCGGGGCCGCCGAAGAGAATCTCCTCGAACTCTTCATGACGGTTCAACGCGCAGAAGAAGGCGAGCAGGTCGCCGCGCAGGCGCTCGGGCGCACGAGACTCCACCGCGCCCTTCTGAAGATAGCCGACCAACCGGTACAGCAGAAGATGCTCTTCGATCAACACATCTAAAACGCTCACACGACCTCCGAACAGCTTGGAGTATGGCGCAACGATTCGTCCCCGGCATCCCAGTTGGTCTAAGACTATGGAAGACACGGATCAAGGGAACCTCAAGATACAGGGGCCGCGGATGCTAATATCTCGATCATGCCTCCGCCTTCCCTTTATAAGGTCAAGGTCCACCCTGACGCGCGGGAGAACCGCCTCTTTCGGAAAGGGCCCGACGCTTTCGAAGCCTGGGTGCGAGCCCCGGCAGAACGCGGGTTGGCGAACGCAGCGGTCCTGTCTTTGCTCGCCGTCGAATTGGAGCTTCCCGCCAAGCGTCTGCGCGTGATCAAGGGCGCCCAGTCCCCTTCGAAGATCGTTTCGGTCCTGGGGGCCTGACGCCCTCCTTGGAGGGTGAACCCGCGTCGATGCCTCGCCCCGAGGAGCCCAACAACTTCACCCCTCCCGCGAGAATCTCCGCGGACAGCACGCGCAGGCGCGCACGAGCGTCCTTCTCCCGAGCGGCTTCCGCGGAAGGATCGCGCGGCATTCCAAAGAGCGGCCACAGGTTTTCTTCCTCCCACCGTAGATGGGCACGCAGGGCGGCCGCCAATTCCCCGACCAGGATTCGGCGGGGAGCCCAGGAATGCCCGCTGGATTCATGGAACGCCTCGACGATCTCCGATCTCATGTGCAGCAGCCGCATCCGCTCCTGAAAGGCGGCGCCGGATCTCCCCCGGGGCGCGGCCGTCAAGCGGAACAGCGACCGGATCAATTCCGCGTGTCGGCGGAGCGCGCAGAAGAAGACCAGGAGATCGCCGCGCATCCGAACTTGAGCGACGTCTCCCCCGGTCTCGTCCCATGCGAGATAGCCTGCGAAACGCCGCAGCAGGTTGTGCTCCTCGCGCAGGACGTCGATCACGCTTATGGCGCCTCCATGAAACGGACATTTTGCAACGAAACGACCCCCATAAAAGACCCCGGTATTCCGGAAAGAAAAAACCCATTTTTCCAACGGGGCGTGGTACACTGTTGGCAAGGGAAGACGCTTTCCCGCGCCACATAAGACGTACGTGAGCAAGACGTAAGAAAGAGGACATACAGAACATGGCTACCGGAAAAGTGAAGTGGTTCAACGATCAGAAGGGCTTCGGATTCATCACGCCGGACGACGGGTCTAAGGACCTTTTCGTTCACCACTCGTCCATCACGGGCGATGGCTTCAAGACTTTGGCCGAGAACCAGGCCGTTGAGTTCGACGTGCAGCAGTCCGACAAGGGCCCGCGCGCCGCGAACGTTCGCAAGCTCTAATCAGCTGACGAACAACGCCTGAAGAAGACCCCCTCGCCGCTCGCGGCGGGGGGGTCGCTCTTTTATACGGGTCAGGCGGGGTAGGCGGCCAGCGCGGACTCGGCCGCGCGGCGGGTGAGGGAATGGTAGGACGGCGCGGCGGCCGCGAAGACGTCCCGGGCCAATCGTCGCCCCGCCTCGGTTCGCCCCAAGGCCTGATACAGCGGACGGACGTATTTCATCCGGCCCACCGTGGACAGCAAGGCACGGATCCGGCCGAACGCGGGTTCGTAGCCGCTCGCCGCGGCCAGGCACAACCACTGAACCAGGATTTCGTGGTTGCCGCGCCCCGTCAGCGCCAAGTTTTCGTCCAGCCAGGCGCAGTCCTCGGGGCTCATCGCCTTGGGAAGCTTCTGCAGGAAGATGAGAAGTTCGGTGGGGGGCCTCCGGCGCAACGCGGCCGCGTCGGGGCGGGTCCCTTTCGTCCATGCCGAAGCCAACGACTCCAATTCCTGCAGCTTGGGAGAAACGAATCGCGGCGCGCCTTCGGGCATGCCCGGCTTGTGAAGCCACGCGTCGGCGCCGACCCGGGCCAACAAACCGGGAAACGACTCCTCCACGAACGCGCAAAACTGTTCGGTGGTGATGCTTTGAAAGCGGAAGCGCTTCATGTATGACCGGATGAAACGGTCGAACTCCGCCTCTCCCGCGGCGCGCTCCAAGGCGACGACGAACCGGGAGCCTTTCTCGTAGGCCACGCTGCTGAAAGCGTCGTCCGGGTCCACTCCGTCCAAATGAGTCCGAAGCACGGTGAGTTCGGGCCGTTCCCGGAAACGCGCCAGCGAATCGTCCAGGTCCTTCTGACCGATCGCCCAGGACAGGGCGGCGGCTTCGTCGCCGTGCAGGACCCGCAGGATGCGCCGCTCCGCCCAGACGGTGAAGCCCTCGTTGAGCCAGAAGTGCTCCGCCGTGGCGTTGGTGACCAGGTTGCCCGTCCAACTGTGGGCCAACTCGTGAGCCACGACGTCCACCAGGCTGCGGTCTCCCGCCAGCAAGGTCGGAGTGAGGAAGGTCATGCGCGGATTTTCCATGCCGCCGTACGGAAAAGACGGCGGCAGGACCAGCATGTCGTAGCGGTCCCAATCGTAGGGGCCGAACAGCGCTTCGGCGCGCGCGATCATGGACTCCGTGTCGGCGAACTCCCACGCGGCCTTCTCCACGGTCGCCGGCTCGGCCCAGACCCGGGAGCGGGGCGACAGGTCGCGGCTCGACAGCTCCCCGACGGCCAGCGCGAGGAGGTAGCTGGGGATCGGCTGCGGCATGCGGAACTTGAAGACGCGGCGCCCCGGTCCGGCGGGGGCGTCGCCCTCCGGCCCCGCGCTCATCACCGCCGACAAACCTTCGGGCACCGTCAGTTCCGCGTCGTACGTCACCCGCGCGACGGCGCTGTCCTGGCAGGGCAGAACGGTCCGCGCGTGGATGGCCTGGCATTGGCTGAACAGAAACGGAAAGCGCTTGCCCTCCGTCTGCTCGGGGGAAAGCCACTGCAGGCCGACGGACGCGGGGCCCGTCTCGTAGGCAACGACGACCGAACGGGTCTTCGGCGGCAAGGTCAGCCGCAGGCGGCGGCCCAGAACGGGCTCCTCCGGCCCCAGCTCGAACGGGATCTCCGCGCCGCCCGCGGTCGCGCGGCGGATGGTCAGGCCCTTCGTGTCGAGGTCCATGACGCCGCTCGACTCCGCGGCCAGCAGCAGCTCGACGTCGCCGGACAGCGTCTTTCGCTCGAAGTCCACGCTCAGGCCCAGACGCCAGGCGCGCGCGCGCGGCTGGGCGTCGTCGAAATAGGAATGGGGATCGGTCCGGGCCATGGTCAGAGGTACGGCTGGAAGATGCGCTCGAGCTTGTCGAGCGAGCGGGAGATGACGGCGTCGCTGGTCAGGCAGAAGCAGTCCAGGCCGACGATGGCGTTAAGGTTCGCGTCCTGCATCTGAATCCGGCGCAGGCGCGCGACGAAGTCCCGGTTCACCCGGCCGATGTCGTCGTAGATCTTCTCCAGGCCCTTCAAGCTCCAATCGGCGGACAAGCCCCGCCGCAGGCGCAGGAACTGCGCCATCAGGTACATCGAGATCGCGCGGTAGCGGGTCTCCCCCATCTCCGCCAGCGGGAGGTGGGTGTAGGCCATGGGCCGCAATTTGTCCAGGACGGGACAGCCGCTGGTCGCCATGATCAGGCCGAAGATGGCGCCGACGGCCTTCTGCAGCGGGATGCGGTTGCGGTACTCGCGCGCCGGCACCGACACCACCACCTCCACTTCCTCGAAGGAGATGCGGTCGGCGAAACGAGCGATCACCGGCGCCAGATTCCGGGCCACGGGGCAGTACGGGTGTTCGCCTGAGTTCAGGGTGCAGTTGCCGCACTTGCCGCTGTCGAGGCGCGCCCAGTCCGGCGGCACGGCGGCGGCGTCCGCCTGGTATTCCATGGTCTCGGACTCCAGGCGGACATCGAAGGACTCCTGCTGGCCGTCCGCGAACAGGAAACGGTATTGGATGGGCAAGGTCGGCACGCCTTCATTGTACTTCCTCGGGGCCTAAAACGACAGGACCCGGAGCAGGCTGGCGTACTGGTCGGTCCAGGGCGGAACGCGCCGGGAGAGGGAATCCCGGAGTGGCGTCCAGCCGCGCTCGCGCACGAGGACGTCCATGCGGCCCGCGTCGCGGCTCAGCGCCACCCAGGAAGACGGCACGCGCCCGTCCACGACCCGCGCGTTCTGCGTCAGGCGCTTCGACGCTCCGGCCAGGCCGAGTTCGCGCGCCGCGGCGGCCAGCATCGGCCGCAGGTCCAGGTAGCGGTTCGACACGTGCAGGAGGATGACTCCGTCCGGAGTCGTGCGGCGCAGGTACAGCCTCAGCGCCTCAAGCGTGACCAGGTGAACGGGGATGGCGCCGCTGTTGAACGCGTCCAAAAGGAGCATGTCGTACGCGGCGCCGTCATACCGCTCCAGCGACAGGCGCGCGTCGCCCAGGATCACCCGGTTCTCGGAGCGGCTGAGCGCCAGGTACGTGAACCACCTCCGGGCGATGGTCTCCACGTCGGGATCCAATTCGTAGAAATCCATCCTCGTCCCGGGCCGTCCGTACGCCGCCAGCGTGCCGGCGCCCAGTCCCACGACCCCGACGCGGCGCCAGTCCCGGCCCAGCGCGTCGTACGCCTCGAACAACGGCGAGCTCCGGTTGTAATACGACATCGGAACCGTTTGAAGGGCCGGGTCCAGGGACTGCATGCCGTGATCCGTGTTCCCATGATAAAACAGGCGATCTCCGCCGCGGTCCACGACGGAGTACACGCCGTAGAAATTACGCAGGGAATAAACGGTTCCGTTCGCGGCCAGGGCGCCGGCCCGCGCGCGGGCACCCGCGGCCAGCGTGGCCGCGCACAGCACGGCGGCGGCCGCCGCCGCCCGCGGCCGGCGCCGCGCGAAACCGGAGAGCCCCTCCCAATCACGGGTCAGCAACGCCACCACGGCGAGGGACCCCGCCGTCAGCCAGTCGAGCGAAAGCGACGCCGAGTTCCGGCCCCACCATGGCACCAGGACTCCGACGCACACGCTTCCCAGAAATCCGCCCGCCGCCGTCCAGGCGTAGAACTCCGTCGTGCCCCGCTCGCTCGGCGGGCGCGACGCCGCCAGGGAACGATGGCAGACCATCCCCACCACGAACAGCGCCCCGGTCAGGTAGCCGAACTGACCGACGTCGGCCAGGCGCCTCAAGGTCTGCACGGGCGTGGAGTCTCCGGCGCGCAGGACCGCCAGCGCGGCCAAGGCCAGGCACAGCGCCGTCCAGCCCCCCAGAACGGGAAGCAGCCAGGAGTTCAAGCCGCCCGGATACCAGGGCTTGCGCTTGAAGTTCAGGACGAAGGTGAGCAGATACACGGCGAGCGGCGCCACCCACAGCAGCGGCACCGCGGCGAAATCGAAGGTCAGCAGGTTCGTGGTCGCCAGCATCGCCGCGCACGGGGCGGCGCTCAGCAGCAGCCACAGGACGCGGAGTCGCGCGCCCGGGGACCGCCCCGCTTCGACGGGCTCGGCTTCGGCCGCGGCCGAAGCCGGCCGGCACCGGATGCACAGCGCGGCGTACGCCGCGTAGCCCGCGCACCACCCCGCCGACTGGGCGCGCAAGGTCAGGAAGGGCTCCACAATCAGAGGATAGGCGAGCAGCGCGGTCAGGGCGCCGAGGTTCGACGCGCCGAATAGGAACGCGGGATCCTTCCGCTCGGGCAACGCGGACCTCATCAGCCAGCCGGAGACGACCGGCACCGTCGTGGACAGGATCAGAAACGGCACGCCCACCGCGCGCGCCAGCGCCCCGAGCAGGGCGGCCAGAGGCCCCGTTCCCGTCGTCGCCGGCGGCAAACGGAGCGGAAAGAAAAAAACCGGCGCCAGCAGAAGAAACGGGTGCGCCCGCGCGCAGCGGCGGGAGCCCCAACGGGACAGCGCGGCGTGAGCGCCGGCGTAGGCGGCCAACAGGACGCCGGAGAAGAACATCACGCACGTCGTCCAGACGTAGGCGCTTCCACCGAAGCGCGGCAGAAGCATCTTCGCCGAGGCGAGTTCGAGAGTGAACGTCAGGAAGGCGGCCAGGAAGACGACGGCCAGGTATGGAAGCCGCTCAGCCACGAAGCCGGCCGAAACGGTAGCCGGCCTTGCGCACGCCCGCGATGATGGCGGGCAGGGCCCCGACGGTGGCCGAACGGTCCACGTCGGAAGGCGCGTGCGTCTCGAAGCCGTCGTGCAGCAGGATGATGGCGCCAGGCGCGAGCTGGTCCAAGGTGGTCTTGGCGACGCCCCGGGCGTCGAACCGGCCGTCGTAACCGCGGTCGGACCACATCACCATGGTGAGCCCGCGCTCGCGCAGGAGCGGCCACAGCGAGAACCAGCGCACGCCGTACGGCGGGCGGAACAAAGTCGGGCGCGATCCGGAGATCTTCTCGAGGATGGTCTGGGTCCGGTCGATCTCCGAGGCGATGTCCGCCTCGCGCATCAGGTACAGGTAGGGATGCGAGTAGGTGTGGTTCCCGATTTGATGCCCTTCGGCGCGGATCCGGCGCACCAACTCCGGGTAGCGCTCCGCGTTCTCGCCGCACAGGAAGAAAGTGGCCTTGACGCCCTCGCGCTTCAACACGTCGAGGACCTGCGCGGTGTACGGCGAAGGGCCGTCGTCGAAGGTCAGCGCCACTTCGCCCGCCTCGGCCTGACGGATGATCGCCGGCCCCAGCAAGGTGGCCTGCGGCGCGCCCAGGCCGTAGGCCAGTACTCCGACGGCCGCCGCGGCGAACAGGGCGGCGGCGACGCTGAAGCGGACCAGGGGGGTTTTCATGTTCTCCGACGAGGAACGTCCCCTTATTGTAGCACCCACGGGGGAGCGCTCCGCCTTATTTCTTGACGAAGCGCCCCACGTAGCCGACGCGGGTGGAACGGGTCAAAGTGAAAGAGAACGACGGGTGGACGCGCCGGTGAAGGAGGGACCAGAAGAATGGACGTCCGAGAACGGGACGGATTCCGCGCAGGTCGCGCGGCTCCAGGCCGCAGGTGCGGCCCGCTCTCTCCAGTTCCTCGGGCGTGATGAACATCGCGTGGGAATGCACGTTGGCGGGGCCTTCGCGCGTGACGAAGCCGATGCCCTTCACCGCGAGCAGCCACGCCTCGGGCGTGCGATTGAACGTATGGAAGAAGAGCAGCCCGCCGGGACGCAGAACCCGCGCGGCCTCGGCGACGGCGCGGGCCGGTTCGTCCAGATGCTCGAGAAGATCCATCATCAACACCGCGTCGTATCCGCCGTCCGGCTCGGCGAGCGCGAGGGCGTCCCCGGCCTCATAGACGGCGCCGGACTCGGGATCGGCGTGGGCGCGCGCCGTCTCCAGCGACGGCACCGAGCGGTCGATCCCCTTGACCCTGAAGCCCGCCTCGGCCAGCGGGTTGGCGATCAGGCCGCCGCCGCAGCCCACGTCCAGGACGCGCGCCCCCGGTCGGAGCCCGTCGCTGCGCAGCGCGTCCAGGATGTACGCCAGCCGCGCCGGCGTTTCCGCGCGCAGCAGGGCGACCGCGTGGACGTCCCCCTCGTGCCAGCGCTCGCCCAGCCCGTCATAGAACTCGTTGTCCACCATTGGATCGTCCGAATCACGGAAGCGCGTGCCGCCGACCCAATAAATCCACTGATAAGCCGAAAAGGCCGCCACGACGAGCGGAAGGGCCGCCCGCGCGGCCGCGGCTTCTCCCAAAATCCACAGCGCGGCGATCCCGATCAAGACGCACGGGTGAAGCGCGAAGAGCAGGGAATGCACCCACTGCTCAAAAGGACCGCATTCGCGCGCGTGGATCCATTCATCCTTGGTCACCATCAAGGTCGAGAAGACCGCCCCCGCCGCGTACGCGGCCGTCGCGCGCGCGGTGGGCGCGAAGCACGCCGGCAGGACCAACACGGCGGCGAAGACGGCGGAGTCCGCCGCGTGCCCCCAGCTTTCCCATTCTCCCAGAGCGCGCTCGCGATGAAGGAAAAACTCGTCCACCAGCATCAGCGCCCCCTGCGCGGCGGCCAGCGGCAGGGCGAGGGCGGCAAGCGCGAACGTGAACGAGATCATCGGCGCTTGCGCAGAAGATTTCCAGCCATGGTCAGCCCCGGCCCGAACGCGAGCGAGAGAATCAGCTCCCCGGGGCGGACCGCGGGATCGGCCAGCATCTCGCCCCAGACGTGCGGCAAGGTCGCCGACGACATATTCCCGCGCCGCCGCAGAAGGCCGCGGCTGTGGCGCGCGGCGCCGTCGGGAAGGTCCAGGGATTTCAGCACCGTGTCGATGATGCGCGGTCCGCCCGGGTGAACGGCGAAATGGCCGACGTCGCCCAAGGACGAGCCCGCGCGCTTAAGGAACCGCGCCACGAATCCCGCCACCGACCCGGAGATCAAACCGGGAACCTCGCGGCTCAGGCTCATCTCGAACGCGGAGTCGCGCAGGCGCCAGGTCATGTCGCGCCCGGAACCGGGCAGGATCTCCTCTCCCGAGGCGAGCAGTTCCAGCGATCGCGGA
>JAGWMT010000056.1 GCA_028871595.1 Elusimicrobiota bacterium
AAGATCGACGGCATCACCACTTTCTGGGAGGACGACGTCGAGCTGACCGCCGACATCGCCCGCGAGCTGGGCCTGCCGTACCACACGAAGGACGCGGCCAGCACGGCGCGCAGCAAGTTCGAGACGCAGGAGGTCCTGGACAAGGCCGGGGTCGCGGCCGCCCGCCGCGCCGTGGTCGGCAACCTCTCGACGGCCGAGGACCAGGGCGAACGCGCCGCCATGCTGGAGCGCTTCCGCGCCGCCGCGCTCCGCGTGGGCTTCCCGGCCGTGATCAAGCCGGTGTCCGGCGCCGCGGCGATCGGCACCGAGCGCGTGAACTCCCTGGACGAGGCGGTCAAGGCCTTCGAGCGCATCAGCGCCCTGGTCAATCCGCGCACCGATCCGATCTTCGCCGCCAACTCCGACCTGCTCCTGATGCAGTACCTGGACGGCAAGGAGTACGACGTGGATCTGGTCATGCGCGACGGAAAGGTGATGTTCGAGTCCATCGCGGACAATAAGCCCACGCGCGAGCCGTCCTTCCTGGCCACGGGCTCGCGCCTGCCCAGCACGTTGTCGGCCGCCGACCAGCGCGCGTCCATGGACCAGGCCATCGCCTCGGCGAAGGCGCTGGGGCTGACCGACGGCGTGATCCACATGGAAGGCAAGGTCACCTCCGAGGGCCCGCGTCTGATCGAGGCCAACGCGCGCATGGGCGGCTCCTACGTGCGGGACTGGGTCCTCAAGGTCTGGGGCGTGGACATGGTGGAGGAAGGCTTCATGGCGGCGGCCGGCATCAAGGGCAAGCCGTTCAAGCCCGCCCAGCCGCTGATCCATCTGGACGGCGACTTCCTGAACTCCGACAAGCCCGGCGTGATCAAGACGTTGGAACTGCCCGAGGCCGCGCGCAAGATGCCCGGCTTCGTGCGCTTCCGCGAGGTCATGCACGTGGGCGAGACCATCGCCACCGAGAACACCGGCGGCTACGCGCGCGTGGCCATGCTGGAAGTGGGCGGCGCCACCGCGGCGGAAGCCAAGCGCAACCTTGAGGCGATCAAGAAAATGATCCGCTTCGGGGTCGTCCCTCCCGCCGCGCAATAAACCGCTAGGCCTTTGCGGCCGGGAAGCCTAGGCCTTTTCCCTCGACGATCTCGGGCCCTTCGGACCTGCGGGCCGCGCTCAGGGCATTGATAGACTGCGCTCATGAAAAGCCGAGCGCTCTCCCTCCTGATCCTCGCCGCCTCCGTTCCCGCGTCCGCGCAAATGCGCGTCTCGCTTGAGATGCCATCAGCGCCCTCGGCTCGCGCCGTCATGCCGTTGTCGGCGCTCACGGCGGTCCCGACCGTCGCCGCGATTCCCGCTCCTCTCGCCGCGCTTCCCGTGGCGGCCGCGCCGCTGTCCGCCGCGCCCGCTTTGCGCGCCGTCCCCGCCGCGGCGGCGCCTTCCGCTTCGCCGTTGGACGCGGCAAAACATCTTGGCGCGAGCCTGTCCGCCGCGTCGCCGCTGGATGCCGCGCCGGCCTTGTCCTCCGCTTTTGACGGCGGGTCCGCCGCCTCCGACGGCCCGGTGCGCGTCCCCGCGGCTCCGACCAGCGGGCCCGACGCCTTCGCGCTGCGCGCGCGGGAACTGTTCGAGAACGTTCGTCTCGCGGAAGCCCGTCATTCCGGCGGGCCGCACTCGGACGCGGTCGCCACCGACGACGAGATGCGCGGGCGCATGGAGCGCCTGCCCACGACGAATCCGGAGCGCGAGAAGTACATCCAAGAGCTCTTCAAGCTGGCGGGCGCCAAGCCCGAGGACATCGTGGTCCAGGACGTGGGGCGCGGACGACATAATTTCATCGTGACGAAGAAGGGTAAATCCGACCGGGTGATCGTGATCGGCGGTCATCACGACAAGGTCCGCGAGGGCGCGGGCTCCATCGACAACGGCACCGGGTCCACCATGGTCGCCAATCTGTACCAGGCGCTGCGCGATCAGGACACCGACGCGACCATCGTCTTCATCGCCTTCGGCCGCGAGGAGGAGGGGCTGCTCGGCTCTCAGGCGTACCTGGACTCGCTGACCGACGCGCAGAAGTCGAAGATCGACGCGATGGTCAACCTCGACACGCTCGCGGTCAACGGGACCTTTTCTTGGAAGAACAACTCCACGCGTGCGCTTTTGGATCGCGTGAAGCAGGTCGCCGCGGACACGCACCACGATCTGACCGAGGCGCACCTGGACGGCGGCGACGCGGACTCGTCGAGCTTCCGTCAAGCGGGCATCCCCGCCATCACCATCTACGGCGCGTCCGAGGACGTGATCTTCGACATCATCCACTCGGGGCGCGACACGATGGGCGCGTTCGACCTCGCGCACTACCGCAACGCGTATCTGCTCACGTTGGAATTTCTGAAGTCGCTCGATAAGAAGAAGCTGGGCCCCGTCGGAGAGGGGAACGTTTAAGGGCTCGGGGGCCCAAGAAGAATTGGGACCAATGCCCGGACGTTTTCGGGACCTTCGACCCGCCGGTGTCCGCGAAGGGCTGTGATACCATGCCGCACAAGGACGCATAGACTCGAACGGTGCAGGGAGCTATCGTGAAGAGAATGATGCCGAAGAAAGTCCTGTCCATCTTTTGCTGTTCAGCGATGTTGACCGGCGCGTTGACGCCGGCCTTCGCTCAGGTGACGTCGGTCCGCCTTCCGGGCGGAACGCTCGGCGCTCCCGGCGCCGCGGCCGCTTCGGCGACCAACGCTCTCTCGAACCCCGCCCTCATCGGCGGGGTTTCTTCTTTGACGGGGACTTTGACGGCCGCTCCGGCGGCCGGCCTCGCCGTTCCCGTCGCCGCTCCGGCTTTGTCCGCCGCGGCGCTCCCCGCGGCCGCGCTCCCGGCCGCCTTGGCCCCCGCGCGCGCCGCCGTCCTGCCGGTCCGCGCCGCCGCCGCCGACGCTCCCAAGGCTCCGGGCGCGACGCCCGAGCCCGGGAAGAAGCCCGCCGGCTCCCTCGGCGCGGCCAAGGACCTGTCCGGCGCCGTGACGCCCGGTGAAGGCGAGCAGGCCGGCGGCGACAAGGCCGCGGCCGCCTCGAACCAGGCGTTCGACGGAACCGGCGTCAATCCCGCCGAGCCGGAGATCGTCCCGGAAGGCACGCACGGCACGCCGCTCAACCGACTCTACCCCAAGGTCGTCTTCATCCAGGACGTCTTCTCCGGCCCGGCGCCCGACGCGGTGGCCGGCTACGTGAACCGCCTCATCGACGCCGGCGTGCACGTGGTGTTCATGACCTGGCGGCCGCAGAAAGGCCCCGGCTCGGCCGACGAAGTCCTGTTGTCGCGCGTGAAGCAGTCCCGCGCCAATCCCGTGGTCGTCGTGGCGTTCAACGGCGGCAAGATCGCCCTGCACGGCCGCGCGGCGAATCCGAAGGCCATCCTGGAGAACGTCGGGGAGTTCTCGCCGGAGAATCTGGCCAAGATCAAGGCCATCGCCGAGAAGATCGGCGTCGGCGGCGCCGAGGCCTTCACCGCCGCTCCGGCCGACAACGAGGCGTTCACGTTGACCGTGTCGGTGGATGCCGCGTCCCGCGGCGAGGTGCTCAAGAAGCTCAACGCTCAAATGAAGTCGGCCGGCCTCCCTTATAAGGCCGAACTGCATCAGGACAACGCGAACGCGCTGATCATCCACTCCATGCCCCTGCGCTTCTCCCTGCCGCGCGTCCTGGACGCGCTGGAGACCCAGTTCCCGGGCGAGAACCTGACCGGCCAGCCCGAGAAGTTCCTGGTGGTCGCGGACTCGATGAAGTCCCTGCGCTTCTCCACCTCGTTCCCGAAACAGGCCGAGGTGCAGGTCGCCTCCGACGGCGGCGCCGTGGGCGCCGTGCTGGGCGCCACCTTGGGCGATCGCAAGCTGGAGACCGTCTCGATCAAGCTGGGCAAGCTCCGCCAATACGCCGAGTTCTGGGAGCCTTCGCGTCATTACGTGCCGAGCGCCGACTCCGAGTCCCGCGGCGGCGGAGGCGGCGGCTCGTCCGCCCGTCCCGAGGAGCGCCAGACCAGCCAGATGCTGTCCATGTTCGTGGGCACCGTCATCAACCGCCTGATGGCCAAGATCTACGAGAACATCCGCAACGGCCAGCACCAGTTCACGGCGACGCCGTGGGCCCTGCAGAAGCAGCTCGAGGCGATGTGGCACAAGCCCATCGAGAACGGTGTGTACGTCAACAAGAAGCTGGCGCTCGCGCTGGCCCGCACGCCGTCCGACGTCAAGCGCGGATACATGGAGAAGGCCAGCGCCTACGTTTCCAACTTCTACGCCCGCGAACTGGCGAACTACCCGGCCGCGGCCGCCCACGTCGAGCTGAACCTGGTCAGTCTCAACACCGACCGCAAGAGCTCGATCATGCTGGAGTTCAAGTCCAGCTCCACGGGCAAGATCTATAAGATCTACACCCGCATCCCGCGCGTCATGCGCCAGCGCACCGGCGAGGGCGTGACGCTGACGGCCTACGGCTACCGCACCGGCAAGGAGACCGCCGACGAGGGCGAGGAGTTCCTGTCCCGCATGTACGCGCTGGCGCTGCTCAAAGGCCACGCCCGCAAGGGGCCCGACGGCAAGTGGCACCAGGGCACGCCCGAAGGCCCGGTCATCACCAAGCTGGTCGTCCAGTTCGAGCGCCACACCAGCGCCCGCATCAAGGTCTTCAGCGCCGCCGACTTCGACATGCTGGAGGAAAACGGCATGATCGAGGGCGCGATCGTGCGCGACATCACCTCCGCCATCGAGCGCATGGAGGCCGACGCCGAATACCAGCAGTACTACAAGGAGCATGAGGAAGAGGCGACGAAGGAAGACCTGAAGAAGCCCGTTCCCGCCAAACCCGCGGCGAAGAAGAAGCCCGTCGCGAAGAAGACGAAGACGGGGGGCAAATGATCTTCGCGGGACGGACGTTGCGCGCCGTCCTGGCGGCGGTCCTGTTCGCGGGACCGGCGGCGGCCCAGGTCCGGATCGGGGAGATTCCCGGCGTCGGCGCGCCGCGCGTCGGCGCGCCCCTCGCGGCGATCGGCGTCAACGCCGTGCCGTCGTCTCTGACGATGATGTCGGCGGCATCGTTGCCCTCGGGCGCGGCGTCCGCTCCGTCCGCGCTCGTGCCTCCGGCCGCGGCGCCGCTGTCGGCGGCTGCCCTGCCGTCGCCTGCCGCCGCGGTCACGCGGTATCGCGCATTGCAACAGGACTATTCCGCCATCGAAAAGACGATCAGCCCGTTCCTGGATTATCGTCCGGACGCGATGAGCGGCTCCGAGCACCAGAACCGCTTGGACCGCATGGGCGCGCTCTCCGCGCAGATGCGCGCGCTGGAAGCCGCGAATCCGTCGATCTCCCACGACGCGAAGGGCCTCCTGGGCCGCGCCTGGGACCGCATGACCGGCGCCGCGGCCGCGGGCCGCGCGTTCGACGGAGCCGCCGGCAAGAACGCCGCCGTCGCCCCGGCCGATGAGGACGTGGAGGTCCCCGAAGACCTTCCGACGGATACCGCCGAGGCCGCCCCGCAGATGCTGGAGATGTTCGTGACGCGCGAGTCGAAGCTGGGCGTCAAGAAGGGCCAGCTCAACGTCAACGTCGGCCTCATCAAAGGGAAGGGCAGCGAGTGGTACTGGAATAAATTCCAGAAGGGCATGACCATCGCGCTCAAGTCCGGCAATCAGACCATGTTCGTCACGAAGGTCCAGGAAGCGAAAACGATCAAGATCGCCTCCATGCGGATCCGGGATTTCCAGGGATTCTTCACGCCTCAGCGTATCGCCGGCAAGACCGTCTACCAGCTGCGCGCCGCGCTGGTCAAGGAACTGAAGGACCGCCAGGCCCGCAAGCCGGGCGCGCCCACTCCGGTGTCCAGCCAGTCCGAGGTCCGCATCGTGCGCTTCCTTTCCTCCGTCGAGGCGCGCAAGCTTCCCGAGAACCGGGACGAGTCCGCGTATCCCGCGACGCCCCGGGCGCAGGTCTCGCTCCCGGCTCCGCTCCAGGGCCTGAACCACCTTCTGCCGAAGACCGTTCTGGTCGACATGCGGCTGTTCCCCGACGGCGTGCCGTACCCGCTGATCGAGGACATGACCAAGCTGATGAAGACCGGCGTCTACTTCGTCCTGCTGTCCGAGAAGCCGAATTCCGGCCCCGGGTCCGTCGAGGACCTGCTGACCAAGAAGCTTGGAATCAAGCAGCGCGACCAGATCTCGCGCTACAAGATGGTGGTCCTCAGCGACGACGGCAACAGCCTGTCGGGCTATTCCGGCAACTTCTCCAAGCCCCTGCCGTCCGTGCGCTTCACGCCGCAGCAGTTGGAGGTCATGTCGTTCGTCGCGCAGTCCCACGGCGCGGCGGCGGTGGACGCGAGGACGACGCGCTTTGACGTGACCTTGCCGAAAGGCGCGGACGCGCCCCGGCGCCGCGACGCGCTGATCGCCGCCATGCGCGGGATGAGCTTGGACCCGGAGCAGTGGCGGTGGAGCGTGTCCGAGCGCGACGGGAAGCCCGTCGTGACCGCCCGCCCCCAGAATCTGGTCAGCGCCCTGCCGCACCTGATGGAGGTGCTGCGCGAGCACGAGGGACTGTTCATCAACAACAGCGACTTGATGGTGATCTCCAAGGACGAGGCGCTGTTGGCCGCATTGCCGGGCTCGGTCCAACCGGCGGCGCACCTCTCGTCCGACGGCGAACGCTTCGCCGACGAGTCCCTGGCCTCCTTGCTGGGGCCGTATCGCGTCAACCAGCACGGCGACCTGGCGGCTTCGGCCTCCAAGATCTCGAGCTTCATCCAGAACCCGAACCGCGGCTTCGGCGACTTCGGCAATATCTACATGATGACCGGACACATCATGCACTCGGCCTTCAACTGGGCCGTGTGGAAGTACCGCAACGACGGCGTCCTGCCGACCGCCGAGGAGACCGTGGAGGTCGCGCGCGGCATCTGGGAGCACGAGGCGCGGGGCTCCGCTAAGAACCTGCTGGGCCGCCCGGGCGAAAGCCTGGCGGGCTTCTACGAGACGGTGGAGATGCGCCTGCGCGCGATGCACCAGATCGCGGCCGACGTTCTGAAGGTGTACCCCATCGCGGTGGGCACCGAGCTGCCGAACATGGTGGTGCTGGACCGCTACAAGAAGGGGACGGTGGACGGGCGCGACATCTTCCGCCTGATCTTCGACTTCGTGGTGGCGCGCAAGGGCGCCGACGGCAAGCTGGAGATCGTGATCGTGGACTTCAAGACCGGCCAGGTGCCGACCTTGCAGAGCCTGGAGAAGGACACCCAGGTCCAGCTCTACGATCTGCTGGTCCGCAAGATGTGGAAGGAGCTGCCCCTGCCGTACGGCGGCACCGGCGAGAAGGCGGCGGTCTCGGACTATAAGCTGAACTTCCTCTACACCGCGGGCGCCTACCAGCCCAACTTGAACGATTGGTCGCGGCTCAAGTTCGACAAGTTCCTCAAGAACGTGATGAACCGCATCCGCCGCCACAACGCCCCGCCCGCGCCGAAGGCGAAAGCCCCGGCGAAGAAGGCTTAGCGCCCGGTTTCCGGGCGGGTCCCAGGAGGCCTAGGCCTCTTGTTGACCCGCCCGGGACCCGAGGGCCCAACCGGGAATCCTTTGGCGGGGTTATAATAAGGATGAAGATGAGCATGACCCGAGCGTCGCGACTGTTCAAGACCTCCGTGGCCGCGGTCTTGGCGTTCGTCCTGGTGGCGTTGGCCCCGGGGCTGGCGCCTTACGAGGCGGCCGCCCAGTTCATGAACGGCGCGGCGGGTCTGTCTCACGGTCCGACCGGGCCGGCCGTCGTTCTTCCCGGCTCTCCCGTCGGCGGAGTGTCCGCTCTTCCGTCCGTCGGCGCCTTCGCGCCGGCGTTGAACTCCAGTCTTCCCGCGGGAGCGGTGTTTTCAGCTCCCGCCGCCATCCCCTCCGGCGCCGCATTCACCGCTCCCGGCGCGGCCGCCGTCGCGCCCTCCGCCGTCGCGCTGACTCCCGCGTCCGCTTTCCCGGTCCTGCCCGCCTCCGCTCTCCTGTCCGCCTCACCGTCCGCTCCCTCCGCGCCGGCGTCTTTCGGCCGCTCCGCCGCGGCCGTGGAGCACGCGGATCTCCCGTCCGCGCTGCGGACGTCGCCGGCGGACGCCGACGGACGCGAGGCTCCGGTCACCGTCCGCGGCCAACTGGCCGAGTCCGCCTCGGCGCTCGAATCCGCCCGCGGCGCGGAGAAATCGAATCTTCTCAATGACCTCTTCACCGGCGCCCGCCGCCTGTTCGGGCTGGCGGATTCCGCGCCTTCCGCCTCGGCGTCGCCCGCGCCCGCTCCGTCCGCCTTCGCCGCGCTGACGCCCGCGGTCATGCCGTTGGCCGCCGCGGCATCCGACGAAGCCAAGCCGGCGGCCGCCGAAAGCCGCGCGACGCCTCCGGCGCCGGTCGTCAAGGTCGGCGACGGGCTCAACCCCGGTTCCAAGCTGTTGGCGGGCGAACCCCCGGCCGACAACTCCAAGATCGAGGGCCCGCAGAACGACAATTGGATCGACAAGAAGGGCATGACGGGAATGTTCATCCAGCGCTCGATCAGCATCGCGCTGTTCATCCAGACCGCCCTGGCGTACCCGCTGATCGCGATCCACGCCGTCGGCGTGGGCACCTTCGGCGTGCTGATGGCGCTGGGACCGCTGGCGGCCATCGCCACGGGGCCGCTCAACGGCCTGATCGCCGACAGGATGTCGCCGCGCAACGGGCTGATCATGCTGTCGTTGGCGCGCGCCGCGCAGGTGATCGCGCTGCCCCTGCTGGCCCACTTCGCTTTGCTCAACTTCTGGACCTTGCTGGCCATGTCCATCGCCAACGGCTGGCAGTTGTCTTTGCTGATGACCAGCGAGAACGCCTATCTGCGCCGCTTGGCCGGCAAGAACCATCTGGGCAATTTGAACGCGCTCAACGCCGTCAACTACCTGGCGTTGCAGGTGTTCCTGACCCTGATCCTGGGCATCGGCTCGTTGATCGACAAGATGGGCCCGATGATGCCCTACTACGCGTCGGCCGTCATCCTGCCGCTCGTGGTGTGCCCGATTATCTGGTTCATGGTCCCCAACACCATGGCCGGCGCCGCCGCGGCCGCGCAGACCAAGGCGGCCGTCACGACGTTCTCGGATAAGATGAAGTCCGCCGCCGCGGGCGCGAAGGCGTTCCTTGGGAAATACTGGAAGGAGATCGGCCTGCTCGGCGCCACCTTGGGCGCCTACCTGATGTGGCACACGACCCTGCCCATGTCCGGCGCGCTGTTCTACTGGGTCTCGCGCACCGACGGCTTCAAGGCCGTCTGGAGTCAGAAAGGACTGCGCGCCACCATGCTGCTGTCCGCGCTGGCCTTCGGCCTGATTTATCCTTTCCAGTACATGGCCCTACCCCTGATGGCGGGCGTGCTGGGCGGCGTCGCCGGCAAGGCCGCCATTCTGGGCCAGATGACCGGCGCGCTGTTCTTCGGGCAGTTGGTCTCCAACGCCAGCCAGGCGAACCTGCCCGCGGTGAAGATCCCGTTCACGAACTACAAGGTCCCGGCCCAGCGCATCGTGCAGGGTCTGGTGCTGGTCCTTGGCGCGGCGTGGAGCCTGCTGCGCCTGTTCCCAGGCAACTGGGCGGCCGCCGCCGCGTCGGTGGCCATCGGCTCCACCTTGATGTTCGGCGCGTCCAAGTTCACCGACAAGGGCTGGGTCAAGTTCCTGGGCATCGGCCTGGCCGCGGCGTCCATCCTTCCGCTGGTCTTCTGGGGCTCCTTGCCCGTGATGTTCGGCGCCATGCTGGCGCTGGGCATGTTCGTGGGACCGGCGTCCGTCGCGCTGAACACCTACTTCGGCAAGAACGCGCGCTCGGCCAGCATCGGCAACGCGTTCGGCGTGAACTCGTCCTTGGGCAACACCGCCACGTCGTTCGGCTACGGCCTTCTGACCATGCTGGTGGGGATGTTCACCCCGGTGTTCCCGCACGCGCTGATGCCCATCGCGGTCGCCTTCATGGTCATCGGTGCGATCTTCTTCTTCCTGGGCCCGAAGTTCCTGCCCGGCATGTCGGACTCGCTGTTCAAGTCCAAGCCCGCCGCTCCCGCCGACAAGAAATAGATCAGCGGTAGAGTCCTGTCGCGGGATCGAAGGTCTTCCCGTCGTGCGCCGAGGGACGGGCGAACTCGCTGCGCCGGATGAAATTGCCGGAGGACGAGAATTCGTTGATCCGCGGCGGCGCGGGAGCCGCGAAATTGTTTTCCGATCGCCCGTAGAATCCCGACGCCGGCGAGGCATTTTCCAAAAGAAGGATTGGATTAACGTTGACGGTCAAGCCGCCCTGCGGCGAGCGGGCCCGGGCCTGCGCGATGTCGTTTTCCAGTCGTTCTAGAACCAGACGGCGGTCGAGTGCGGCCGGAGTGATCCAGGTGTCGTGGTATGGAACGAGCCCCAACTCGCGTTGCTTTTGCGCGAATTTTTTGGAGACGGGATCGTTTTCATCCTCGCGGCGGTCCTGACGAGCCCATTTTTCCTTGAGCGCGGCGTTTTCCTCGGGGGTCTGCTTTAGAACCCGCACGATAGTCGCGGTATCGATGTCGACGAATCCGTCCGAAGACACCTGCAGCGTCGTCTCTCCATCCTCACCGGTCGCGAGGATTCCCTCCATCCTCACTCCGTTTTGAAGGTGGAGCACGTCGGCATGAGCCCACGGGACGAGGCAAGCGGACAGGCAGGACAAGAGGATCATTCGTCGGACGCCCATATTCGTTCTCAACCCCAGTTTACGGCACCGGCGCCGCTATTTCAAGGGGCGCCTGCCGGGTGCTCCGACGATATCCAAGGCGACGAGTTCCATCTTGCTTTCAGGATTGGCCAGGGGCGGAAACGTGCTGAGCTTCCGGATTTGATCGACAACCAGGGAGCGAGTCGCCGGGTACGCCGCGAGATGGTCGGGCTCGCTTTCCAATTCGTCGGACAACGCCTGCTCCCATTTGACGGCGTACTTCGCTGAGTGTGCGAATGGGCTGAATTGCGCCGGAATATGCGACGTCCAACTCGTGATCGAGCCGGCGGACTGGAGCGTCATTCTGAAATCTCCGAGGGTTTCCGGAGAAACCCAATAACTAAGGACGGGAGTTGCCTGTGGACGATTTTGGGTGATCGAGTAATACGGCCCCATACGCGGATCTATATGAGCCGGCTTTATCCCCATGCGCTCGAATTCCGTGCGTAATCGCTCTATCGTCGGTGTCGGATCGTCGGACACGACGCGTACGGAGAGGGTGTATTCCTCATCGAGCATGGGGGCGTCCGCGCACCACATCAAATAATCGTCAAGGCCACGGCGCGACGGCGTCGGATAGCGCACGGCTCCGGGAGAGCTCAGATACCAGCCGTCGATCAAGCTGACCCGCGGCGCATCGCGATCGGGATCCCATCGCGGAGCGGCGGGGCCGTTCTGATCCTCATCGGTCTGATTCGGGGGTATGCTGATGAAGACGGTCGCATACTTGTCGTAACGCCGCTGGGCGTCAATAGCCGTCTCGAGCGATTTTATGTAGCTGGAGATGAGGCGGTCGATATTCGGAGTGTCGGGCGTGTTCCTTGATTCGGACTCCGCCTCGAGCGTCTCTTTACGTCTCGCGAGGGCGTTCTCGTTGATCCTGGGGACTTCCGCCTTATGCGGCGGCGGCACGGCGCTCGCCTGCGCGTAATACTCGTCGTCGGCGTCTTCCGGCCGGAAGGGTCGTCCGCGTCGGAGCTTGCCGTATTGGGCCAGCATCGAGTCCATGTTTCTTATCTGGTCCAATGGAACAAGCCATATTTTTTCGTTGTAGGCGCCGCGTTTCGAGTCAAGCGCGTCGTTTTCCTGCATCCACGTCTCAATCTCGGCCCGGGCTTCCGTCACGTCGGCGTCGGCGAGCTGCCGTTGTTCGCCTCGGTAGTATTTCGGCAATTCCAGCGCAAGATTCCAGTCATCGGCGTCTTCGGCCCGTCGAGGAGACGCCGCCCGGGCGGGGGAGGCCGACCAGGCTATGGTGAGCCAGGCGGCCGCGCTCAGGATCATCATGTCCGGAGCGTAGCGCGGAAATGCAATTTCGTCAAGACGCCCCGCCTTCACCGATCGCGAGGCGCGCGTTGGGCCGACCGGAGGGGGCGCTTCGTGTGTTCTAGCGAGGCGAGATTGTTGGCGAGAAGCGCCACCGCGCCGATGGCCATGCAGGCTGAAAGCGCCCACAACGCCCAGACCAGGACGCTCAGGCCGCGACGATTCTTTTTCGGAGCCGGAGCATTGCGCGGTCGCTCCCCGGCCTCGTGGAACGCGTCGGCCAGGATCTCATCGGAGAATCCTTGCTGCTTGAGCGCCGTCCGGATTTCGGCGTCCGAGCAGTCGCCGCGGTGGGTCCGGATGTACTCGGCCGCGACCGACGAGATGTCCATGACGCAGTATAGAAAAAAGCGTTTCCATGAAATCGAACGTCGCCGGCGACGGTGGAGTGAACGGATACGCTATCATGGGTCATGGCTCCCGCGAAAAGCGCGGCATTGATCGCGTCGTGCGCCTTGGCGCGGCCTTCGGCCGGCTGCAAATGGTGCGGGAAACCCCTGCCGCCGCGGCGGCGGACGTGGTGCGGCGGACGCTGCGCGGCGGCGTTTTGGAACAACCACTGGTGGCCGCGCGCGCGGAGGGCGGTCCGGCGGCGCGACAAATACCGCTGCGTGACGTGCGGCAAGACTGGAAAACTCGAAGTGAACCACCGGATCCCCTGCCGCGGCGCCCACGGAATACTCTCCTGCGCCCATCATCTCGACAACCTGGAAATGCTCTGCGTCCCGTGCCACCGGGCTCATACCTCGACGATAACCCGCGCGCATAGGGTAAAATAAAGGGGTCATGGCCGACATTGCCGCGGAGGTCGCCCGCCGGCGCACCTTCGCGATCATCTCCCACCCCGACGCGGGAAAGACCACGCTGACGGAGAAGCTCCTCCTTTACGGAGGCGCCCTCCAGTTGGCCGGATCCGTCACCGCGCGCAAGAACCAGAGCTCCTCCGCGTCCGACTGGATGGAGCTGGAGCGCAAGCGCGGCATCTCCGTTTCCTCGACGGTGCTCCAGTTCGACTACCAGGGCCACCGCATCAACCTGCTCGACACGCCCGGCCACAAGGATTTCTCCGAGGACACCTACCGCGTGCTCACCGCCGTGGACGCCGCGGTGATGGTCATCGACGCCGGCAAGGGCATCGAGAGCCAGACCCGCAAGCTGTTCGAGGTCTGCCGTCTGCGCGGCATCCCGATCCTGACCTTCATGAACAAGCTGGACCGCGAGGCGCGCGACCTGCTGGAGCTGATGGACGAGCTCGAGAGCACTCTTCAGATCCACGCGTTCCCGGTGAACTGGCCCATGGGCGTGGGCGAGCGCTTCAAGGGCGTGTACGACCGCGTGATGCGCCAGGCCCACCTGTACGAGCGCACCGCGCGCGGCGCGTACAAGGCGCCCGTCGAGGTGGCCGGCATCGGCGATCCGGCGGTGAAGGACGCCCTCGACGCGGACTCCTATGAACGCTTCGTCGAGCAATTGGCCCTGATCGAGGCCACCAGCCCCGGCTTCGACCGCGCCGACGCGCTCAAGGGCGGCACCACGCCCGTTTTCTTCGGCAGCGCGGTCAATAATTTCGGCGTGCAGCTCCTGCTGGACGCCCTGCTGGAGCACGCCCCGGCGCCCGCCCCGCGCGCGTCGGCCGGCGGACTCGTGGCGCCCACGCGCGACTCCTTCTCGGGCTTCGTGTTCAAGATCCAGGGCAACATGGATCCCAAGCACCGCGACCGCGTCGCGTTCGTCCGGGTCGTTTCCGGGAAGTTCACGCGCGACCTGCCGGTCGTGCACTCGCGCACGGGCAAGACCTATCGCCTGGCCAACGCGCACAAGATCTTCGGCCGCGACCGCGAGATCATCGAGGAGGCCTACGCCGGCGACGTGATCGGCTTGGTGGGCTATTCGGACTTCGGGATCGGCGACACGCTGAGCGAGGATCCCGCGATCGCGTACGACGAGATCCCGCGCTTCGCGCCGGAGTGCTTCGCGCGCATCAGCAATCCGAACCCGGCGAAGTACAAGCCCTTCGCGAAGGGGCTGGAGCAGCTGCTGCGCGAAGGCGTGGTGCGCCCGTTGTTTCCGCGGGACATGGGCGACGCGAAGACCACCCTGCTGGCCGCCGTCGGACCCCTGCAGTTCGAAGTCGCTCAGTTCCGTCTTCTGTCCGAGTACGGGGTGGATTCGCGGCTGGAGCCGATGCCGTGGACCATCGCGCGCTGGATCGGCGCGAAGACGCCGATGGGCGCGGTGGACGCCGTGGGCCTGCCCATGCAGTCCGCGCGCGTGCGTGACGAGGACGGCGCGGAAATGATTCTCTTTCCAAGCCCGTGGTCGGTGCAGTACCTGACGGAGAAGCATCCGGAGATCGAACTGCTGCGCCTGCCTCCGGCGCGCGCGGCGGCGGCCCGGAGATAAGCCGGATCAACCAAAGGAGAAGAACCGGAAAATGGGTAAGAAAATGTTCGTCGGCGGCCTGCCTTACGAGGTCACCGAGAGCCAGCTGAAGACGATCTTCGCCGCCTGCGGCACGGTGGTCAGCGCGAAGGTGATCATGGACCGCGAGACGGGGCGGTCGAAGGGCTTCGGCTTCGTGGAGATGTCCACCGACGCCGAAGCGGCCGACGCGATCGCCAAGCTGAACAACAGCCCCGTCGGTGAACGGCGCATGTTCGTCAACGAGGCTCGGCCCATGGAGCCCCGCGCTCCCGGCTCGCCCCGGCCCGGAGGATTCAGCGGACCCAAGCCCGGCGGCTTCGGCGACAAGCCCGCCTTCGGCGGCTTCGGCGACCGGCCCAACTTCGGCCCCGACAAGAAGGGCTTCCACGAGCGCAAGAAAAAGTACGAGGACCGCAAGGGCGGCTTCGACGGCGGCGGGAAGGGCGGCAAGCCCGGAAAGGGCGGCTTCGGCGAGAAGAAGGGCGGCAAGAAAGGCCGCGGCGACTTCGACGACGACGGCGGTTGGTAGG